>CAYVKB010000026.1:8983-30335 GCA_964451985.1 uncultured Fimbriimonadales bacterium | reverse complement strand
TGGCACGGCGGAGCAACTGTATCGTAGCGTCGGCGTCCCCGCCGACGACCTCACCCCGTAGCAGCAGTGTCCCCGCCGACGCTACGAAGAACGAACTCGTCGGCGGGGACGCCGACGCTGCGCTGAGCACATCTCGCAACTCCTCACTGCGAGCCGTTAGCTCCCCCTCCATCTCCACCAGGTGCTTGATTTTGTGTAGGAACCACGGGTCTACCTTGCTGAGCGCGTGAACCTCCTCCACCAGCCAGCCGCGGCGGAAGGCTTCGGCGATGTAAAAGAGACGCATATCGTTGGGCGTTGCTATCAGCGTCTCCAGTTCCATCGGGCTGAGGCGTGCGGCAGGCGGATAGCGCAAA
This sequence comes from uncultured Fimbriimonadales bacterium, assembly GCA_964451985.1. GTDB lineage: Bacteria > Armatimonadota > Fimbriimonadia > Fimbriimonadales > GBS-DC > GBS-DC. The sequence goes on along the minus strand of CAYVKB010000026.1, from coordinate 29,979 downwards.
TCGCTCACGCCCACTTCCAGCCCGCGCACGGCTTTCATGAGCGCGCCCTCGAACGTGCGGTCAATCGCCATGACCTCGCCAGTGGCTTTCATCTGCGTGCCCAACGTGCGATCACCGGTGGGAAACTTATCGAACGGGAAGCGCGGGAGTTTCACCACGCAGTAGTCCAGCGCAGGCTCGAACGCCGCTGAGGTGCCCGTGATGGGGTTGCGAATCTCGTCCAAGTGCAGCCCGATGGCAATTTTCGCTGCGATACGGGCAATCGGGTAGCCCGTCGCCTTAGACGCCAGCGCGCTGGAACGGCTCACGCGCGGGTTCACCTCGATCACATAGTAGTCGCTGCCGTTGGGATTCAGCGCAAGCTGCACATTACAGCCCCCCTGAATGCCCAGCGCGCGGATAATGCGCAGCGACGCCGTGCGCAGCAGCTGGTACTCAAAATCGCTTAGTGTTTGCGAAGGCGCGACCACCATCGAGTCGCCCGTGTGCACACCCATCGGGTCGAGGTTCTCCATATTACACACCACGATGGCGTTGTCCGCGCCGTCGCGCATCACTTCATACTCAATCTCTTTCCACCCCAGTAGCGAGCGTTCCACCATAATCTGGTGGCGCATCGAGAGGTCAAGCCCGCGCGCACCGATTTCGAGCAGCTCGTCAGGGGTGCGGGCGATTCCACCGCCCGTGCCACCCAGCGTATAGGCGGGGCGCACAATGCACGGGTAGGGTGCAATCTCCGCCACGCGCCGCAACTCGCCGATGCTCTCCACAATCCACGACTCGGGCACGGGTTCGCCAATCTGGCGCATCAAGTCACGAAACTTCTCGCGGTCTTCGGCAGCTTGGATGGCGGTCAGAGGCGTGCCCAACAGCCGCACGCCGTATTTATCCAGAATGCCGCGCACCGCCAGCTCGGTGGCGAGGTTCAGCCCCGTTTGCCCGCCGAGCGTAGGTAACAATCCGTCGGGACGCTCCTGCGCAATCACGCGCTCCGCAAACTCTACTGTGAGGGGTTCAATATACACGCGGTCGGCGGTTTCGGGGTCAGTCATAATCGTGGCAGGGTTGGAGTTAATAAGCACAACCTCTAAGCCTTCCTCGCGCAGCGAACGACACGCCTGAGAGCCAGAGTAGTCGAACTCGGCAGCTTGCCCGATTACAATCGGACCCGAGCCGATTACCAGAACCTTGCGTAAAGATGTATCAATAGACATATGCTCCTCCCTTGTCGCCTCACTGGACGGACTTAAAGGGTATTCTGAAAGGGAAGTATACCTTTTTATCCCATGCCCAGCCGCGCGTTGCGAAGTAATTGATGGGGCGATTACGCGTCTTGGCGAGGCTTCAGTCATATCGCCTGCTCGAGTAGGAACGAAGCGCGTCTCCGCCGTTCCCGTAGTCCCGGTATTCTGTATTGCGTTGAAGGTTCCCTCGTACTCCACCCGAACGAACCGTTCCAGCCCCTTTCCCTGCAGCGATACCTGAGGTAGTGCAACTCGGTCGGCTCTAGCTGCCAGCGCGCACCTGTAGTAAACTCAGCGCTAAGCACAAGCGCGTTCGCAAGTGTGAATTCCCACCATACCGAGTCATCGTTTCTCTCACTCAGGAATATGCGGATGTGCAATTCGATGACTCTGCGTGCAACAGTCTAAGCGCGTTCCCCACGACCGAGACGGAGCTGAGGCTCATCGCCAGCGCAGCGACCAGCGGGTTTAGGTAGCCCAACGCCGCCAGCGGGATACCCAGCGTGTTGTAGATGAACGCAAAGAACAGGTTCTGCTGCACCACGCGATAGATTGCCTGAGCGATTTGTAATGCGCTCAGCAAGGTGCGCAGATCGGGATTCAGCAAGATCAGGTCGGCGTTTTCGGCAGCGAGTTGTGTGCCTGTGGCGACAGCGATGCCTAAGTCGGCTTGAGCGAGTGCAGGGGCGTCGTTGATGCCATCGCCCACGAACGCCACGCGCCTGCCTTCGGCTTGTAGCTGGCGTACCAGCGCGGCTTTATCGTGGGGCAACTGCGCGGCGTGCCACTCGTCGATACCCACCTGCTGCGCGAACGCTTGCACAGCTTCGGCACGGTCACCCGAACACAGCACGAGGCGCAGTCCTGCGTGGCGCAAAGCGTTAAGCGTCTCAGCGACTTCGGGCAGCGGGTCATCGATAAACTCAAACCCCGCCATGACGCGCCCGCCTACGGCAAGCAGTACAGGTGCGTTCCACGCCTTGTCGGTCTCGATGCCCTGCTCGCGGAGGAAGCGTGGGCTGCCGATTCTGATAACCTCCTCCTCCCGAATCATCGGAGAGGGGACCGAAGGATGTAGGCGAATCAAAACTCCGCTTACTCCACCGCCCGCCACAACCTCCACCTCACGCACCTGCGCTGCCTCTACTCCCCGCTCGCGCGCCGCCTCTAGAATCGCCTCCGCCAGTGGATGGCGCACCGCCTGTTCCAGCCCAGCTGCCAGGCGCAACGCCTCCGCCTCATCCAAGCCATCGGTCAGGATGCGTTCAACGCGCGGCTTGCCCAGCGTGAGTGTGCCTGTTTTATCCAGAACCAGTGTATCGATGCGCCGCACACGCTCCAGCGATTCGAAGCCGCGTATTAGCACGCCTGCCCGCGCCGCCCGCGTTGCACCTGTCATCATTGCAATCGGCACGGCAAGCCCCAAAGCACACGGACACGCAATCACCAGCACGCTCACGGCAGGCACCAGCGCAACGGCAAAATCGCGTGTCGTAAGATACCAGCCCCCCAGTGTTAGCAGCGCAATCACAACGACTGTCGGTACGAATACCGCTGAGATCCTATCCGCAAGTCGCTGAATACCCGCTTTCTGTGCTTGCGCCTGCACCACTGTCTGTGCGATTTGCGACAGCAGCGTCGCCTCACCCACCGCCTGCGCCTGGATGTGCAACGTGCCGTCGGTCAGCAACGCACCACTCAGCACCCTGTCGCCTGCCGCGCGCTCCTGCGGCAGCGACTCACCCGTAATCGCCGATTCGTCTACCCAGCCACGCCCCTCCAGCACAACGCCATCCACAGGCACGCGGTCGCCCGTGCGCACCTGCAGACGATCGCCCACGTGAATCCGCTCCAGCGGCGTTGGTTCGTAAGTAGTTCCGTTCCAGCGCAGCGTCTCGCGAGGCAGCAGTCTCCACAGCGACTCCAGCGCGCGCCTCGCCCGCCCCCGCGCTCGCGCCTCTAAGGTGCGCCCCAGCAGCACCAGCGTAATGATTACGGCAGATGTCTCATAATACAGGTGATGTGCATGCCCCTGAACCGTCAGCGCAAGGCTATAGAAGAACGCGGCCAGCGTGCCCAGCAAGACCAGCACCTCCATATTCGCTGTACCGTGCCGCAGCGCACCATATGCCGACTTATATAAGGGCAACGCCACGCCGAACTGCACAGGGATTGTGAGCACAAGCAGCACCCAGCCCTGATGGTGCAACACGCCTGGCAAGAACATGTTGAGGATCACTACCGGAACCGTGAGCACAAGGCTAATGGCGAGGCGCAGCTGCAGTCCCCGCATGCTCTCGTCCTGCTCTGCAGGCTCGGGCGCAAGTGGCTCTGCGTCATAGCCTGCCTTGCGCACCGCATCAATCAGCGCGACGACCTCTATCGGCTGTACCAGTTCAATCTCGGCGGTTTCAGTGGCAAGATTCACCGTTGCCCCTTGCACACCAGGCGCACGCTGCAGCACTTTTTCGACACGGCGCACGCACGCGGCGCAAGTCATACCCTTGATCTTAAGGCGTTGCGTGGGCATCGTGGAGAATTGTACCTGCCTAATGATGATTGAAGCGAAAACCCATCATTTCACCACAGCAGGTACAATTCCACGCATGGAATGGTTCAACGACCAACCCTTGCGCGCGCGCCCGCATATCGCCGTGCTGTTTTACGACGCGTTGGGCGACTTTGTGATTGTCACACCCCTGCTACGCGGTTTGAAGGAAAAGTACCCTAACTGCACGCTGGACTACTTCAGTGGCGAGCGCACGCGCGAGCTGGAAGAGGCGTTGCCATATATTGACGCGCGGTTCTCCGTGTTCGGCAATCCGAACGCCTTACAAAAGCTGCCTGAATTTCTGGCGCAGCGACGCGCTGTTGCAGGCGAGTATGACTTGGTCATCAACTGCGACTTCCATCCCACGATGGCGTTTGTAGCGCATATGCTGCAGCCGCGCTATGTGGTGGGCAAGTGCTTCGGCGCAGACCTGCGCGAGGAGGTGCCCAAGCCGCCCGACAAACTTCACCGCCTGCATGATGAATTCTGGAGCGCGCCCGACCTGCTGCAACGCTACGGCGACATCCTCAAAACCACCTACATCGCCGAAATCTGGTGCCGACTGGCGTTCGTGGAGACCGATTTCTATCGTACGGAAGTGCCCACACGCGACCCCGAACGCGAAATCCCCGAAGTACTAATTTCCACAGGTGGGCGGCGCAGCGCGAAACTCTGGATTAAGGAGTACTGGAAGCAGGTGATTGACTGGTGCTTCTCAAGCGGCTATCGCGTGGGACTGATTGGCGACAAGCCACAACGCCAGAGCGCGGTGTACCACACAGGCGACGCCGAGTCGTGGCTGCTGGAGCATACAGAACTCATCGACCTACGCGGGCTGTTCAGTTTACCGCAGGTGGCAGGCGCATTGCAGCGGACACGGGCGTGCGTGTCGGTGGACAACGGTATTATGCACATCGCCTACAGCGTACGCACGCCTACGATAGCGCTCTTTGGCGCAAGCCCGTGGATGGTGTGGACGCCCCCAGTGCCCCACCTGCACCTGATTTTGCCCGAAGAGCCGTGCAGTAAATGCTACGAGAATCGCTTCCGCAACGCCGACTGCCTGCTGGAGCGTCACCAGTGCATGCTGAGCGTGCGCCCTGAGCGTGTCATCGACCGACTGGAGGGAATCCTCGCCCGTTCCAGTTCGGAGTTGAGGTAGGATTTACCCACCTGCCCCGAAGTTGAACAGCACAGTCAGCAAGTCCGCGTCATCCACCGTGCCATCGTTGTTGAGATCGGCGTCCGGGTCGGCGGAGCCAAAAGCGAACAGGATAGCGAGCAGGTCGGCGTCGTCAATCACGCCGTCGCTGTTTACATCGCCCAGCGTCTGGAAATTCAGGCTCAGATAAGCGAAGTCCTGCGCTACAACGGACACATTGGCAATCGTAATAGGCAGATACTTGCCCGCGCGCGCCCGCACAGTGTAGGTTCCGGGTGTGCTCACGCGCTCGGAGAACCTGCCGTAGGCGTCCAGAGTTGTACTGATCGTTTGAACCGTGTTGGCTCCCTGAATCAGTTCCAGCGTGAGTGGCACGCCAAGTGGCAGCCCTTGCCTGCCCTGCAAACGCGCCTGACCATGCACAATTGCGGGTGGGTTCACTGGGCGGATCCGATAAATGCGATTCGCCAGATAACTCACCACATACAGGTAGCCGTCCGGTCCCATCCGCAGGTCGGTCACCACGCCCCAGCTCGTACCGATGCGCGACAGGTTACGCTCGGTGGTGCTATCTGCCACGCGGTCGGCTAACGCACCCGTCAGCACGAAATCGTCGCGCGAGGCATTCAAATTGAACTGATACAGCCCGCCGTTGTTGCTCTCACCTACGATGGCAGCGTCGCGGATGCCCGCATCAAACCGCGCTGAGCGCACAAAAGCAATGCTCGTAACGCCAATCGGACTCAGCCACGAGAAAATCGGGTCGGCATAGTAGGAGTTCGGCAGGTACACAAGGTCGCTCGCGCTATACGGCTGGTTACCGTTCTCGCTATAAGTGGCGTTGCGCGAGTCGGGGCCCATAATCTTCAGCCAGCCGCTGTTGAAACCGCGCTCTACAATATTGATTTCATCATACACGTTCGGTCCGTTTTCTGTGAGCCATAGGCGCGCCGTGAGGCTATCGTACATCATGCCGAAGCTGTTGCGGATGCCGTACGCCCATAGGTGGCGGATACGCGCATCGGCGTGGCTGATGAACGGATTATCGGGCGGAACCGAGCCGTCGGGGTTCAGCCGAAACACGCCCCCCACGCCTGCAACAGCTGTGGTGCTGGTGTTCTGCTCGATGCGCGGGTTGCTCAAAAAGCCCCGATTCAAATCCCCCGTGACGCCGTAGAGCTTGCCGTCTGGACCGAACAAAATCACGCCTCCATCGTGGTTGGGACCATTTGCCTGCGTTGTATCGCGCGGGAAGGCGACAATCAGCACCGGGTCTACGAGCGTGCTGCCGTTCCAGCGATAGCGCTCTACGCGGTTGTCAGTCCAGTTGCCTGATGTGTTGGTGTCGCTGCCAGTGCTGGAGCGGGTGTAGTACAGGTACACGTATCCGTTGCTGGCGAATTCGGGATGCAACGCAATGCCGAGCAATCCGCGCTCGCTGGCGTAGTTCACAGGCAGGTCTAACACCGTGCTGATTACCGTGCCGTTCTGCACGAGTTTCACACGCCCGCTGTTTTTCTCAATCACAAAGAAGCGCGACGGATCAGCAGGGTCTAAAAACTCCAGTGCAATCGGGAACGCCAGATTGCTGCTGACAACTGTATCATAGGTTAGATTCGCATCTGAGAGCGTTTGGGCATAGAGGTTGCCTGCCAAGCCTAAGCTAACTATCCAGACTGCAAGCCAGGTGCGCATACGGTTATTATAGCCCAAGTTGCCAATTTTTGCCTCAGTTGGCTACCTGTCGGCTCTGAGTGTTTGAGACTCTTCACCCACTCGGAACGATAAAAGCCTTTTCGCCAGAGAGTAATTCCCTTCTCGAGCCAAAGGCAAAAAACCTCACCGCGTCATAGCTTGAGGATAGCACTTATTCCAACTCCCTCAACAGTGCCTCTATCTCGTCTTTGACGGCTTGTCTTGTCTCGGCGTCGGGGCGGAACTCGACCTGCAGCCAGTCGCCCTCACGCACGCCTTCAGGCAGCCAAGTCACCGGACAGAGCCACTGCAGGTAGTCTCCCTCGCCGAGCCGAATCAGCATCACAGCAAGCAGCTCGCCCGTCTCGGTTGGTTCGATGCGGTCTACAAAGGCGCGTATCATACACTATGCCTCCTGTTGTGAAGCCACTCCAGCAACGCGTCGCACGAGAAAGTATTGAGGATGCGTTCGGGCGATGCCCATGCGCGTTGCGCCAGTCCGACGGCGAGTTCCATCGCATGCAGGTCGCGTGCGGCGTGCGAGTCGGTCCCGAGGCTTATCCATGCTCCGCTGTCGGCTAATGCGCGGGCGAGGGGCGTGGGCGGGTCCATCCGCGTAGGGTAGCCGTTGATTTCCACAGCTTTGCCCAGCACGCAGGCGCGCTCGAAAATCCGTTCCCAGTCGGCATCGTTCGCGAATCGTTTGCCGTAGCGTCGGCAGGTGGGATGTGCGAGGATGTCCACCGATGGATGCTCCAACGCACGCAGCAGGCGTTCGGTCATCTGCTCCCGAGATTGACCGTGCGTATCGTGGATACCCGCCAATACCAGCTGCGCGTTCTTCAGCATCGCTTCGGGTGCATAGAGCGTTCCATCCGCAAGGATGTTCACCTCAATCGCATTCAGGATGTAGAGACGCCCAGCGTAGTGCTCGTTGAGCTGCTCGATTTCGCGCTGTCGCTGCTCGAACGCCGCCATCGGGTCACCCTCGTAGCCGAACATATGCGCGTGGTCGGTAATCGCAAGGTACTCGTAGCCCAGCGCGACGGCGGTCTGCGCCATTTCCTCCAGCGTGTTGAAGCCGTCTGACCAGTTGGAGTGGCTCTGTAGGTCACCGCGCACCTGATCGAGCTGCACGAGCGTGGGCAGTCGTCCCTGCTCAGCGGCTTCCAATTCGCCCGTGTCCTCACGGAGTGGGGGCGGAATGAAGGGCAGCCCCAACACGGCGTAGACCGCCTCTTCGGTTTCGGAGGCGACACACTCGACTCCACGCCACACACCGTACTCGTTTAGTTTCATGCCCTGCGCAATCGCCCGCTGGCGCAGGCGGATGGAGTGCGCTTTGGATCCAGTGATATAAAGCATGCCCGCGCCCCAGCTTCGGGGCGGCACGGTCTTGACATCGACCTGCATGCCGTCGCTGAGGAACGCCTGCGCGCGACTTGCACCTTGAGCGTACACTTCGTGGATTTCAGGCAGTTTCAGGATAGCCTCAATTACGGCTTGGGGCTGCTCAGTCGCGACCAAGAAATCCAAATCGCCCACGTCTTCCTGCATGCGTCGGGCGGAGCCGCCCAGCGATGCATTCTGTACACCGTCCACCTGCTGAATAGAGTTCAGCAGGTCGCGCCCGCGAGGCAGCGCAAAGCCCAGCGGTGTGCGGCGTTGCGACTTGTGTTTCAGATCCAGCAGGCGCAGCAGGCGTTCACGCTTATAGGAGCTGAAGTGGGGTAGGTTGTCTACCGCGCCGCTGTGCAAGGCTTGGCGCAGGCTGTCCAAATCGCGCACGCCCAGCCGCTCGTGGAGCAGTTTCGCCGTCTTCGCGCCAATCCCCGGCACCGCCATCACTTCCAAAATGCTGGGCGGTACTTGCTGCAGCAACTGCTCACGTTTCGGAATCGCGCCCGTCTGCAGGTACGTTAGTATCTTTTCAGCAATCGCCTCACCGACGCCTGGAATCGCTTGCAGTGCGTCCAAGCCTCCTTCGGCGACCACCTCAACCGGCGTGGGCAGCGTCTCCAGCGTGTGCGCCGCTTGGCGATAGGCGCGCGACTTAAACGGGCTATCGCCCACATAGTCGGTCAGATCGGCGAGTTCCTCCAGCAGCAGGGCAATCGCCTCGTTGGACATAGCCCGATTATACCTGCGGGGGTTTAGAACTGCTCTTCCTCTGTCGAGCCGTGCATCGCGAGCGTAGACGCCTGTCCGCCCGTAATCGCTTCCTGCACGAGGTCGAAGTACGCCGTGCCGACGAACGCTTGATGCTCAGTGGCGCGGAAGCCCTCCTCACGGGCTTTGAACTCCGACTCTTGCAGGTCGGCGTAGGCAGTCATGCCCGTTTGCGCGTAGCCTCGCGCCAACTGGAAGGTAATGAAGTTGAGCGCGTGGAAGCCCGCCAGCGTGATGAACTGGAACTTATAGCCCATCGCACCCAGCTCGCGCTGGAACTTGGCAATTGTGTCGGCGTCCAACAGCTTCTTCCAGTTAAACGAGGGCGAACAGTTGTACGCCAGCAGCTTGCCGGGGAACTGTTTGTGGATGGCTTCGGCGAACTGGCGTGCCTCGCTCAGGTCGGGTGTGGAGGTTTCGAACCAAAGCAGGTCGGCGTAGGGAGCGTAGGCAAGCCCGCGCGCAATCGCCGCCTCGATACCGTTGCGCACAGCATAGTAGCCCTCGTAGGTGCGTTCGCCCGTCAGAAACGGCTGGTCATACGGGTCGATGTCGCTGGTGAGCAGTGTAGCGTTCAGCGCGTCCGTGCGGGCAATCAAGATAGTGGGCACGCCCATCACATCAGCGGCGAAGCGAGCGGCAACCAGTTTCTGAATGAACTCGCGCGTGGGTACCAGCACCTTGCCACCCAAGTGTCCGCACTTTTTGGCAGAGGCGAGCTGGTCTTCGTAATGCACGCCCGCCGCGCCTGCCTCGATGAGGGCTTTGGTCAGTTCAAACGTGTGCAGCACGCCACCGAAGCCTGCCTCGCCGTCCGCCACAATTGGCGCGTACCAGTAGATGTCGCTCTTACCTTGCGCGTGCTGTTTCTCGTCTTCGCGGCGGAAGGCGTTATTGATGCGCCGTACGACAGTTGGCACGCTGTTCACGGGGTACAGGCTCAAGTCGGGATAGGTTTGATACGATAGGTTCGCGTCGGCGGCGACCTGCCAGCCGCTTAGGTAGATGGCTTTTAACCCCGCCTGCACCATCTGCACGGCTTGTGTGCCCGTCAGTGCGCCCAGCGCAGCGACGTAGGGTTCCGTGTGCATCAGTTCCCAGAGCCGCTGTGCGCCCAGCTTCGCCAGCGTATACTCGAAGTGTATTGACCCTCGCAGCCGAACCACATCCGCCGCCGAGTAGGGACGCTGTACCCCGTTCCAGCGCGGATTTTCACGCCAATCACGTTCCAACTGTGTGACTGCCTCTTGCTGTGTAATCGTCTCTTGCATTCTTACCTCCTCATCCTCGTCGATGTGGTATCACGTGCACTGGCGTCCCCGCCCGTGCGTAGCACGACACTCCTGTCCGTGCCTCTGCTACTTGGACAATCTTGTCCAAGCACGCCGCCTACGCCTGCTAAGCGGCTTCAGTCGATGTATTCGTACGCTACCAGCGTTACGAAATCGATAAACTCCTCGCTCAGCACCACGCGCTTGAGTATCTCCGACGCTTCATCGAGGCGGTGGGGCGCGTCGCCATAGCTTGCCTTGATGCCTGCAAGTTCCTCGCTCAGCATCTGCGTAAAGAGATTGGGCGTAATCGTGCGCCCATCGTTGAGTGTCGCCTTGCGTCGGATCCACTGCCACAGCTGCGAACGGGAGATTTCTACAGTGGCAGCGTCTTCCATCAGGTAGTTGATCGCCGCCGCGCCGGTGCCCCGCAGCCACGAATCCAGATAGCGCAGGCTCACGTTGATATTGGTGCGCATCCCCTGCTCAGTAATGTCGCCGCGCGGGAAGTTCAGCAGCTCCTGCGCGGTAATAGTGCGCTGCGGTAGCCTCTCTATCTGGTTGGGCGTAGGCATGTGCTTGTTGAACACCTCCAGCACGATGGGCACTAAGCCGGGGTGAGCGACCCAAGTGCCGTCGTAGCCCTCGCTCACCTCGCGCTCCTTATCGGCGACGACTTGCGCGATGGCTTTGGCATTCGCTTCGGGGTCATCGCGGCGCGGGATATATGCCGACATGCCACCAATCGCGTGAATGCCGCGCTTGTGACAGCTCTGCACCACAATTTCGGAATACGCCTTCATAAATGGCACGGTCATCGTCAGCGTGGCGCGATCGGGTAGTACAACATCCTCGCGGTTGCGGAACTTGCGAATCACACTGAATAGGTAGTCCCAGCGCCCGCTGTTCAGCCCCGCCGAGTGTTCGCGCAGCTCGTATAGAATCTCCTCGCACTCGAACGCTGCGAGGATGTTCTCTATTAGCACGGTGGCGCGGATTGTGCCCCTCGAGATGCCCAGTCGCTCTTGCGCGTACACGAACACATCGTTCCACAGACGCGCCTCCAAGTGGCTCTCCAACTTGGGCAGGTAGAAGTAGGGTCCTGTGCCGCGCTGCAGCAGTTCCTTAGCGTTGTGATAGAAGTAAAGCCCGAAATCGATTAGCGCACCAGGCGCGGGTTCGCCGTCGACAATCAAATGTTTTTCGGGTAGGTGCCACCCCCGCGGACGCACACATAGTACGGCGGTCTGCTCGTTTAGGCGATACTCTTTGCCGTCGGGGCTGGTGAACGCTATCGTGCGGCGCACAGCGTCATAGAGGTTAATCTGCCCCTGTACGCAGTTGTCCCACGTGGGCGAATTAGCGTCTTCAAAATCCGCCATGAACACCTTCGCGCCGGAGTTCAGCGCGTTGATAATCATTTTGCGGTCGACGGGTCCTGTGATTTCCACGCGCCTGTCCAGCAGGTCAGGGGGTGGAGGCGCTACTTTCCAGTCGGATTCGCGAATGTGTGCGGTTTCGGACAGGAAATCGGGGTTTTCGCCGGCGTTTAGGCGGGCTTGACGTTCCTCGCGTAGTTGCAGCAGTTCCTTGCGACGCGGATTGAAGTTGCGTGTCAGCTCCGCCACGAACCGCAGCGCGTCGGGGGTCAAAATCTGCGCGTATGCTGGCGACACTGCACCTCGAATCTCAATCTCTTCGCCAGACAGTTGACGATTCAGTTCCTCTCGGTAATCCATCCGTCGCCTCCATTCTCCTCGTTGAGATTTCTACCGACTGGTTAGTTGGCGAAAGTATACCCTACCAGTCGGCGGTAGGATATTAGGATACCCGTTTTGGAAAGCAGATAGTATTGGGACGGCGTATTCGCCCCCACCTCCAGCCCCTCTCCCACCGTGTGGGAGAGGGGGAAGGGGATGAGGACAGAAAAAAACTGCCGCGTGCCCTCATACTAACTCAGCCGTTGTCTTGTAAGACCCCCTATCCCCCCTCTCCGCTTGTGGAAATAGAGGGAACACCTGTGCCTGTGATGCCTGCTCCTCCCTCTCCGCTCACAGAGAGGGGCTGGGGAGTGAGGTAAAAACAGCGTGGGAAAAATTCGCGTTCCATCTCAGGAGTGAAGCAAAACCACGTACCCTTATCAAACGAGAGAAAGGAGGTGAGAGCTGAAAAATCCTCAAAAACAACTCAGTATTAGTAGTCTCTCACAGGACTCGCGGGCGGAGAGACGAATCTGTAGGCTGTGCGCGAGCTACTGCAGGAACTGTGGAACTACCGCGAGCTGCTGCGGACGCTGGTGATTCGTGAACTGCGCGTGCGCTATAAAAACTCCGCACTGGGCTTCTTCTGGTCGCTGCTAAACCCGCTGGCGACCGTGCTGGTGATGACCATCGTGTTCAAGTATGTAATGGGCATGCGCATCGCGAACTACTCGGCGTATATTCTGGCGGCGTACCTGCCGTGGACCTTCTTCCAGTTCGCGCTGCTCGATTCCAGCCAGACGATTCTGGTCTACATGCAAGTGATTCGCAAGATTTACTTTCCGCGCGTGCTGTTGCCATTAGCAGCGGTGATTTCAAACTTTATCCACTTCCTGCTGGCGATGGGCGTGCTATTTGTGTATCTGTACGGCTTCGTGGGTACGCCGTTGCAAATCGGGTTGCTGCTGCTGCCCATGATTATGCTGAGCCAGTTGCTGTGGCTGGTGGGTCTGTCTGCGCTGATTGCCTGCTGGAATGTGTTCTATGAGGATGTGAAGTATCTGGTGAGCGTGGGGCTGCAGTTGCTATTCTTTCTGACCCCAGTGATTTACTTTTCAGAGCAGCTACGCTACACAACGCTGGTTCCTGAGGCGTATCGCGAGGGACTGTTCTGGGTGTATCATATTCTGAACCCGATGGCGACGCTGACGCTGGCGTACCGCAAGGCAATTCTGCCCCCGATTACGATTGTGCAGGAGAACGCCGCGCTGGGGCAGGCGATGCAGTTCCCTGATATGCCGTTACAATTGTGGCTGCTGGGGCTAAACCTGCTGATGGGCGCGGGTGTCGCGCTGCTGGGGCTGAGCTATTTCCGAAAGCGTGAATGGGAGTTTGTGGAGCGACCATGAGCCGTGAGGAGCTAACCGCGTGGCTGAGGCTGCTGAGCTTGGAGTTCTCGGCGAATAAGTTGCGGGCGTTGCTGGAGCGATTCGGCGACCCCGAAAGTATCTTGAGCGCGAGTGCGGCGTCGTTGCGCGAGGTGTTAGGTGTTCGCGAGGCGGACGCGGCGGCAATCGAGCGCGTCGCCCAGGAATCAGTGGAGATACCCCCGCCGCTGGAGACAGGCGAGGCGCAGCTGCTGATTGCAGGAGCCTCCGACGACTACCCGCGTCCGCTGGAGATTTTGCCTGACCCACCACCTGCGTTGTTCGTGTGGGGCAAGCTGCAGGAACGCGACCGATTCGCGATTGGCGTCGTGGGCACGCGCAAGCCCAGTGCATACGGACGCATGGTCGCCGAGCGGTTCACACGCGATTTGTGCGAGGCGGGATTGACAATCATTAGCGGCGGCGCGTTAGGCGTGGACACTGTGGCGCACCGCACAGCGTTGGAGTCAGGCGGACGCACTGTCGCAATACTGGGCAGCGGATTGGGCAACATGTACCCATCTGAGAATCGCGCGCTGTTTCGGCGCATCGCCGACTCGGGTGGCGCGGTGGTCAGCGAGTACCAATGGCATGCTGCGCCCGACGCATGGCGATTCCCCGTGCGCAATCGATTAATCGCCGCGTGGGGGCTGGGCACGTTGGTGGTGGAAGCCCCCGAAGCCAGCGGCGCACTTATTACCGCCCGCCTTGCCATCGAGTACGGGCGCGAGGTGTTCGCTGTGCCGGGCAGTATCGACAACCCCAAGAGCAGAGGCTGCCACGCGCTAATTAAGGATGGCGCAGCCCTTGCGGAGTGCGCTGAAGACATCCTGAGCGCACTGAAAATTCAATCCGAGCCACGCGAGCGCACGCTAAACCTGCCCCTGCTGACCGAAACGCAAGAGAAGTTGCTGAACGCACTGGATTTGGAACCGCGCCATCTGGACGCCCTCGCCCGACAGGTGGGACTGCCTGTACATACCGCCCAAGCCGAGCTGACCATGCTGGAGATGCACGGGCTGGCGCGCCGCATGCCCGGAGGGGCGTTTGTGAGAGTGCTATAGTCGCTTAGACAGGACTGTCCAAGCAGCACAGGCACGCACACAAATGTCTGTGCTACACGGTAATCGTCTGTCCCGGCGTCAGGGCGATGATTTCCAGACCCTCAATATGGCGCGTCGCCTCACGCAGGTGGTCGGGCGTGCCGGTAAGCAGCGGGAAGGTGCCCCAGTGCATCGGAATCACGCGCTTGACGCCCAACAAGCCAATCGCATACGCCGCCTCGCGCGGTCCCATCGTGAATAGGTCGCCAATCGGCAGCATGGCGATGTCAGGCTGATAGAGTTCACCGATGATTTTCATATCGCCGAACACGCAGGTATCGCCTGCATGGTAAAGCGTCAAGCCGTTCTCCAGGCGCACTACATAGCCCGCTGGCTCGCCTGCGTAAATCACCTGACCACCCTCCTCTAAGCCGCTGCTGTGGAAGGCGTTCACCATCGTAATTGTAATGTCGTCAATGGTCACGCTACCGCCCTTGTTCATCGGTTGCACCTTCTCTACGCCGTGCCGTGCGAGATACAGGTACATTTCGTAGATACACGCCACTGTGGGCTGATGCGCTTTGGCGATGGCAACGGCATCGGCACAGTGGTCGCTGTGTCCGTGCGTAATCAGCATGATGTCTACGCCAGGCAGCTGCTTCGCGCTGTCGGGGCATGCAGGGTTGCCCTGCACCCACGGGTCAATTAGTATCCGCTTTCCATTCGGCGAAGTAATCAGAAAGGTCGAATGTCCGAACCACTGAATGTGCGTTTGCATAATCGCCAACCTCCGCGAATAGGATACCCTGTTCAGCGAGGCACTTGGCGTAGGGAGGCATTCTCATCGCGCTCACGTGTTTCGTGGAAGCCCGCCGTCTGCAGCCCGCGCTGAATCGCAGGGATTTTCGCGCACACCTCCCACACGGAGCCACGATTCTGATGGTTCTCCAGCGCGAGCAACATCATGCCTAAGTCAATCCCGATTACCTCCCTATCCCACCAGTCTCGATCCACATTAAAGGCGTTGCCGAAGCCGTAGCGTCCCCAGAGTTTCGTGTGATAGCGGTCGTAGATGGTCTTGATTGCCCGAATGCTTTCACTCGGCGTGAAGATAATGGAAGTGATAGAGGCAGTGGGAGCCACCGTGCCGTCATGTTCTACCCACCCGGGCGCGCCGTATGCTCGGTAGCCATCGGGACCGTCGGACGCGGTCAGCCCCCACACATCAGTGTCGTAGGTCTTGAAGCGGTTGCTGTGTTCGATGCAGAACGCGCGTTGTGCCAGCGTCGTGTTGCGTGAGGAGACCCAGTAGTTGTAGCCCAGTCGGTCGCGCTTGCCCTTGAAATCGATGTAGGCGTGGCTCATCTGATGAATAAAAAGCGGGCCGCCCAGGAGCAGTTCGTACTCTTTGTATTGCACGAGGGGACGCGCCCAAGCGTCCCAGCACTCCGCGGGGATGGGTTCCGGCGCGCCCATCGCGAGCAGATATAAAAACATATGTTCGGAGTAAGCGTTCCAGCGGTTTCTGAGGAACCCCGTTTCGGGCTTCCAGCCGTGCCCTAAGGTTTTCTCGTCAGGTTTCTCGCCGCCGTCGGTCAGCATCCATGCAAAATCCATCCGCTCGTAGAACTGGTTCACCTTGCGCAGTAAGGCGGGGTCATTTAGCACGTGCGAGGCGAATAGCGCGCCCATCACAAACAGCCCCGTGTCGATGGACGAGAGTTCACACCGCCACGCGCGTTTGCCCGTATCCCAGTGAACGAAGTGATACAGCCAGCCGCGCTGATGCTCCAGTTGCAGGTGTCCGTCCATCATCGTGTGGGCGCGGCGCAGGGCATTCTGGCGCGAGACCCAACCCCGGCGCACGGCGATGGGTAGGCTTGCCAAAGCATACCCACTCGCCGCGACACTGGAAATATCGAACGAGTCGCGCTCGTAGTTGTTGGCACGGTCTTTCGTGAAGCCCGTGTCAGGGTGCGTCTCGTTCCAGAAGAAGTCGAACGCGTGTTTGGCTAACTGTTCCAGCAAGGTTTTGGTATCCATCACTGGTTATGGGCACGGCACCCGGTTCATCAGCGTAAAGCAGAAGGTGTTCAGCCAGTTAATGTTCGGATTGCCACCCGTGATGTCGCTCGGGTTGCACGGGTTGTATTGCCACATGTTCAGGTTCGTGCCGCCTGCGCGGACGCAGGTGGTCTCATAAGCGGTGTACTTGGCGTGTCCATCTGCGAAGATAATCGTGCTGTGTTTGTCGCTGCCGCGGTGCTTTGCGCCCCAGTTCGAGCCGATTGCACCCCAGTTTGCGAAGAACGACATCCACGGTCCGTAGTCGGGGTAGACATCTTTGTTTTCGGCAACGAGCAGCGATTGTGCCGGGTACTCGATATTGCGTAGCCCGTAGCCGCGTCCTGCCCACCACTCCGAGCTGCCAGGCGCGCCACCCGCACGGAAGAAAGCATGATAATAGAAGTAGCCGCGCATGAAGCGGGGTTCAGGTGTGTTCTCGCAGCTGGCTTGTTCGTCCGCCACGCGCGCAGCGGGGTTCGTGGGGCAGCTGAAGATATCGGTGTTCCTGATGTAGGCGTTCACAAGGTGCTTCCAGTTGCGGCGGAACACAGTCCAGGTCTCATACTGTCCCGACGGCGTCCAGATGCGCGCCTGACAGGTGGGTGCAGACTCGTCGCGGCGCGGGGGTAGAGTTTCGTCGTAGTCGTCGGCGTACATTAACATCGCCGTGCCGATTTGCTTGGCGTGGCTGGTACAGCTCGTCAGTCGCGCGCTCTCGCGCGCCTGTGCAAACACAGGGAACAAAATCGCCGCTAAGATGGCGATAATCGCAATAACGACCAGCAGCTCAATCAGTGTGAAGCCCTTTGCTCGCATACGTGCCTCCTATTGCCCCGCAGGGTTCTGCGGGTTAGTTTCCCACGGTGGGGATGGGGTACCGGGGGGCAATTCGCCCGGTCGCATAGGCTTGCCCACGCCCGCCTGTTCGGGCGTCAACTCGCCCGACGGCGTGCGGAAGAAGAAAAAGTAGCTCAGCGCCACAATCGCCACAATTAGCGCAATCGCGCCCCAGGCGATTTTGGGGTCTAGTTCATTTTTCAAGGTCGCACCTCCGTTCGCACTCCACACGAGCCGCGCACATCGAGAGTCGGTTCGAAGACGCGCGTGTGCTCAGTTAGCGGCTCGTGGCGGATGAGTTTGACCAGCATCTCCAGTGCGGTCGCTGCCATCTCGTAGATGGGCTGGCGCACGCTGGTCAGCGGCGGGTCGGTGTATTCGCAGGTCTGTGTGGAGTCGAAGCCGACCACCGCCACATCCTCGGGCACCTGCAGCTCTAACTCTTTGCAGAGGTTCATCGCGCGGATGGCGACCTCGTCACTCCACGCAAAAATCGCGTTCGGACGTTTTGGCTGAAGCAAGAGTTTTGCCAGTGGGGTCAAATCCGCGCCACTGTAGTGGGCAGGAATCATCCACTCGGCAGGGACACTCAGCCCGTGTTGTTCCATCGCATCGCGATAGCCTTGCAAGCGGTCTAACGCGCTGCACGCACTGGGCGGTCCCGCAAGGTGCGCGATGCGCGTGCGCCCCAGTGCCAGCAGATGCTCCACCGCTAGCTGCGCGCCTTTGTAGTTATCGCAATCGACCCAGCACACATCAGGGCGCGGACTGCGCGTAAAAAACAGCACATGCGGAAAATCGTGCTCCGCCAGAATGGAAGAGAGCGGATCGTCGTAGTCGCGCAGTAGCAGCGCGCCGTCCACACGCCCGTCCATCAACGACTGCGCCTCCAACTCCACGCTCGGCTGCGCGCGGGTGTGCAGCAAGATGTCGTAGCCCAGCGCAATTGCCTGGTCAGAAACGCCGTGCATCAGCGCGTTCGTGAAGCCCGACCAGCCCAAAAAGATGGCGGGGAACTGAAGGACAATCGCGATGGTATCTGTGCGCTGGCGGGCTAAGGCACGCGCGACGGCGTTCGGGTAGTAGCCCAGCTCCTGCACCACTGCCAGCACGCGCTGCCGCGTCGCCTCGCTAATCGGCACAGCGGTCGGGCGGTTGTTCAGGATATTCGAGACCGTCACCTTCGAGACGCCCGCCCGCTTTGCGACATCCTCCAAAGTGATGCGTCGTTTGGTCATGGCTGTTTTCTTTCCCTTACCCCATGCCTCTCTCCCACGGCGTGGAGAGGGACAGGGAGGTGAGGGCTAATTCCCGCAACCTGTGCCAAAGTTAAACAGTACCGTCAGCAGGTCGGCATCGTCCACGCAGCCATCGCTGTTCACATCGCCCGAACCGGGCCCGAGGATTATCTTGCCATTCAACTTGATGCTGCACCACTGGGCGATACCGCCTTGCGTATTGCCCTGATTGATGCCGTTAATCTGCAGGTAGCCGCCCAGCTGGAAGTAGCGCAAGCCGTGCGGACCACCGTTGTACGCGCTGGCGGAATCGCCCGGCGTAAGCCACGGGCTGGTTTGTGTAGCGCTGCCATAGCGCACTTCGTACTGCACGCGCTTGGTTTGCCCGTCGTAGCGGAATACAAGGGTAATCGGACCGCCCTGATAGCGCACGCCGCCACCGCCCCAGAAGGGCAATCGCCCGCCAAACGCGGCAATCTCACCGCCACTGCCGCCACCAGCTTCGTTCGCAATCATCAGCACGCCGTCCGCCCACCAGTTGCCCTGATCATTAACCTCACGCGGGAAGCGCGGGAAGGGTCGTTCCAGCACGAACAGCCCCGCTTCCACGGTGCGGTTCGCCTGCATCACAGGGGCTAGGTTGAACGTCACTTCCAGTTCAAGTGAGCTGCCGTCGGAATCGGGGTCAAAGAAGGTGGGGCTGACGCTATTCATCGAGATAAACCAGTGGTGGCGGTTGCCCCAGCCGCACAGGGAGTACCATTCAGGCGTTGTGCCCTGACAGTCGGTCGAGGTGTCGGCAAGGGTTAAGCAGCCATTCGCAAACGAGGCGGAAAAGTCAGACGAGGCATCGTCGTGCCACACATAGGGGCGCACGACGATGCTCTGCGCGCTTGCCAACACGATCAGCGCGCTGCACGCTGTAAGAACCATCATCAATCGCTTCATCGCTGTACCTCCGTTCGTTGGATCGTAACGCGTCGGCGCGATAAGGCTAAACGCCTACCGTTAATCGATTAGCGTCTCTATTATAGCACATTTTTCAGGGTTTGTCAAGGGGTAATCGGTGAAGCGGGTACAATATGCGCCGACAACAGGGAGGTTCTATGCAGAAGATACGTGCAGCGATGGTAACTGATGTCGGTGGGATTGGCGACGAGTCGTTCAATGCTTCCGCATGGCGTGGGTTGCAACGCGCTCAAAAGGAACTCGGCGCGGAAGTGCGCTATCTGGAGTCCCGTACCGCTGCCGATTACGTGCGCAACCTCACCACACTCGCCCGACAAGGGTTCAACGTGGTGTTTGCAGTGGGCTTCCTGATGGAAGACGCTCTGGCGAGGGTCGCCCCACGCTTTCGCAATACCTTCTTTGGGATTGTGGATGGCAAAGCGCCGAACCTACCGAACTGCGTGTCGCTGATTTTCAACGAACAGGAAGGCTCTTTTCTGGTGGGCGCGCTGGCGGGCGCGATGACCAAAGCCAACATCGTGGGCTTCATCGGTGGAATGAATGTGCCGCTGATTAAAAAGTTCGAATTCGGTTATCGCGCAGGTGTGCGCACGACCAATCCCCGTGCGCGTGTACTGGTGGGCTACACGGGCAACTGGGACGATGTGAACAAGGGACGCGAGCTCGCCCTCACGCAATTCAATCAGGGCGCGGACATCATCTATCATGCGGCGGGGCGCTGTGGCGTAGGCGTAATTCGCGCTGCCGAGCAGAAGGGCAAGGGCTTCTACGCGATTGGCGTGGACAGCGACCAGGACCACCTCGCGCCCGGGCGCGTGCTGACCAGCATGATGAAGCGCGTTGACAACGCCGTGTTCGATGTGTGCCAACGTGTGTCCAAAGGGCAGTTCAAAAGCGGCACGATTGTGTACGGCGTGAAGGAAAAAGGCGTGGGCCTCAGCCCTATGCGGTTCACGCGCAAAGATGTGCCCGACAGCGTGATGAACACTATTCGCCGTCTGGAACAGATGATTGCGCAGGGACAACTCAAGCCGCCCTACGACGAGGCGAGTTTCAGCCGTTTCCAGCCGCCGCGCGTGTAGGCTAACGGCTCAGTACGGCGAAGATGTCGTCGGCGGCAGTAGTCGCACGCGCTGTGAGGTTGGTTAGGTTGGGAACGCGGTTCTCGTAATCACAACAATTGCGCCAGCGTCGCAGGTCATCCAGGCGATTTGCTACGCGCACCCAATCACCGCCCTAAACGCGCAAATGCAACCGCAGGCTAAGGTGGTCGGCGGCGCTGAACGAAGCGACATTGCCCAGATTTTGCACTGCATATTCTCGTGCAGCGCAGAACACCGCATAGTAGGCGCGACTAATTGCACTGCGCAACGCCGCTTCCCAACCGCGCCCAATCAAACATCGCTTAGTGGTTTGCAGGAGCTTCGAAATCAGTGGTCAGGAATAACCAACCTGAACCTGACTGAAGCAGGCTCAACAGTTCGATCTCATGTGCCTCGCGCACCGCATCGATGCGCTCCAGTACATCTTCAGGTAGTTGGCGCGATCTTATAATAAGATTGCGCCGATCGCGCACCGCATCGATGCGCTCCAGTACATCTTCAGGGTACTCCTCAAACCGCG
>CAYVKB010000026.1:0-8883 GCA_964451985.1 uncultured Fimbriimonadales bacterium | reverse complement strand
TCGCGCACCGCATCGATGCGCTCCAGTACATCTTCAGGGTACTCCTCAAACCGCGCGTACAGGGTGAGACTTTCGGATGGCTCTTCGGGGTCGCGGTAGAGTTCGAGGCTCAGCACGGCGTCGGGCAAGGTGTGTTGGGCGTCGTTGAGTAAGCGCAGCAGTGGAGTGATAAGGGTGGGATGCGCCGCGAGTGCACCGCCACAGTCGCCGGATCGGGTACACGCACGCCCTGCGCTTGCAACTGCGTGAGTGCATCGGTAGCCTGAACAGTAGGGATGGGCATCACAGGTTCAGTATGCCTCGCCGTTAAGGAATCTCCACGAGGCTGCTGTCGCCCAGCATCAGGCGCAAGGTGCGGGGGCGTTTCGCTCCGCCGCGCACCACTGCGTTCTTGCCCAGTAAGCTACCCTCGATGCGCGTCTCGATATGCCCGATGCTGCTACCCTCTAAAATAATGCTATACTCCACCTCGCAGCTGACTAATCGCACGCCGTCGCCAATCGCTGTGAAGGAGCCGATGTAGCAGTCCTCCAGATGACAGTTCGCGCCGATGATGGCGGGACCGCGCACCGTGCAACGCTTCAAGACGCTCCCCGCACCAATCGCCACGCGCCCGTGCAGCTGCGTCTCTTCCAGCGTGCCCTGATTTTGAGGCTGTAAGTCTTCCAGCACGAGCCGATTCGCCTCCAGCAGTGCGTCGAGGCTACCTGTGTCCTTCCACCAGCCCGTGACTTGCTGCGACTCCACCGTATAGCCGTGGTCAATCAGGTACTGGATAGCGTCGGTAATCTCCAGTTCGCCCCGCCACGAGGGTTGAATCGCGCGCGCCGCCTGAAAGATATGTTTATCGAACAGGTACACGCCCACCAACGCGAGATTGCTGGGTGGCTGCTTGGGTTTTTCGACTAAGCGCACGACGCGCTCGCCCTGCAGCTCTGCCACGCCGAATTCCTGCGGGTTAGGCACTTCCGCCAGCAGGATTAGGGCGTTGGGCTGGCGCGTTTCGAACACCTCCACCAGCGGTTGCAGGCTGGAGGTGATTAGGTTATCGCCCAGATACATAATGAACGGCTCGTCTTGCAGGTAGTCTTCGGCGGTCAGCACGGCATGTGCCAGCCCCAGCGGTTCGGGTTGGGGGATGTAGGTGGTTTGCACGCCCCAGCGGCTGCCGTCGCCGACGGCTTGCTGAATCTCCGCCGCCGTATCGCCTACGATGATGCCCACCTCGCGAATACCCGCCTCGGCAATCGCCTCCAGCCCGTAAAACAGTACGGGCTTATTGGCGACAGGCACGAGCTGCTTCGCCATACTGAAGGTAATCGGGCGCAGGCGCGTGCCCTTGCCCCCCGCTAAGATAAGCGCTTTCATCGGAGCATCGGTGCAAGGTATGCCCGCAGTGAGGCGGCGAACTCATAAAAGAACGCCGCGGCGGCAGGCGCGAGGGTTGCAACCCACTCGCGCCATTCACGCCACGCGCTCCAGCGCGGCAGATAGTCGCGCCACACCGATGCGCTTGACTGACCTTTCAAGTGCGTGTTCAACCAGCGTGTCACCTCGCCAATCACGGTCAGCCAGTCGGTCGGCGGGGGCACGTGCCCGCCCTTGTACCACACAATCTTTTTCGGCTCGTTCGCCGCGTTGTGCAGCGCTTTGTTGGAATCTACTGGCACCACATCATCCGCGTCACCGTTGATAAACAGCACAGGACGCGGCGCGATGCGTCCAACCCAGTTCACAGGGTCAACCACATCCATCACGCGCAGCGCTTCCTCCATCTGCTTAGGGTTATTACGCGCAGCGTCGCGCCACACAGAGAGCGTACTTTTCTCCATCAGGATACGCCAGTCCCCACCTGCCACCAGCAGCACAGGAGCTTTCACACGCTCGTCCACCGCCGCGAACATCGAGCCGATGATCCCGCCCATACTCGCGCCGAGATAGCCAATTTTGTCGGGGTCAATCTCTTTTCGCGTTTGCAGGTAGTCCACGCCGCGCCGTAGGTCGATGACGGTTTGAATCAGTGCATCGCGGGCACGATAGGGATACATCCCGAAAAACGGGATGTCATCACTGGGTCTGCGCTCGCCATGATACTGCGCGTCAATCGCAAACAGCGCGTAGCCTGCCTGCGTCAGCGATCCCCAGAGCATCTGGAACATCCGTTTATCACCGCCCAAGCCGTGCATCAGAATCACGCACGGCAACTTCGTCTCACCGCGATTCTTGGGCAGGATTAGCAACGCGGGCACGCGCTGGTCGCGCGCACTGCGGTAGGTGACCTTGAACACTTGATACTGCGCGGTCTCTTCAGCAGGGGTCTCCTGTGGGCTGAGCGGCAGTGTTTTATCATAGCCGAAAATCAGGTCGGGATCGTATTTGGGCGCGCTGTTTTGTGCCTGCGTGCAACTCGTCAGTAGCAATAGCGTCGCCAGCCAGCCGATTGCACTTATTCTCCATCCATATCGCATGTTTATAAGATACCTGACTCTGCGGAGCGCGTTGCGGATGCGCCCCAGCGCATATATCTTTGTCGGGACGCGCCCGTAAAGCCCTTCCGCTGCGCAGGGAAGGTATACTTCTCCCATCAGGAGGAGCTATTCTATGCCCAGAATCGAGAAATCCATCGCGATTAACGCGCCTGCGGAGAAAGTGTTCGAAGTGTTACAGCAGGCGGAGTCGTTTGCGCAGTTTCTGCCTCATGCGAAGAATGTGCAGGTGCTTGAGCGCACCGAGAACAGCGTGCTACTGGACTGGGAGGTAATTGCGCCTGGCGTGGGGATGCCTGTGCGCTGGAAGTCACGCCATACGATCGATGCCGCGAACCACACAGTCACAATGCAGCCTGAAGGCGACGCGCTGGTGAAGTTGCGCGGCGATTGGCGCGTAACGCCCGCCGATACAGGCAGCCAACTCATCGCCACCTTAGACTACGAGGCGAATGTGCCTCCGATGTTCGCTGGCATGGCACAGAACGCGATTAACACCATCATTCAGGACTGGCTGAACGGCTTCAAGCAGCGCGCGGAGGGCTAACTGTGGCGCGAGTGGAGTTGGAAGTGGTTATCCACGCCCCGCTGGAAACCGTCTACGCCATCGCCCGCGACGTGGAGGCGTTCCCGGAGTTCATGCCCGACGTCAAATCCGTGCGCATCCTCGAAAAAAGCGAGGACGGCAGCCACACCCTCACCGAGTGGGTTGCCTACGCCTCGCAACTCAAGCTGCAGGTCAAGTGGACAGAGGAGGACATCTGGGACGACGCGAACCACACCTGCCGATTCCGTCAGGTGAAAGGCGACTACGACCAGATGGAGGGGTTGTGGGAGTTCCTCCCGCACCCCGAAGGCACGCTGTTTCGCAGCACGCTGAACTACGAACTGCGCGTGCCACTGCTGGGCGCAATTGTACAGAAGGTGGTGCATCACCTCGTGACGCAGAATCTGCGGGGCATTCTGGAGGGCGTGAAGGCGCGCGCGGAGGCGACGGCGCGTGGAAAATGAACGCCTGCGTGAACTGTTGCAATCCGTTGCGCAGGGCGCGCTCAGCATTGACGACGCGCTGACTGCCCTGCGCGACCTGCCTTACCAGAACCTGGGGTTCGCACGCATCGATCACCACAGGGCATTGCGCAAGGGCTTCCCAGAAGTCGTGTTTTGTCAGGGCAAGACGCCGGAACAGGTTGCAGCAATTGTGGCGCGGTTGGCAGCGCGCGGGCGCGTGCTGGCGACACGGGCGACTGAGGCGCAGTACGAAGCAGTGCGGGCGCAACTCCCTGAAGCCGTGTACCACGCGCAGGCGCGGGCGATTACGGTCGGTGCGTTCCCCGAAGCCCCCGCACAGCCCTACGGCGTGGTGCTGGCGGCGGGCACGGCGGATATCCCCGTTGCCGAGGAAGCCGTCCTCACGGCACGCATGATGGGTGCGCGCATACAGACTCTGTACGATGTAGGCGTGGCGGGGCTGCACCGCCTGCTGGAACATCTACCCCTGCTGCATGGCGCGCAGGCGATAGCGGTCGTGGCGGGCATGGAGGGCGCGCTGCCCAGCGTGGTGGGCGGACTGGTGCGCTGCCCCGTAATTGCCGTACCCACCAGCGTCGGCTACGGGGCACATTTCGGCGGTCTCGCACCGCTGCTCACGATGCTCAACTCCTGCGCGCCCGGCGTGTGCGTCGTGAACATCGACAACGGCTTCGGCGCAGGCTACTGCTTAGGGCTAATCCTCACAGCCCACGCCGAGGTCCATCACCACCATCAGTAAATCCACATCATCCACCACACCATCTCCGTTAATATCTGCGCCCCCATCTTGCGCTGCGCCGAAGTTCAGCAACACCTGCAGCAGGTCGGCGTCGTTCACGCAGCCGTCGCCGTCCACATCCGAAAGGAAAATCACCAATCCTTCGGGCAGGTCGGTGTCGCAGCGTCCGGGTTGCGGTTCGGGCAGCTCAGTCGTCCCGTCGGTCAATCCGCTGGGGCAGTTGTAAGGCTCGCAAATTGGGTCGATGTTGGGCGGCAGATTCGTAATCGGCGCGGTGCCTATAATAGCGGGACCGCCGTAGCCCAAGCCACTAATCCGACAGTTGAAGTCCACCTGTAGGGGTTGCCCGCTGAGGCGAATGCGCGAATTGTTCAGCACGCGCACGCGCGTCCCCAGCGTCAGCGTGCTGCCCGACACAGTTACGTAGCGCACCTCGTAGTGCAGGTGCGGTCCCGTCGAGCTGCCCGTGCTGCCCAGTCTACCGATTGGCGCGCCTGCCTCCACCAGCGTCCCGTTCGGAACCATAAAGTAGTTCAGGTGGGCGTAAATCGTGGCAAGGAAGGTGTTGCTGGTGCCCGGCTGACGCACGTTACTTACCACAATCACATAGTTGCCGTAGCCCGTGCAGCCGCTTTGCGCGCGGTTGTAGGCGCGCCCCGCGTGTGAGGCTAACATCGGCTCATTACAATCCTGAATAAAGCCATTCTGGAACGGGCAACTGCTACGCACGCTGGAGACACGATTGAAGTCCACCGCGAACTCTGGGTTGCTGCTGGCGTGCGTGTCGTAGGTGGAGGGCAGCCAGATTTGCCCCTGCCGCCACGGAGCCACCAGACTACGCAGGAAAGCGTCTTCGGTCATCGGTAGGTTCGCGTCGTACACCAGCGCGATACGATAGTTCCGGGGCTGGCGCAGCGTAAGCGTGCGTCGCGGGTGCGACTCGCCGTTCACCATCCAGCGGACAAACCTTGCCCCGTTGGGCGCAGATTCGGGCGCGGTCAGCGTCACGGTCTCGCCCGCAAGGTAGGTAAGCGTCGCGGGCACGGTCAACTCCGTTGCGCCTGTGTTCAAATCGGCGGGGTTGACTTGAACGAGGGCGTTGGCGACACCCAGCGTCTGAATCACCACGCTGAACTTGGGACGCGCTGCACCTGCCCGCGAGAGATACACGCCCGCCCCGCGCACGCCTTCTGCCGACCAGCCAACCACGCCGTCATCCCAACGCACCTTCCACCATACGATGTTCGCAGCGGTATTGTTGAACACCTCGAACGCCCAGCCCGTCGCCCCTGCCGCTTTAGAGGTGATAATCGAGAACTCCGTGCCCGGTCCCATACGCACATTCAGCGCGGAGGCGTTCGGTCCCACGCGCACCGGGTATGCCAACGGCGCGGACACATTCGGGAACACGCCCTGCCCTGCCAGAGGCGCAAGGAAATCGGTTCCGCTTGCGCCTGTCGCCGACCAGCCCTGCAAGCCGTTCGTCCATGCGATGGGCAGCCACGTCTGGTTATTACAGGCTTGGCTTGCACCCTGCGTTGCGCCGTCCATCCCCGCCTGCACAGTGCCCAGCGCGTTCGTGCTGCACGGTGCAGGTCGCACAGCGAGGTTGTTGCCCCCCGCCGTCGCGCCCACGCGCTCGCTCTGCCCCAGCGCAACGCTCAGTAGGCAGCAGCAGCCCAGTATCCAGCCCCAACGGTTCATACCGATAAGATATGCCTGCCGGAGGCGGAATCCTGCCTTTTGAGGTATCCTTCTCGCTATGCCAGAAAGCGAGCGTTGTGATATCCTGTTGCGCGGCGGAACAGTATTTGACGGCTTGGGTAATCCGGGCTTCTGCGCGGATGTGGCGATTACCGACGAGCGTATTGTCGCTGTCGGCGAGCTGGAAGGCTGGAGCGCGAGTCTAGAGGTGAATGTGGAGGGGTTGTGCATCGCGCCCGGCTTTATCGATGTACACACGCACGCCGACTTCTCGCTGAACCATCACCCCGAACAGCTCAGTGTACTGTTTCAGGGCGTGACCACGCAGGTCGGGGGCAACTGCGGATTCGCCGTCGGGCAAATCGACGATACGCCTCTGTTTCGACAGGAGCAGCGCTGGCTCAAACCGCACGGTGTGGAAATCACATGGCGCTCGTTCGCGGAATATTTGAAGGTTCTGGATGATTTGGGGCTTGCGCCCAACTATATCCCCCAGTGCGGGCACGGCACGGCGCGCAAGAAAGTGATGGGCTACGAGAACCGCCCGCCCACCCACGCCGAGCTGGACGCCATGCGCCAAGAGATTGCGCTTTGCTTTGAGGCAGGCGCGTTCGCGTTCACTACAGGCTTGGAGTACCCGCCCAACAGCTTCGCCGACACGGAGGAGATTATCGAACTCGCCAAAGTCGCTGCGCAGTACGGAGGCTTCTATGCCACGCACCTGCGCAGCGAGGGCGATAAACTCATCGAGAGCGTGCAGGAGGCTTTGCGAATTGCCACAGAAGCCGAGCTGCCCCTGCAACTGGCGCACCACAAAGCCGAGGGCAAGCAGAACTGGGGCAAAGTGCATCACACGCTGCAGATGGTTAGCGACGCCGTCGCGCAGGGGCTAGATGTCACGCTCGATGTGTATCCCTACACGGCGTATCAGACCTCACTGGCAGTGGCAGCGTTACCCAGCTGGGCGTTGGATAGCGACCCCGACGCGCTGTTGAGCCGCCTGCGTGACCCGCACGAGCGCGAGCGACTCATCCACGCCATGCGCGACTGCGATCCCGACTGGCATAGCACCGTGATTGGCAGCACACCCCATAACCGCGAGTATCAGGGCTTAACCATCGCCGACGCCGCGCGTCTGGCAGGCAAGGAACCTGAAGTGTTCATTCTGGACTTACTACTGGATGCGGGCGGGCATGTGGGTGTGGCGTGGTTCAATATGGCAGAGGACGACCTGCGCACCGTGTTGCGCTACCCCCTGACGATGGTCGGCTCCGACGGCGTGGGCACGGAGCCGAGCAAGTACGCCGCCGAGCGTCCCCACCCGCGCAGCTATGGCACGTTCCCGCGCGTGCTAGCGAAGTATGTACGGCAGGAGAGTGTGCTGAGTTTGGAAGAGGCAATTTTCAAGATGACGGGCTTACCTGCCGCGCGATTGAGGCTCACCGACCGCGGCGTGCTGCAACCCGGTGCATACGCTGACATCGTGGTGTTCGACTTCGGCAAAGTGCAAGACCTCTCGGACTTCGAGAACCCGCACCGCCTGTCGCAGGGCGTGGAGCATCTGATAGTGAACGGTCGCTGGACGATTCGCGACGGCACATATACCGGCGCACGGGCTGGTAAGGTATTACGGAGAGCCTAAGCAATTCGCCTCACATCCTGCATAAACGCCAATACCAACGCAAATACCACGCACACGCTGGTACACGCCGCCACAGCGATAGGCGCACCGAACTGCTGGGCGAGATTACCAATCAACAGCGCGGCGAACGGCGCGGGCGCGTTAATCGCCCACGTGTGCAGCGACACCACCCGCCCCCGCAGGTAGTCGGGTGCAGCGGTCTGCAGCGCCGTGTTCGTGCTAACCAGCTGCATCACGCCGAACATCCCCGCCAGCGCAAGCAAACCCTTCGCTACCCATGGGTTCTGCACCAACGCGAAACCAATCACACTCCACGCGAAGCCGTTGGCTGCCACAATCACCAGCCACCCGCGCGGCACTTCGCCCGATAGCCGCGCCGTCAGCAGCAGCCCCGCCAGTGAGCCAATTCCCGCGAAGGTATACATCTGCCCCAAGCCCGTCTTGCCGATTTTCAGCACTTCCTCCGCGAACACGGGCATGAGTACCAGATAAGACAGCCCAAACATACTCAACATCAGCACATTCACCCAGAGCATCAGCAGCCCGCGCCGCGCCCGCACGAAGTCTATCCCCTCGCGCAGCGATTGCAAAATCCCCACCTGCGCCCGCCCATCCGACGCCGACTGAATCCGTAGTGTGAACAGCGCAAGCAAGATTGCCGAGAAGCTAAGCCCATTGATCAGAAAACACGGTGCGGGTCCGACCCACTCCAACAGCAAGCCTCCGACGGCAGGTCCCAAGATACGCGCCGTGTGAAACGCCGCGGCATTCAGTGCAATCCCGTTCGCCAAATCCTCGCGCGGCACCAAGTGTGCCACCAACGACTGGCGCGTCGGTAGGTCAATCGCCAACACCAAGCCGTTTAACAGCACCAGTGCCAGGATGTACTCGTACCGAATTGCGCCGGTATAGGTCAGTAGTGCAAGCAGCAACGCGCTAAGGGCGAACAGGCTCTGCGTAGTCAGCAGAATCTGCCTGCGGTTCCAGCGGTCAGAGAGCGCGCCGCCAATCGGGGCAAGGAACAGCATCGGCAAGCCCTGCACAAAGCCTACCACCCCCAATAGGAACTCCGAGCGCGTGAGGTCATACACCAGCCAACTCTGTGCCACATTTTGAATCCACGAACCGACGAACGACAAGAACGCGCCCACCCAGTACTTTCGAAATGCGGGCGAGCGCATCGCCTGAAATGTCTTACTGCGCCGAGCCGTCGGTGAGTGCGGTTGGAATAAGTCCCGTTCTAACGATGATTTAGACACGCGCGTCGAATATACCCTAAA
>CAYVKB010000025.1:24562-30551 GCA_964451985.1 uncultured Fimbriimonadales bacterium | reverse complement strand
CTTTACAACGAACTACTACAGGTGGAGGATGGCTCGGCAGGAGCCTCGCCCTCCAGAGGCGTGTGTCGCCTGCTTTACAACGAACTACTACAGGTGGAGGATGGCTCGGCAGGAGCCTCGCCCTCCAAGAGTGTGTTTCACCTACGGACGCTTATCAGCGACACCCACGCCTTGCACTCTAAACCGTTACTCAAATTGGAGAGAGGAGTAATCTTCACTGGCTTTCCGTTTGAGGCGCACTAGCGATATACGGACACGAAGCTTCTCACCGCGTTGAGGGCGTTCCTCCCAGCAAGCCAGATGGTGTCTTCAGGAGAAGGATTGTATCGCTCCTGAAGCAGTCCATCTGCAGGTACACGGATGCATTAGACGGGGGGATGGGCTGCGCTCCAGATAGGGGGAAGCAGAAGGCTTCCCCCTTGTTGACTTACTTCTCTGCGCCGATGCCCAGCAGGTCTGCCAGCGATGGCACACGGATTTCGGGCATGCCCAGCATGTACTGCGCGTTCAGTGCTTTGTCGATCATGTCAATCGCCTCGCTGTAGTGGGCGCGCGTGTAGGTGTCGCGCACCTGAGGGAGTTGCTTGGCGAGTTGATCGCGCAGTTGGCGTAGGTGATAGCGGGCGAGCATCCGCGCGTCGTCGGGCGCGCCCGTGCTCTTGGTAATCATGTCGACCAGCGTCTGCAGATGTGCCCGCTGTAGCTGCCGGCGCAGCGCAGGTACTGGACGGTTGGATTGCGCCTCCGACCAGATGACTCCTTGGAGGGTGTCGAACAGCTCCGCCATTGTGAGAGCGTTGCGCTCATCGACGACTTTGAACTCGTTGTTCGCCACACGGCGCAGGACGTCGTTCGCCATCAGGCGCGAGAGGGTGAGCCGCTGGATGTTGCTTAGGAAGTCGCGCACAGGCGCATCAGGCGGAATCGCGCCGCTGCCCCCATACGGGTTCGGTCCCAAGTTCAGATACAACCCCTTCGGGATATTGAACGCGCTTTCGGAGAAGATGTAGGTCGCCAGCAGTTGTAGGGCACGGCGTTGCTTGTCTGCGCTGACTGGCTCCAGCGGCGGCTGCGCGTTCGGGTCGGAGGCGAAGTTGCGGCGCATCTGTAGCGCACCCACAAAGCGGCTCAGCTGCGTTGCCGCGCGACTGAAACTCGCCAGTGTACCGAAGAAGTAGCGCGTGAAGTCGTAGTAGCTCTCACCCGAACCCGGCACGCGCGAAGGCAGTACTTCCAGTAGTTCGTGTGTGTCCTTAATCACCAGCTCCCAGTACTCCAACGGTTCCTTGCTGAGGTCGAAGCGTGTCACATACGGGTCGAATCGGTCGGCGAAGTCGTCGGTCTCATATGCCAAGCCTGGCTCGGTGTTGCGCTGCGCGATTTGGAGGAGCTGTGGTCGCTCCGCTTCAGGGGTACGCGCGTCGGGGAAGATGCGATAGCCGTACTCGATTGCCCAATAGTCATAGGGTCCAATCGTCGGATTCCAGTAGACGGTGTTGGGAGCGTGGAGCGCCATCTGGTTGAACGGGTCGTACTCCATCACGCTGGCGACGGTGCCGCGCTGTCGCATCAACTCGCCGTCTTTGAGTTCTTCCAAAGTGTTCTGGCGGCTGGCGACGAAGTTATGGCGCAGTCCCAGAATGTGCCCCATCTCGTGCATGGTCACGGAGCGGATGTAGTTCTGCACGAACTCCTGTTCACTGATTTTGGTCGCGCCACGCCTACCTGCCAGCAGCTCCATCATCACGAAGCCCTGCCATGCGCGTTGCAGGGTGTCTTGAGCGAAGGTGCAGGCGTGCGGCGAAATATGGCTATGGTCGCAGCAGTTCTTCTCGCGCTCTTCGGCTTCGCGGAACGCCGCCAGCGGATCGATCTCGCGGATGAAGCTCACACGAGTAATGCGCGCCATGTTGCCGTCGATAGTGATACCCGCGTTTAGAATCTGCCCCGTGAGCGGATTGGCGCGGAACAGCGCGACGGCGTAGCCATTGCTGGGCGAGGTGACCCAGCGAATCACGTTGTAGCGCATATCCGCGTGATCCCAGTCGGCATCGTCGGGCATCTGCTTGACCACGATCGCGTCCTTGAAACCGATTTTCTCGAATGCCTTATTCCACTCCAGAATGCCCTCGCGGATAGCGTCGCGGTACTCCAGCGGTGTCGCGTTGTCAATCCAGAACACGATTGGCTCTTTCGGAGGCGAGAGTTCGGCGTTCGGGTCGGCTTTTTCTAAATGCCAGCGCAGGATGTAGCGGCGGGTCTGGTCTTCTTGCTCGCGCGTGAAGTCTTGGTAGGTGGTCACGAAGTAGCCCACGCGCGGGTCGTAGAAGCGGGGCACATAGCCGTTGTTCACGGGCAGCTCCCAGAGGTTGTAGTTGACGGTGATGGGCACGCTGCGTGGGTCGGCGAGGTTCGCCCCTCCTGCCAAGCCACCCAAGATGCCCGCCAAGCCACCGCCGCCCCGCTGCGGACCACCCGCAAAGTGGTACGCCGTTTGGATAAACACATTATTCGGGAACGACTTGACCTGGTTGTATACGGTCTTCTCACGGTCGATACTGTAGCTGCCGCCCGCTGCGAGGCTCACAATCTGCTGAATCTGTATCAGGTCGGAACGGAACAGGTTGCTCACGTCGATCAGCAGGCGGTTGCCCTCGTCGGACCTGGCTTCAATTTTGAATGCCTCCAGGAAGGCATCGGCGAAAGAGCGTCGCACAGAGCGGGCAATGGGCGTGTTCGGGTTCGCCTGGAAGCCCACGTTGGGCACGACCAGCAGAATCTGCTCATCGCGCTGCACAAGTTTGAACAGGATGTCATTAATGGGCGTACCTGCAGCAAGGAAGAAGGTGGGCAAGCCCTCACTGACCGTCGCTTGCAGGAAGTAGAGCTTCTCCAGCTGGTCGCGGCGAATCTCCATATAGATAGTATCTTTCGCCGCCTCCTTCTTGCGGTACAGCGTGAACAACCCCTCCAGCTTCTCGAAGTCCTTCGTTACGTCCTCGATGGTCTTCTCTTTCTTTTTGGGGTCTTCTTTCTTCTCCTCTTGCTTCTCGCTCTCGGCGGGTTTCTGTGCCTCAGCTTGAGGCTGAGCGTTTTGATGAGGAGCGGCTTGAGGCTGCGCGCGGTTGGCACCTTCAGGCAGTGGAGTTCCACTGATGCGCTCATACTCCAGTTGCGCGGACGCCGCGGCGGTCACACCGCCCTGTCCCCAGCTCAAGCCCGTGATTTTCGTGGTGGCGTACACAGTGTCGCCTGTGCGCACTTCAATCAAGATCTCGCTGTCTGCGGAGACTTTGCTGCCGCCGCCTGCCGAGTAGGTACTGGTAATACGGGCGACGCGGATGTTTTTCCAAGTTTCGAAGCCGCGCAGAGTGTACTCAATCGTGGCGGGTACAGTGCCCAATCGGGAGTCTTCACGGACAGTGTAGTTCCACTTGTCGCCTGCGCCAACGGGCTTATCGCTGAAAATCACAGCGAGGGTCTGCCCCAGATGTTTCTGGTCGGCTTCCTCTTCTCCTTCTTCACGGGTGGTTTCACGGCTGACTAGCTCGCCGTTGGGCTTGACAACCATTATGACCTTCCCGCTGAGGGCTTCCTCAGGTGTGGGCATCTTCTGCCCATTGAAACTCATTTCGTAAGACTCGGTGGTCTGTTCCTCCTTGATGTTACCTTCGGGCGTCACCTCGAGGATTTTCTGAACCGCCACGGAAGTAATCTCAAGATTGAAGGTGTTGCCTGCCGCTTCGATGCTCAGTGTGCCGGAGAGGCGATAGCGCATCGTTTGCCCTGCTTGGGCTTTGTACTGAAGTAGCACTTTCTCCTGCGCGTACGCGCCCAGTGAAACGACGAATAGCAACAGCCATAGCAAAATGAACCGTCGTTGCTTCAACATTGTTCCCTCCAGATACGGATTATGGGTTCCCCCACGAAAATTAATTGTACCTAATTGGAAGGCTTTCGCATATCACATTCGCCTTACCAATCCTTGCAGCTCCTCATAGCTCAGCCGAATCCGGAACATCCCCTCGACGTATGCGCCCACGGCGTAAGGTTCGAAGATCCATACCATCGCGGTTGGCGTAAGGATGAAGCAGTCCCAGTACTTGCGCTGGATGCCGCCTTCGGGCATCCAAGGCTCGCCTGAGGGGTCCCGCTGGCGTTTGACCGCTTCCAGTTTGCGCTCTACGCGCTGCATTATCTCTGTCGCCGACGCACCCTGCACAAGTGTATCCGCCAGCTTCAGCACGCGCGGCTTGCCGTTCACCATGCCCACGTTCACCACACGATAGTAGGTGTTTGGGTGTGCGCCGCCTGTCCACAGGAAAATCTCCAGATACAAGCTAATCAAATCCCCGCGAGCGATGGAAATAGTGGGACGGATTTGCAAAAAGAACGGTTCTGTCGTGCGGAAGTTGCGCTTACGGTTGTCTTCCACAGCCTCCTGAAAGTTGCGCTTGAATTGATTGACGATGACAGCAACTTCCTGGTTGGCGAGCGCGCCGAGAGGCTGTTCCTCAGGAAAGCGGGGGACGCGAATGTCTATTTTGTACAAACCGTCTTCACTTTGACGCTCTGTGCGGTAGCTCACTTTGAGCGATTGCGCTGATGCTATTACGAGCAGCATCGCGGCGAGTCCAAGAACAGCAGATATGCGCATAGCATCAGTATACCGCAAGGTAGTTTGGGTGGATAGATGCGTATCGCCCAGCGAAACTGGTGTACAAATTGCTTTAGGAGTCCGTTTTGTCTACAGCGCGTGTGCTTGACGGGCGAGGCTCCGCCGAGCCGTTCGTTCTTCGATTTTGGTGCGCTGCGACGGCTGTAGAACAAATGGCTCGGCGGGAGCCTCGCCCTCCACTGGTATATTTCGCGTGCGCAAGCTCATTATCAATCACGAATCTACCATCAGTTCTCTCTATCCCGACATCAACAGAGGCGTGTTTCGCATGCGCAAGCTTGTTATCGGGGGCAGTTTCTTAATACACTCTTAATAGCCACGACGCCATAATCCCTCGCATGAAACTCAGTCGACGCGATTTTCTGAAGGGGATAGGCGCAATTGCTGTGGGCGGCACAGTCGGCGCCGTGGCACAATCTGCTCCCCCCTCTCCGCGCAAGCGCGTCCTGCGCGTGGCGCACCTGACCGACATCCACATCCAACCCGAAGGCGTGGCAGTAGATGGTACTATCGCCTGCCTGAAAGCCCTGCACGAGGCCAATGACCGACCTGAACTGATTCTGACAGGCGGCGACTCAGTGATGGATGTATTCGCGCAGAGAGCCGAGCGCGCCCGCACGCTCAAGTCGCTCTGGCGCAGGGTATGGGAAGAGAACTGTAAAATCCCCTCGCGCCACTGTATCGGCAACCATGATGTGTGGGGCTGGAATAAATCTCGGAGCGGCTGCACAGGCGACGAACCCGACTACGGCAAAAAGTGGGCGATGGAACTGTTCGGGATAGAAAAGCCTTACTACGCCTTCACCCAGTCAGGTTGGAAATTCATCGTGCTGGACAGCACCTTCCCAGACGGCGAAGGCTACAAAGCGCGCCTCGATGACGAGCAGTTTGAATGGCTCACTGCAGAACTGCGACGCACCCCAGCCACAACCTACGCGCTGGTGTTGTCGCATATGCCCATTCTCTCGGTGTGCGCCTACATCGACGGCGAAAACGAAAAATCGGGCAACTGGGTGATTCCGGGCGACTGGGTGCATATCGACGCGCGGCGCATCGTCAACCTGTTCCACCGCCACCCGAATGTGAAGCTATGCCTAAGCGGGCATATGCACCAGTACGACCGCGCGGACTACGACGGCGTGACCTATATTTGCAGCGGCGCGGTGAGCGGCAACTGGTGGAACACACGCGCGCCCAAATATTACCAAACTCAGCCGGGCTACCTAATGCTGGACTTGTACGACGACGGCACGTTTGAGAGCAAATATATCACGATTAGCTTTCCTGCGCAGCAGGGTTAACCAGCGCGGG
>CAYVKB010000025.1:0-24462 GCA_964451985.1 uncultured Fimbriimonadales bacterium | reverse complement strand
CGTAAAAGTCTCTATCTATACCCTCCAGCAGGAACTTTTTCGAGCCGACATGAGATACAATTAGGATAGTGGAGGACTACCGCGTGAAAACGAAACTGATTCGCGGGGGACTGAGCCTGCTGGCGTTAGGACTGGTATTCGCCGCGGGCTGGCTGACCCGTAATGCCCTTGCAACTTATTCCGCCAAGCACGGTTCGGCGTTGGTGGTTCAGCGCGACTTTGCGCCTGCGCTTGCCGACGCGCGCACGCCCGCTCGCGACCCTAAAGTCTCCGAGCCGTCGATGGTGAACCTATATAATCGCGTGTTTAGCCTCGTACGCGATGAATATGTGGAGCCTGTCGACTCTGAGAAACTGGCGCATAGTTCTCTGGATGCGCTGCTGGCGTCGTTGAACGACCCGCGCTCGCAGTTCCTGCGCCCAGAGCAGCGCACGCAGTTCACTCGCGCCATGAATGGGGAGATTGGAGGCATCGGCGCGGTGCTAACCGTGACTAACCGTAAGACCACTCTGCGCGTGGGTGACGAGACCGCCCCGCTGGAGCAGAGCCTGCTGCAGGTGGTCACCGTTACGCCCAGCTCGCCTGCTGAGAAAGCTGGGCTGAGAGCAGGCGACTTTATTGAGTATATTGACGATAAGTGGATACTCTCGGAAGACCCGTTCGCAGAGATTGCGCAGATGCAACGCATGCACAGCCCACGCGAGCAGATTCGTCAGGCAAGTGAACGCGCGCGCCAGCGACTGCAGAACAGCATCACGATTAGCGAAGCCATCCAGCAGCTGAGCCAGAACCCAAAAGATGAGAAAGAGGCAAAGCCGCTCCAGCTCACCATCAAGCGTGGCGGGCAGACGCTCAAGCTGCAGGTCGCCCGCGCCACCACCAAAGTTCGACCGCTGGAGTATCGGCTACTGCAAAATAAATGGGGCTACTTGCGTCCGAACCTACTAAACGCTGCCGCTGCACGCGAGTTTACCAACGCCCTGCGCACCCTCAGGCAAGGCGGCGCGAAAGGCTTGGTACTGGATTTGCGCGGCGTGGCGATTGGACAACAAGAACCTGCACTGCAGATGATGAGCCAGCTTGTAACTAAGAGGCAAATCGCGCAGGTGGAGTATCGTGAAGGCAAGAGCTATAAGAAACGCCCGCTGAACCTGCCGAACGCGCCGCAGCCTGCGCGAATGCCAATTGCCATTCTGGTCGATCGCGGCACTTACAACGTGGCGGAGCTGACCGCCTTAGCGACTCGACAGAATGCCACTGCCCGCATCTTCGGCATGCCGACTTTCGGCGACGCTTCGCAGACGAGCCTATATCAGCTCAAGGACGGTTCAGCGTTCACGCTGACCGTGGGGCGCTACATAGGTGTGGACGGAACCAAGTTCCACCAGCGGGGTGTGCAGCCCGATGTGCGTGTGGCTGCCGAGCCGCGCATGCGCGGGCAAATTGGGGGCGACCCTGCGCTGGAACGCGCAATTCAGTGGCTTGCCACACAGGAGAAGAACTCATGAGAGAACGCGGACGCGCTTGGATTTACACGCTGTTGCTGATGCCCGCTCTATTTGTGGGTGGCTTTCTGGGCGCGGAAGGCTATGCGACGCTCACCCGCACTTCGCCCACGCTACTGAATGTGAACTTCTCGCGCGAGGCGTTAGACCCGACTGACGCTTTCCGCAGCGTGCTCGCGGAGGTGGAAGCGCACTACTACGGCATACCGCCCGCCGTCGATAAACTCACCTACACCAGCATCGACGGCATGCTGGGAGCAATTGGCGACCCGTACACGCGCTTCATGGACCCTGACGCCTTCCGCCGCATGCAGGAAGACACCACTGGCAGCTTCACGGGCATCGGCGCGCTGCTGGAAGACGCACCTGGCGGCGCACGCATCGTGCGACCCCTGCCCAACAGCCCCGCCGTCAAAGCCGGGCTGAAACCGGGTGACATTATCATCGCCGTCGATGGCAAGAGCCTGGAACGCACCGCCTTAGACGATGCTGTGCGCATGATTCGCGGTCCGCGCTTTACCGATGTGAAGCTAACTATCCGCCGCGACGGTGTGGAAGAACCCTTTACCGTCACCATCCGCCGCGACATCGTGGAAAGCCCGACCGTCGACATCTATCTGGAAGATGACACGAATAAGATTTATCGCATCTGGTTGCAAAACTTCAGTGAGAAAGCTCCCATGATGCTCGACCGCGCCTTGAACGAGATTAAGCAAAACGGCGGGCGCGCGATTATTTTAGACCTACGAGCGAATCCCGGCGGTCTGCTTGACTCGTCCATCGAGGTTGCCAGTCGCTTTATCTCGGGCGAGCGGGTCGTCGTGAGCGTGGAGGGGCGGCAGGGCTTACTGGAGCGACGCTATACCTTGCGCGGACGCTATCGCGACCTTGATATGCCGATGGTGGTGCTGATTAACGGCGGTAGCGCGAGCGCATCGGAAATCGTAGCGGGCGCACTGCGCGATCATAAAGTCGCTCCGCTAATCGGCGAGGACTCGTTCGGCAAGGGACTGGTGCAGACCGTCATTCCGACCTCGCCGAATACCGCCGTCGCTATCACTACCGCGAAATATCTCACGCCGAACGGAACCGACCTGAACGCGAAGGTGGTGGACGGCAAGCGCGTGGGCGGTCTCAAGCCCGATATCGAGGTCAAAAACCCTGACGACTGGCGCATGACTGAAGAGGATAAGGCGCGCGATTTGCAGTTGCAGAAAGCGTTGGAGGTGCTGCGCGAGAAGCTGCACGCCACCAGGCATGGCAACGGGGTGTTGCGCGCCCAAACCGACACGGAGGTGAACCGATGATTCTGTTTATGGGCGCAGACCACGCAGGCTACCCGCTGAAGGAGTTCCTGAAAAGCCACCTGATGCAGCATGGCTATGAGATTGTGGATGTCGGCGTGCATTCGGAACAGCCCGCCGATTATCCCGATATTGCTCACACCCTTACGGAGAAGCTGGTCAACGAGCAGAACCCTGCGCTGGGCATCCTGATTTGCGGTACAGGGATTGGGATGAGCATCGCCGCGAACAAGCGTCCGGGCGTCCGCGCGGCGAACGCGAGCGAACCTGTCTCTGCTGCCCTTGCCCGCGAACACAACAACGCGAACATCATCTGTCTCGGTGCGCGCGTGGTCGGTCCCGAACTTGCCCGTGCAACGGTGGAGGCGTTCCTGCGCACGGGCTTCAGCCCCGAAGACCGCCACCATCGGCGCGTGCAGAAACTCGAACTTCCCGGAGGTGAAACGACATCCCGCATCGGCTAACAGAGATTGGTCAGGCGGAGCGCGCGGTTCTCGTATTCTGTCGACATGACGCGCACGAGGAGGCGTACTGGAGCGACGAGATGCGCGCGCTCGCCCATTCCGCTGGTGTACGCATCATCGCCGAAGCCCGTCAGAAACGTCTCCTCCCCGACGTCGCCACTTACATCGGCAAAGGCAAAGCCGAAGAGCTGTTCCAACTCGCCCGTGAGAAGGAAGCCGATCTGATTCTGTTCGATGTGGAGCTGAACCCCGTGCAGCAGCGCAATCTGGAGCAGATTACCCAGACCCGCGTGCTTGACCGCACACAGCTAATTCTGGACATCTTCGCGCAGCGGGCACGCTCACGCGAGGGCGCGTTGCAGGTCGAACTCGCGCAGCTGCTCTATCTGATGCCGCGCCTGTCGGGCAAGGGCGTCGCGCTGTCACGTTTGGGCGGCGGAATCGGCACGCGCGGTCCCGGCGAGACGAAACTGGAAATCGACAAACGGCGCATTCGCGAGCGGGTCGCGCACCTGCGCCACGAGATTGAGGAGATGCGCCGCCAGCGCACCCATCAGCGCAGCTCGCGGCGCAAACTACCCTTCCCCAGTGGCGCGATTGTGGGCTACACCAACGCGGGCAAGTCCACCTTGCTGAATGTGCTGTCGGGCGCGCAGACCTATGTGGATAATCGTGTGTTCGCCACCTTAGACCCCACCACGCGGCGCATCGTGCTGCCCGATGGTTGGTCGGTGCTGCTGACTGATACTGTCGGCTTCGTGGAGAACCTACCTCCCATGCTGCTGGAAGCCTTCTACGCCACGCTTGAAGAGGTGCGCGAGGCGGACTTCCTAATGCATGTGATCGACGTCTCCAGCCCGCACTGGGAGTTGCAACGCGATGCGGTGGAGACAACCCTCGTGGAGCTTCAAGCCGACCAGAAACCTGTGATTACCGTATTCAACAAGGCGGACTGCGTGCGCGACCCTGCGCTGCTGCGCCAGCGCGTCGCCGAGACGCCCAACTCGGTCTACATCTCCGCTCGCTTTGCGCAGGGCATTCCCCACCTGATGGATCGAATCGTGGCGACGGTGCAGGGCATGCTGGTCAGCGTCGATGTGTGGCTGCCGTATGAAGCGACCGCGCTGCTTGCCGAGTGCTATGAGTACGGGCGCGTGCTATCGGTGGACTATCACGAAGACGCCATCCACTTGCGGGCGCAGGTGATACCGTCAGTGGCGGCGCGACTGCGCGAGAACCAGAAGTAACCCCATCTTTTAGGTGATCGTGTGGGATTGATCAGGTGGAGGCGATAGCGCAACATCCAAGCGCAGCCAGCAGACGCTCGCCAGCATGGAGCCAACAGATAGCTCCTGCGGCAGGTCGACGCTGTATAGCGAACCCAGCCATGCCGCTTAACGCCACCGTACCTCCGCAGCCCCTGCCCTTGCAGGAGGGGCAGGGGACTCACTCCTCGCTTAGCGGGCGCAGGTAGGCGATTGTTTGACCGTACTGCACGGGCTGCCCCGATTCCACCGCCCAACCCTCTATTACAGCAGGCAGCGGCGCGACGACTTCGTTGGGTATACCTAGCACCTCGATGCTTGCCAGTGTTTGTCCGCGTTCGACGGCGTCGCCGATGTTCAGAGGCGCAAGCGTGCAGTAGCCCACCACTTCCGAGCGCACCTCCAGCAGCGCGGGGGGCTGCCACAGGCTTTCGGTTGGTTCCCCAGACTCGGCTTCTGGTTCGGCATAGCCACTGAGGAACAGCGGGGGCATCGTCTCATCAGGAACAACGGGCGCAGGCACGCCTGCCGCGCGGGCAATCCGAATTTGGGTCGCGCCGTCGCTCAGTTCCACGCGCGTTGCGCCGTGCTGCGCCATCAGTTGCGCCAATCGCTCCGCTTGCTCTAACGCTTCGTTCACCATTTCCATTTGAAAATCACCGTCTCCACTGTGCGCAGAGCGTAGCTCAGCACTACAATCACCAGTGCGATGTATAGGATTAGCGAGGCGACCTCGCTGGTTTGGGCGGCGGCTTTCAGAACGCCCTCGCGCGCCTCGCTGGGCATCAGCGTAAAGCGCGCGAGCAGACTGTCCAACAGCCCTAGCAAGTTCAGCACTTGCGCCTGCAGTGGCTCGCGGAAGAAGTACGCAATCCCAATCACCGTGCCTACTGTCAGCGGCGCGAACAGCTGGTACTTCTGACGCTGATGCTCGTTGTAAATCACGCACTCGTTACAACGCTGCTTCAGCTCCCACTTAGTCAGCGTCGTGTTGTGCGGAATATATTTTACATTCTTTTCAGGGTCGTCGCTTACGCGCACATCTTTGAGCGCCATCGCGATGGTTTTCTCTTCGCACATGCAGCCAACGCCCTCGCGCCAGCAGGTGCGTCGTGCGTGATAAATCGGGCAGCGCTCGCGCACATACTCCCGACAATACGGTAGCTGCCAGCACTTGCCCAGAAACCGCCGCTGCACCTGCTGCTGGCTCACCTCCGAGCCGAGCTTGAGCGTCTGGTCTAAACTGGAGCCGTAGCGCAGGCGTTTAATCGCGTGCGACAGGCTCACGAACACGGTTAGCACCAGCCCTGGCGGGAACAGCACCCACGCGGCGTTGCGGATGCGCGAGAGCGCGAAGTCGCGTAGCGTGTCGGGCGCAGGGAGCGAGCTAAACTGCCCTATCAAGAAGGGTAGTCCCCAGTAGAACACCACCGACAGCAGCAGCAACACCACGCCCACCATCGGCTCTTCCAGGTAGTTCCACGCCAGCCCAATCACGACGAAGCCCGCACCTAACAGCACGGCGTTGCCTGCCAGCCCCAAGTTATCGCGAATCCGCGCCTGATCCTGCGCCGAGAAACTTTGCGAGTCTAATCCTGCAAACAGCACGGCATACAGCAAGTACACCAGCCCCAGCACGAACAGAATCGCGCCTATGCTCATCAGCCACTGGGTGATGGTCGTTATCCAGCGCAACATCAGCTGACGCTGGTACTCCTGCTGTACCGACGGTCGCCTCGACATGGTATCTCCCCGCCTCTGAGTCTACCCGACGGCGTAGGATGGAAAAAGTGTCGGCTACCGCGCCGGCGCACGGTCGAAGAACGCGAAGGCGTCGGGCATTGCCTCGCGCACAATCATCAGGTGGTCGCAGGCGTCGTACTTCTTGTAGTCCAGCGTTTTCAGGTTCAGTCCCTGCAAGCGGCGGTGGGCGTTCTCGATGTTGTTTTTGAGCATCGCCAGCTCCTGCTCGCCGACGGTCATAAAGATTGGCAGGTCGGTGGGCACTTGGCTTGGTTGTCCCGCCCCTGCGAAAATCGCCACAGCGCGGAATCGGTCGGGGAACTGTGCAATCGCGGCGAAGCTATGCGCGCCGCCCATTGAATGTCCCATCAGGTAGATGCGCTTGGGGTCGACAGGCAGTAGTTTTTGCACGGCTTCCAACGCGCCGCCGATATGGGCAAGGCTCATCTCGGCGCGTGGGGCAATCACCGCCCAGCCGCGCTTTTCGGCTTCTTTCAGCACGATGCCCAGCCCGTAGCCCTCGAAAAAGAGATGCTCGTTGCCGCCCGCCCCGTGAAGCGCAATCACCACAGGTATGGGCTGATGGGGCTTGAACTGCTTCGGAATGAACAGGCGGAACGCCACCTTGCGCTCGCGGTGAAGTGTAGCCATCCAGTAGTCGCCAGGCGCGGGTTGCCATGCCGATTTGCCCTCTTCCCAGCCCGCCGCGATGCGCTCCGCAAGCCGCAGCAGGCGCAAGAGGGGATAGAAGGTTTCGGGGCTGTCTCCCTTCTGTGCACTTTGCAGCACGCCTCGTGCGTTCAGCACGGTCATGCGCTCAATCGTGTCGGCGTCGTCGTGCGACTCGGCGGCGCGCTCTAAGGCTTCCAGCCGTGCGCTGAGTTGCGAAATGACGCTGAAGGTTTGCTTCCACTGGCGCAGGGTCTGCTCACCCTGTCGAATCTCAAAATGGACTTCGTAATCGCCTTCCGCCGCCTGTGTGAACAGGGTGGCGGCTGCGCCGGGTTCGGGGTTATCCAGCGCGCCTTCGCGGACCAAGCGCGTCTCGCCACGGTGAAACACCTTCCAGCGTAGCTGCAGAGGTGCTTGGGGCTTCTCAGCGTTGTAAAACTCGAATAGCTGGAGGCGCAATACCCGCTCGCCTCTGTCCAGTGTCTCTTTCTCGACTGCGTGGGGCATCCGCACGCCCAGCGAGCCAGCATAGAGCATTTCGGGCGTTGGGGATGCGTCAGAGCGCAGCGCAGCGCAGGTCAGTGTTAGGTTCCGCGCGAGCGCGTCGAACCGCCCCGAAAAGAATGCTGTTAACCCCTCCGAGAGCGGGCGTGTAGCACGCAGGCGCGCTTCTTGCAAATCGCGATGCGTTTCCCAGCAGGCTTCCATCTCAATCAAGCGTACCGCCAAATCCGCTCGTGTAATCGGCGATTGGTTCCACGCCGACGCCCACAATAACAGCCCCAACAGCCCTAAAATACGCATAAGCACCAGTTCGTGCGAGCAATCATTTCTCCTGCTTAGAAGCAAGTCCGTGTAGGACAGAGAGCACGATTCAAGGTATACTTTACTTATATACCCATCATCAACACGGTTGAGGAATTGGCGCAGTTTCTGGAGCAGAACGACGAATGGCGGCGCAGGCTGTTCGCGATACTTGTGCCACGCTCGCTCCAGCAAATGCCTGACGATTTGGACGAGTTTCGCAAAGAGGCTCGCGCCGAGTTCAAAGCCATACGCACAGAGATGCGTGAGGGCTTTGGGCGCGTGGATCGCGAGTTCGATAACTTGCGCACCGAAATGAACGAGCGATTCGAGCGCGTGGAAGCAAAAGTTCAGCAAAATACGGACGATATTGCGGAACTGAAAGAAATCTCTAAAAAGAACACGAACGACATCGCTGACCTGAAAGGTCTCTCTTTGGAGCAGAAGTATCGTGATCAGGCGCGT
This sequence comes from uncultured Fimbriimonadales bacterium, assembly GCA_964451985.1. Classification (GTDB taxonomy): domain Bacteria; phylum Armatimonadota; class Fimbriimonadia; order Fimbriimonadales; family GBS-DC; genus GBS-DC. The sequence goes on along the minus strand of CAYVKB010000025.1, from coordinate 16,240 downwards.
TCGTGGCTCAGCAAGCACTTCAAAAATGTTCGCCTTATCGACTTACCTGACTTAGAAGATAGGATGCCTGAACAGCAACCGCTGAGCGAGTCCGAGCGTGATGAGTTAGCCGTAGCAGACTTGCTGGCTCTGGGTATACGCAAAACCGATGGTCAAGAGTGTGTGCTGGTCGTAGAGGTTTCCCGGGTGGTCGACTCGTCTGATGTGGAGCGAGCGGTGCGTCGGGCGCAGATGGTTGCTGCGCGGGGGCTATGCGCAGTGGCGCTTGCCGCAGGACGCGAGTTAGCCGAGGGCGCACGCGAGCAGGCAGCGCAACTGGGGTGTGGGGTGCTCATCGGCGGGCGGTTTGAACTCGATCCTGCTAACCTTCCCTAAGCGGTTCACCAAGTTCCGTGCCGTCGGGCAGAATGCGTAAGTAGCCCAGCTGCACCCAGCGCACAGGCTGAACCGAGCGTACGGGTGTCAGCACCGAAAGCGTGTGCGCTTTGTAGTCGAGTGCCTCAATCAACCCCAAGCCGTAGCAGCGCCCTGTGTAATCAATTAGCCCCACCAGCAGGTTGTGATACGCCGATTGGGGCAGCATCACCAGTTTATTTACATTTGCAAGGGTCATTAGTGTCTCTATTTGCGTGTCGCTGAGCGGTTGACGCACGATTAGGTGAAGCGAGTCGCCGACCATCTCGGCGTGGAGCAGCTCGGCGCGCACCTGGTCGCTGAAGTAGCGGCGTCGCGATTCCGAAAGCGGCTGCCCTGAACCGAGCCGTCTCCCGATAAAGCGAATCTGTTCAAGGGGCATCGTGTGCGATTGCGCATTTTCGAAGTAGCGGGCGAAGGCTGCGCGGCGATGTTGCACCCGGTGCGGGGGCGACTTGCGCAGGATGCTTTTGGGCACGCCCAGCTCGTACAGTTTCCAGTCGGCGCGCAGGCGCAGCGGGCTAAGAATCGGCTCCAGCTCATCGGTGCGTTGCAGGGCGACGATCGCCTGCGGGCGCAGCAGGTCGATTAGCATCAGTTTGTAGGCGCGCCCGTGCCAGCCGCCGATATAACCGTCGGAGTCGATAACGATGCTGTCAGGCTGTAGGGGTGCTAAGTCGTCCAGCACGCGCCGCGCCCCCGACAGCGCGAGCGATACATGGCGCACAGGCGACACATCACCCAGAAACGCCATACTGTGCGGCGCAAGGTCGCTAAGCAGTTCGTAGGGCTTATTAATCAGCACGCTACTGAACGCGGCGGGCGGTCCCACAGTGGTCTGTCCCACATCTAAGTCCACAAAGCCCACGCCTCGCCCTGCCTGCTGCTGAAACTTGAGCAACAACGAGCAGAAGGTGGACTTGCCCACATCGGTCGCGCCCAGCACAAGGGTCGTTCCACCCACCTGCAGCAGCTCATCGACCGCCTCTTGCCATTCGGGGTACAGTTCGCGCCAGCGCATGGTTAGAACTCCAGATGCATCGGCAGGATGGGCGCAGAGTGGGTCAGCGCACCAACGGAGATGTAGTCCACGCCCGTCTCGGCGATTGCGCGCACGGTATCCAAGTTCACACCGCCCGACGCCTCAATAAAGCGCACACGTCCACGCGCCATTTGCACCGCTTCACGCATAGTCTCAAGCGACATATTGTCCAGCAGGATACCGTCCGCACCCGCCGTGATTGCCTGCTCCACTTGCGCAAGGGTCGTGCATTCCACCTCGATAGCGAGTAGGTGTTGGGCGTTCTGTCGGGCGCGGCGCACAGCTTCACGAATGTCGCCCCCCAATGCCATCAGGTGATTGTCCTTGATGAGGATACCATCGTACAGCCCCATGCGGTGGTTGCGCCCGCCTCCGACGCGCACGGCGTACTTTTCCAGCAGGCGCAGTCCAGGCGTGGTTTTGCGGGTGTCCACAATCTGTGCCGTTGTGCCCGCCACGGCGTCCACGAACCGCCTCGTCAGTGTAGCAATGCCCGACAGATGCTGCAAGAAGTTCAGCGCCGTGCGTTCCGCTTTCAGAATCGCGCGGGTATAGCCTTGAATCTGCAAGACTGCCGTATCGGGGGCAAGCGGTGCGCCGTCCGTCAGGGCGTGGGGGAACTCTATCGCTCCGTCCAGCTGCTGGAACACACGCTGCGCAATCGATACACCGCACAACACGCCCTCCGCCTGCGCCAGAATCGCGCACATCGCGGTGTGTTCAGGTGGAATCAGGCTGTCGGTGGTCGAATCGCCCGCGCCGAGGTCTTCTTGGAGGGCGTAAGCGACGAGGGCATCTACAACTGCGCCGAAACTTGCTTGCATCAAGGGATAGTGTACCTGTTTTTAGAGGAGAGGATTCGACTGAGGGGCTATGCCGCAAGTTCACCAGCAAGTCGGTGTCGTCGTCGAGGCGGAAATCGTGCGCAAGGCGGAGCCGAACACTTCGAGTTTGACGATACGCCACTTCCGATAGAGTTCCGCAACCGACACGGGCGTTGTGCCCCGACGCCTTGCAGGTATACTCGCTTTTGGTATGGCAATCAACGACTTAGACCTCACGCGCTGGCGCGAGTATGACGACATTCTCACGGATAGCCTGTGGCTGCTGGGCAAGCGCGCGAATCATGGGGTGCACACGCCCGACTACTGGGGCAACTTTGCACCGCAGATACCGTATCAGGCGATGCGGCGGTTCACACGGCAGGGAGAGCTGGCGCTGGATGTATTTGCTGGGCTGGGCACCACGTTGATTGAGGCGCGAAGGCTGGGCAGGCACGCGATTGGCGTGGAGTTGAGTCCCCCAGTTGCAGAAGCGGCGGCGGCGCGTGTGGCGGCGCAGGAAAACCCAAATCAGGTGCAAACGGCGATTCTACAGGGCGACAGCGCGTGCCTCCAAACCGCCAAGCGCGTGCGCTGCCAGATGCGCGAGTGGGGCTTCGAGGCGGCGCAACTGCTGATTCTGCACCCGCCTTATCACAACATCATTTCATTCAGCGACGATCCGCGCGATTTATCCAACACGCCCACGCTGGAAGCGTTTTTGGGACAGTTCGCGCAGGTAGTGTCCAACTTCGCACCGTTGCTGGAAATGGGGCGGTTTCTAACGCTGGTGATTGGAGACAAGTATGCAGAGGGCGAGTGGATACCGCTTGGGTTCCACACGATGGAAGTAGTGCGTGGACAGGGCTTTCGACTGAAAAGCATCTGCGTGAAGGACTTCCACGAGACTCGGGGCAAGCGCGGGCAGCGCAGCCTGTGGCGCTACCGCGCTTTGAAAGGCAACTTCTACCTGTTCGGGCACGAGTACGTGATGTTTTTCGAGAAGCGGGGCTAATCATGCGCCTGATGTCGCCGTGCGCACTCCAAATGCACCCAGCCGTAGCCGGATAGGTTCGTAATCACCTGACCCGCGGGAAACGGCTGTCGGCACAGGCGGCAGTAGCCATCGTAGCGGGCAACAAGGCTTCGGAACGGCGTAAGCGACTGGTTGTAGCGACAGCCTACATGCACCCAGGCATCCATGTTGGCGTGGCGCGTGATGCGATCGCCCACACGAGTCGGGTTGCCGCAGACGGGGCAAGTGCCCGAGTAACGCGCCGCGATGATGGGAGCGTCGTCCTCCTGCTCGGTGTATGCTTCGTGGCGTTGCTCAGGGTGGAAGTCTCCCTCTTTGTCCGCCCACTGCGAAGCGTCAAGCTCCTCTTCTTCGTCCCACATTCCGAGCGTTTCGAGTTCGAGGTCTAACTCCTCGTCCTCGAACTCCGACTCGTCCTCGTCGTCCCAGTCGAGGTCTTCGCCCTGCGAAGGCGCAGACACAGGTGGCGTGGGCACTGCCCCCTGATGATTTTCCAAAAATCGCCTATTCACAGGTATCGGCTTCGCCATCTTAGCTTCCTCGCGGCGCGGGAATCGGTTTCCTGCGTTTCTTTCGTTTTCCTACAGGCTGCAGATAGCCCGCTAAGCCCACCAACCCTTGCCCGAGCAGGCTATCGTGATGCTCCGCGCATAGCAGGCACTCCGGGTTGCGCTCAGCGCGGGCGGGGAACGCCTGCTGGCTGAGCAAGTCATAATACACGTAAGGCTGCACGGGCGCGCATGCAGTAACTAATTTTACCAGTTCCCACACTAATAGGTTTCCCACCACGCCATTCAGGAACACGACCTGCGGGTTCGGAATTAGCTCGCCCTGAATGTAGCCCCCGCGTATGGAGAGCGCGCGCTGATGGGGTGTAAGCTGCTCTTCCACACTTTGGCGCACGCCGCGCTCCACGCACGCGAGGCAGGCAGTCTCGCCGGGAATGACTACTTGCACTTGCCCGCCTCCCTGTGTGAGTTTGCCGTTCTCGCTGCGGATGCCCACACCCGCGTCCAAATATGGTATCAAGGCGCACATCGCGACAGTATTCAAGTACTGCCGCACGGTTGCGCTGTCCACCGCGCCAATCAGCAGGTCGCAACTAAGCAGGTACGCGAGGGCTTTGGGCGAGCGGGCGTCGTAGGGCAGGGGTGTAACCGAACGGGTTTCAGGTGGACGAGCGCGGTTGAGCCGCTGCGCGAGGGCGAGGACCTTGCGCCAGCCGCGCTGTGCCTGCGCGAAGCTTGCGCCCACTACGCGGTTCAGGTTGGTCAGTTCCAGTCGGTCGGGGTCAATCAGCAGGAGTTGCCCTACGCCCAGCAGCACGAGCGCGTTGGCGATTTGTGAGCCTAAGCCGCCCGCGCCCACCAGCGCAACGCGCAGAGTGCTCAGCACCGCCTGTCCCTCCGCTCCGAACGCCCGAATCTGGCGGTCGTATACGGCTTGCTCAGCGGCTTGCAGCCACAGGGGTTGCAGCCCTGTGCCGTAGTGGGTCTCCAGCGGCGTGCTCAGGACGCGAATCTGCACAATCGGCGCCATTTGCCCGCGCCGATAGTCCCACAGACGCCCCTCAAAACTCATGTCGTTGCCGAACACAAGGCTACCGTGCCGAAACGGGGGCGACATGCTCTGCGTAGTCTGGAACTTCAGCCAGTCGCTGCGGTCGTCGATTTTGGAAAAGTGCGCGTTGCCCGCCCACGGATGCGAGTGCGCTTCCAACAGGCTGTAGCCCTCGCGGGCGCAACGCACCAGCAGGTTATGCACGAACTCTGGGCGCATCTCCACCAGGCTGTGCGTGCGCTGCGCGTAGGCTTCGTCGGGCACAACCACCAGCTCACGCGCCAGAAACGCCACACGCGATTCACTCTCCAGCGTCCGACACAGCAGAAAACACTTGGTCTCTACCTGTTGGTCGGCAAGCAAGGTCTCGCGCAGGCGCGTCCACAGCAGGTGCGAGATACGTACTTCGCCAGTCATTGCTTCGGAGCCTTTCGGTTGGTTACATCCAGCGTTCGAACGCCAATCGAATCAGCTCACACACGCTCATCAGTGAGTGCCCGTTTAGGGGGTTTGCGGCGGGCTTCCACGCATGGATATGCAGGCAGCACGCCGTCCAGCCCTTCATTTGGGGTGGCGCATCGCCGTACAGTTCATCGTTCGGGTCGTACAGCGTATCGTTGTAGAACACATGGTCAGGCTCGTCGCCGTCGGCAAGGCGCAGGTCATCATCCACATAGAACCAGTCAGGTGGCGTCTGCGGGTAGTTGGGCGGCAGCAGTATCAGCACGTCTGTGCGGGTGTAGTTGTAGCCCGGCGGCAGCGGGAAGTCTTTGATGACCACCCAGCTGCCGTCTTCGTCGTCGTAGTCTGCGCTTTTGGTGTGCGAGTAGCGTGCGGCAGCAAGTGCGACCTCGTAGGCAATTCGCTGAATCCGCGTGTTCATCGGCTTAGTTCGCTCCGTCTTCCCAGCGCGGCAACTGCTCGATGGACGGCACGCGCTCCAGAATCTCGTCAGGCGTGGGTAGTGGCTGATCCAGCACCATCGGGTCGTTCTCCGTGTTGGGCAGCACGGGTTTCAGCGTAATCTCGAACTCGGTGTCGTTGATGCGCACCTTCTCCTTGACTGTGCTTGCGTTCGCCATGTTAGTGATACCCCCATCTTTCTGGAATACTGCAATTATACCCCATTCTGACTGAAAAAGTTTCCGGGGAGCGATTGGCAGGAACTTCACCCCCTCCATCGAACCCTGCGCAGGGCGAAAACGCCCCTTCTGGAGGCTAAAACATGAGCAAGATACGCTTAGGGCTGATTGGCAGCGGTGGCATGGCGCGTCACCATATCAATGTGTTGCAGGGCGTTAGCGAAGCGGAACTGGTCGCAATTACGGAACCAAGCCAGGACCAGCGTAGCGCCACTGTAGGGCGGTTCCCCCACTTGCAGAGCGCGCCCTTTTTCGACGATTATCGCGAAATGCTGGAAAAGGTAGAGCTAGACGGCGTGATTATCGTGACGCCCCACACGCTGCACTTCGAGCAGGCGATGGCAGCGCTGGACAAGGGGCTGCATGTGATGATTGAGAAGCCGATGGTCTGCACGGTGGAGCACGCGCAGATTCTGGTAAAGCGCATCCGCGAGACGGGCAAGGTAGGGCTAATTGCCTACCAGCGGCACTACATCCCCGTGTATCGGTATGTGTACGAGGGTATCCGCAAGGGCGAGATTGGCGAACCCCACTTCGTGCAGGCGATTAACCTGCAAAACTGGATGCGCGCCACGACCAACACATGGCGTCAAGACCCCGAGCTGTCGGGTGGCGGGCAGATTAACGACACCGGCTCGCATCTGGTGGACTTTCTGATGTGGATTATCGACGCACCTGCGATTAAGGTGAGCGCGTATATGCAATATTTCGACCGTAAGGTGGATATCAACTCCGCGCTGGCGTTTGAATATGCGAATGGCACCATCGGCAATCTATCGATTATCGGCAGCACGACAGTTGGCTGGCATGAGGAGATTACTGTGGTGGGCAGCGAGGCGAGCTACCTGATTCGCCACGACCAACTGGAGATTTGTGACGCGCACGGCAACCGATATAAGCAGGAGCAGCTGCCGCCAGGCTCGCAGCCTGTGATTAACTTCGTGAACGCGATTCTGGGGCACGAGGACGTGCAGTCCAAGCCGGAGAACGCGCTGCGCATCACGGCGTTCACAGAGGCGGCGTGGCAATCGGCGGCGGAAGGCGGCGTGCCCAAACCCATCGCGCAACTCCAAGAATAGGGTACACTCTACCGTGCGGTCGCGCTAAGCGGGGAGCTGGCGGTTCCCTGTACCTGCAACCCGCCACAGCAGGGCTGAACTCCGACTCGAGGCGGGTCGGTGGACGCGAACCGCGCGCACGCGCCCGTGTGGATTATCGGGACCTACGCAACGGAGGGACGGTGAACCCCGCCAGGTCCGGAAGGAAGCAACGGTAAGTCGTTTCCCCGTGTGCCGTAGGACTCCCGGTAGGAGCGGGTAGCGACGCGACGACGCGCACCACGCTGTCGACAGTCGGTGCGCGACCGCATCATTTTGTGAGCAATGCCCGCAACGCCGTTTCCAGGGTGGGATAGCGAAACTCGTAGCCCGCCTCCAGTAAGCGTTTCGGCAGCACACGTGAGCCTTCCAGTACCAGCTCCGCCATTTCGCCCATCATCAGGCGCAACGCGAACGCGGGGGCGCGAAACACAGCAGGGCGCAGCAACACCTTGCCCAGCGTCTTGGCGAACTCGTTCATCGTCACAGGGTTCGGCGCAGTGAAGTTGAACGCGCCCGACAGGTCGTCCCGCGTCATCAGGAACGCCGCTGCGCCGACAATATCGTCCAGGTGAATCCACGAGAGCCACTGTTTGCCGGAGCCTACAGGACCGCCCACGCCAAGTTTGAAGGGTGTGAGCATCCGTTCCAGTGCGCCGCCTCCCTCACCCAGCACAATCCCGATGCGCATAAAGCACAAGCGTACACCGCGCTCGGATACACTCCGTGCCGCTGCCTCCCACGCCTTGCCTAAGTCCGCCAGAAAACCTGTGGCAGGCGGGCTGTCCTCGTCGCAGGTCGTTTCGGGGTTTTGGTCGTAAATGCCGATTGCGGAAGCTTGCAGCATCACGCGCGGGGGCGATTGCGCGCCCTGAACCGCCTGCACCAGCAACTCGGTAGTCTTCACGCGGCTGTCCCATAGGCGTTGTTTGACCTCGGGACTCCAGCGTTGGGCAATCGTCTCCCCAGCGAGGTTAATCAGTACATCCGCGCCTTCTACGTGTTGCGTCCACGCACCGAGCGTTTTGCCGTCCCAGCCGACAGCGCGGGCATTCGGGGGCAGTTGCGCCTTACTGGGGTCGCGCGTCAACACTTCTATCGTGTGATGCGCCGCCCACTCGCGCAGCATCGCCTTGCCGATAAAGCCTGTGCCGCCTGCTATCAGGATTCGCATTTCAAGGCTCCACGACGAATGTGTGCACGGCAAGTATACCTGAACGGGTATCATTTAGCCTACTGACTCAAGGAGGAGACGATGCGGACAGGCATAGTTCTCATTATAACAGGCTTATTGACAGCGTGTGCATGGACTCAGATGCGCGATGTACCGCCCGGACACTGGGCATACCAGTCTATACGTGAGTTAGTGCGCTTGCGCATTCTGGAAGGTTTCCCCGACGGCGAGTTCAAACCGAACCGCCAGATGACCCGCGCGGAGTTCGCCCAGGCAATCGCCCGCGCCTATCGTGTGCTGGACGAGCGCTTGCGCGAGGTGGAGAATAAACTGAACCGAATCGCGCCGCCCGACCAGACCCCCCAACCTACCCCGCAGGAGCGCGAGGTGCAACAGCTTCAGCAAGCCGTGCGCGAGTTGCAACAGATGCGTCAAGCGATTGAGAACCTGCAACGGCTTATGCAGGAGTTCGAGACTGAGCTGAGTGGATTAAGTGTAAGCATGCGCGACCTGCGCCGCGACTTGGCAAGCCTTGAGGAGCGCATTCGCGCCGAAGAGCGTCGCAAGAACCGTCTCAGGGGCGATATGACCCTTGCCGTGTTCGGCACACACAGCTACGACAAGCGCAGCGCATACACCCTGAACGGACAGGAGATTAGTCCCTCAGGCAAGTTTCTGCAGAGCGTGAGCGTGTTGCACGAATTGGGGTTGCATGTGGATGTGCCCGTGAACGAGCAAGTCGATGCGAAAGCGACTTTTATCATCGGCAACTACTTGCCTTTCACGCGCGGGGCAACACGCTTAGCAGACTTTATTGATGCCGATAAAACGGCTTCCAGCGTGCGTGAGACCGACTTCACCATTTGGGAGGCGTACATCACTGCGCCGATTGAGCTGTTGGGGCGAAGCATTAGGGCAGAAGTGGGACGCATCCCACTTAAACTCACCCCGTACACTCTGCAGCGCATCGAGCCTGACTACTATCTGGCGTTCGAACGCTACCGTGACCGAACGCATCGGGCGGACGGTGCGCGTCTGTCGGCGAACTTCGGCGGACTGGACGCGCAGCTGTTTCTGGTGAGCAGCTACGGTATCCAATCTAACACGGCGCGTCTGTTCCCGATTTACTTCGCGAACCACAACGCCTCAGTAAGTGCACCTGCCGACCAGATGGCGGGGCTGCGATTGGGCTATCAATTCCGCGTGGGCGAGTTCCCGTCGCAACTGGGAGCAACCTACCTGGCGGCAGGCGTCGGGCGAAATCGCGCTTTCAACCACATCAACTCCAACGTGCGCACGGACATCAACCGCGTCGATGTGCTGGGCTTCGACCTACAATCGCGTGTGAGTGATATCGAGGTACGTTTCGAGTACGCACAGAGCAACCTATTACGCGGGGGCGGGACGCGCGCCGTGGGCAGTCGCAACAAGGCGTTCGACATCAGCGCAGCCTACCGCTTCAACGAGCGTTGGGATGCCCTGCTGGGCTACCGCGAAATCGAACCCTACTTTGTCGCGCCGGGCAACTGGGGACGCATCGGCTACCTGTATAACCCTTCAGATTTGAAGGGCACATACTTCGCCACGAACTATCAGGTGAGCGAGGATTTGGGACTGCGCCTTGTGGCGGACCTCTATACAGGCGCGGCGAAACTGCCCCTCAATCAGGGCTACCAGAGCCGCGACCGCCTGCGCCGGATCCAGATTGACGCTAACTACCGCCACACCCCGCGCTTGCGATTCCACATAACCTATGAGTACGTCGGCTGGGAAATCAATAGTGCTGCGCTCAACAACCAGCGTGGTAAGCCCGAGTGGAATTACCTCACCTTGCGCGCTGCGTATGATTTGGGTGAAAACATTGAGTTCAACCTGCTCTATCAGTATATCGACGCGAACGGCAAAGGCGTGGCGCTACTCAGCGGTGGTCCCAGCGCGAGCGGCAACCGCGCGGGCGTGTTCGCCACGAACCTGCAGTATAGCTTCTGAGTATCATACGCACGGCGGGACGCTCGCCCCCAACCCTCTGGGGGGCGAAGCTCCCGCCGAGCCATATAACAGGTACAATTCTTTTCGTGGCATATATCAGCCTGTATCGTAAGTATCGGGCGCAAAGCTTTGACGAGCTGATGGGGCAGTCGCATGTGACGGTGACCCTGCGTAATGCGATTCAGCAGGGGCGGCTGGCACATGCGTATCTATTCTGCGGTCCGCGCGGCACGGGCAAAACCTCTACCGCGCGCCTGCTCGCGAAAGCGCTCAACTGCGAGCAGGGACCCACACCTAGCCCGTGTAATCAGTGCCGATTCTGCGCCTCTATCCAGACGGGCAACTGCGTCGATGTGGTGGAGATGGATGCCGCCTCCGAAACGAGTATCGAGGATGTGCGCACCTCAATTATCGAGAACGCCAAGTATCCGCCGATGGAGGCACGCTATAAGATTTACATTATTGACGAGGTGCACGACTTATCGGCGAAGGCATTCGATGCGTTGCTGAAGACTATCGAGGAGCCGCCCCCGCATGTGATTTTCGTGCTGGCGACGACAGAGTTCCATCGCGTGCCGCCCACGATTCGCTCGCGTTGCCAGCGGTTCGACTTCCATCGTGGCACAATTGCCGACATCGCCAAACGCCTGCAGCAAGTACTGGATGCAGAGGGTTTTAGGGCGGAACCTGCAGCGCTGCAGTTGGTGGCGCGCGCAGCGGACGGCTCGTGGCGCGACGCCCTGACTGCGCTGGAGCAGGTGATTGCCTTCAGCGAAAACGGCGTGATTACCCCGCAAACCGTGTACAACGCGCTGGGAATGTTGGAAGATGAGACGCTGATGCAGATTACCGACGCATTGATTGACCACGATGCGGGCAAGGCGCTCAGTTTACTGGACGGGCAGATGTTGCTGGGGCGTGAGCCTCGCGTGTTTGCCGAATCGCTTATTCAGCACTGGCGGATGCTGATTCAGGCGGCGTTGCACGCGCAAGATAAGGCGGGGCTATACGACCCCACGCAGTGGAGTGCGATGATGGAGCAGGCGCGTCGGGCGGGCACACCACGATTGCTGAACTGGTGGGAGCGGATGGCAGGTGCACTAAGCGAGATGCGCAGCTCCGGCTCACCACGAGCGATTCTGGAACTGTACCTGCTAATGTTCGCCAGCGAGACGCCTGCTCAGCCCGCTGCCATGCCCTTGAGTACGTCTGTCCAGCCTACGCCTCAATCGGTTGCCCCTGCTCAACCCACCACGCTGCCCGCAGCCTCCGCCCAGCCTACGACATCGGCTCATCACTCCGCTTCTTCTGAGTCAACCGTTGCAACCATACCTGCAGGCGACTCGATAGACACCGCCTACGCGAACCAGCTCTGGCAACAGAAGGCAAATGAGCTCATCGAGCGCAGTCCTGCTGGGGGCATGCACCTACGCGGCTCGCGCGTGGGTATTGAGAATGGCGCGATACGGCTCATCTTTGCCAATCAGCTCGCCTATGAGTTTTTCAGGCAGAGTACGAGGCGCGAGCAGAACCTTGTGCAGGCGGTGCGCAGTGCGCTGGGGATGCCCAACGCCCCTGTGCAGCTGGACTACTCCAGGGAGACGCCTCCTGCTGAGCCACCTCCGCCGCCCGTAGTCGAGTCGCGTCCGTTAGAAGGCGAGGAACTTGTGGATGCGATTAACCAGACCTTCAACGGCTACGAAGTGGAGCCGGAAGACTCGTAGTGGCAGGCACTTACTTGTTTAGCACTGACTCAATCGCCTGTGCCTGTAGCTGGAAAATCTGCTGCAGCCCGCCCTGCGCAAGGTCAATCAGCCGATTCAATCGGTCGCGTGAGAACGGCGCGCTCTCCGCTGTGCCCTGCACCTCCACGAACCGCCCGCGATCGGTCATCACGATGTTCATGTCCACAGCGGCTTGCACATCCTCTTCATAGCATAGGTCTAACAGTTCCTCGTTGCGCACGACACCGACGCTAATTGCCGCTACGCGCTCCTGGAACGGCAGGCGGCTGATGTAGCCCTGTTTTATCATCCACTGGCACGCTTGCGCAAACGCTACGAACCCGCCTGTGATACACGCGGTGCGTGTGCCTCCATCAGCTTGAATCACATCGCAGTCGAGGGTAATAGTGCGCTCGCCCAGCTGAGGCAGGTCGACGACGGCGCGGACGGCGCGTCCGATGAGTCGTTGAATTTCCATAGTGCGTCCGGTGGGTGTACCCCGTGCTATTTCACGCTGGCTGCGTTGCTTGCCTGCGCGGGGCAGCATGCTGTATTCGGCAGTTACCCAGCCGCTGCCCGTGCCTTTCAGGAACGGCGGCGTCTTGTCTTCCACCGTGGCAGTGATAATCACGCGCGTATTTCCCATGCTAATCAGGCATGAACCTTCTGCGTAGGGGTGAAAGCCTGGCTCCAGCTGAATAGGACGCAACGCGTTCGCCGTCCTGCCATCTACTCGTCGCATAGTGAGGTATAGGATACCTAAAATTGTGCTGTCGCTTGCAGGTACCAGCCTGCACGGATATCGGGCACTCCTGCATCGCGCAGATGGCTGGCGCGGTAGCGCAGAGTGACGATGCTGCGCTCGGTGGTCTGATAGCCGATTGAGAGTTCCAGTGTGTAGCCTCGTGTGCCGGGACGATACTGGTGAAAACGGCGTAGCGTTGCATAGTCGATGATATACAACCAGCGTCCGTTCTGATGTTCCGCGCGGGTGTAGAGAGCGATTCGGTTCGCGCCCACAGGGTGCCCCATCGGAAGTTCTTTATAGTAGTAGGCGTAGCGGCGCGCGTGGTTCGAATTGTCATACACGCCACCTGTGGGCGTGCCATCCGAGCGCACGAGTTCCAGAATAAGTCGCGTGTCGCGGGCAGGGTAGAGCCGTGCGCCGACAAGCGTAGCGACCTTGCGCGGAGTGATCGACGAGCCACCGAAGGCGTTGGGAGCACGCAAATCGTCCATCAGCCAGAAGAGGTAGTAGCGATTCTCCGCGTTGGGTTTATATACCACACCTACCTCAGCGAGGTAGTTGAACCAGCCTGAGCCGCGCTGGGCGTCGCTGTACCATTTCTGATACAGATAGTAGGGCACCAGTTGGCTGACGGCTACGCCAGGCAACTCCAACGCTTTGAACGCCTCCGCAAGCGAAAGTGTCCACTGCTTGCCAAAGTCGCGCTCGATGCGTCGTGCACTCCACCAGGTGGGTTGTCCATCCTGCTCGAACTGGCTTAGGAACTGCTCGAACCGCCACTCACCGAGTAGGGGGATACGGAGCGGGAACTGTACACCCGCGTGGGGCACAGCGGGCATTTCGTCGTTCACCAGCATCCCGCCGCTATAGCCACCCAGCCAGCGCAGGGTTGCATAGCCCGCTTGCCAACGCCATGCGCCTGTCTGGAAAGTTAGCTTCGCGTAGGGAATCGTGCCCAACGCACTGGGGTTCCGCCCCTCACGACGTCGGGCGTCGCTGAAAACCAGCTCCAGCAACGTATACTCGTTGATTGCCCATACACCCGCGATTCGGTAGGTTCCCTTCGCTGTACGCCAGTCGCTCGGGTCGGGAAATAAAAAGCCCTGCAGTTCGGCGTATAGGAACAGGGCGTCGGGGGGTAGGTGGGGCGCGTCGTCCAATTTCCAGCGGGCGATTTGTGCTTCAGGGCGAGTGTCGCGCTCCGTACGAGATAGGAATTCATCGGTGCTACGTGGAATGCGTGTGAGGGTGGCAGGGTCAGGATTCAAGCGCGCTTGAAGGTCGTAGAGGGGATCGTCACGCGGGGGTAGCTGTTGCGCCATCGTTGCACATAGTCCCACACAGCTGATTAAGACCAACCACCGCCTCAACTCCGTACAGCCCTCCGCTCATGCGCCATCAATTTGCCTGTGGCCAGTTCCATTAGCATCGCACGCGCCGCTTCGGGATGCTCTTGTTCGCACAACTCTACCAGAGTCTCCAGTTGATGGCGTAACCACTCCCAATCCGTGGCTTGCTTGTTGCGCACGCGCTTGATTTTCGGGTTCGGCGTCTCCTCCAGTACCTCTGCGTCATAACAGAGCTGCTCATGGAGCTTTTCACCTGGGCGCGCCCCCGTAAACACAATCGGCACATCTTGCCCCGGCACTAGCCCGTAGAGACGTATCAGGTCGTGCGCCATATCGACAATCTTGATGGGATTACCCATATCGAGAATGTAAATATCGCCCTGACTGGTGAACGAACCAGCCCGCAGAATGAGATGAACCGCTTCATTGATACTCATGAAGTAGCGTTGCATCTCGGGGTGTGTGATGCGCACGGGTCCGCCGCGCTCAATTTGGGCTTGCAAGGTCGGCACGAGGCTGCCGCGACTGCCCAGCACGTTCCCGAACCGCACGATGGCGAACTCGGTCTCGCCTTGACATGCCAGCGCGCTCACAATCATCTCGCCCACGCGCTTCGTCGCGCCCATGATGCTGGCGGGGTTCACGGCTTTGTCGGTAGACACATAGACGAATTTACGCACGCCATGCCTCAGCGCGGTCTCCGCCATCACCCATGTGCCCAGCACGTTGTTTTTGATGGCTTCCACAGGGTTGGCTTCCATCATAGGCACATGCTTGTGGGCAGCGGCGTGGAATACAAGCGTCGGCTGATGCCGACGGAGCACGGCGTTGATACGGGCAGCGTCGCGTACATCGGCAATCACGCACTCGGGTTCCAGATTCCAGTTATTGCGCAGTTCTTGCTCGATCTGGTAGATGCTGTTTTCGCCTTTGCCCAACAGAATAAGCGACGCGGGTCCGAACTCGGCGATTTGGCGTGCCAGCTCGCTGCCGATGGAGCCGCCCGCGCCTGTGATCAGTACACGCTCGCCTGCCACATAGTCCGCCAGCGGTTTCAAGTCGAACTGCACAGGCGCACGGCGGAGCAAGTCCTCGATGTTCACCTCGCGGATTTGGGCGAGGCGGAACTCCTGAGCCGTTGTGGGTTGAAATGGCGGCACGATGCGCACTCGTGCGTTGGAGGAACGACAAAGGTGAAAAATCCGTCGCACCACTTCGCCCTCAGCAGACGAGATGGCGATAATCACATCGTTGATGCCGTACTCGGCGATAAGGCGCGGCAGGTCTTCTGTTCCGCCTAAGCAGGGGTAACCGTGAATGTGCATCGATTGCTTGTGGGGGTCGTCGTCCACGAAACCCACGATTTGCAGATCGGCGTGGGGGGTGCGCCGCGTCTCACGCATCACCACCTCACCCGTGTCGCCGCCGCCCACCACAATCGCGCGGCGACTGGGCTTACCGTTTCGCGAGTAAGCAAGGTACCAATCGTACAAACGGCGTCCGACGCGCGGCAGGGTAATTGCGCCTCCTGCCAGAACACTGAACAAAACCCACTCGGCTAACATAAACGCGCGTTGCCCATAAGAGGCGAACGCCAACATCCCCACCAGCGCGGCGATACTCAAGCCTAAACTGACCTTGAGCAAGCGAAAGAGGTCCATAATTCCCGCATAGCGGCTATGGATGCGGTACAAGCCCTGCAGGAATAATCCGCCCACGCCTGCAAGCGCCAACAGAGGCGCAAGCCACTGTAACATCCACCAGTCCTGCGCCGTGTAGCGAAAATCCTGCGCTAATCCTATCGAAGCCACCAGCGAGGCAGAGATCAGAAAAATATCTGTGAACACCGACCGCAGAAACTCCGCCCAGCGTTTGGGAGGAATACGCTGCATCCATCCTAAAATACTCTTCGCTTCCAAGGTCTCCCTCCATAGAAACACGCTTCAGCAACTACGTTGATGGTAAGTATACCCAGCATCCTCGCGAGAAGCTCAGGGAGGCAGAGTGCGCCTGTATTCCCAAAGACGCGCGAGGTATAATCATGTTTCAGGGAGCGGTGCCCGAGCGGCTGAAGGGACACGACTGGAAATCGTGTAGGCTCCGATGAGGGGTCTCGTGGGTTCGAATCCCACCCGCTCCGCCAG
>CAYVKB010000024.1:27487-31767 GCA_964451985.1 uncultured Fimbriimonadales bacterium | reverse complement strand
GGACGCCGACGCTACGCTCGGCGAGCACACCCGCCGCCCCACGCACAATCGCGTCCTCAACAAACTGATGCCCATCGTGCGTGCGCCCTACAATCGCAACAAATAGGTCGCCAGGCCGCACCTTGCGCGAGTCGACGGCAAACCCCGAAATCTCGGCGTCGCCCTGTGCCCAGAGGATTGGCAAGCCTTGCATCAGTTCACTCAATCGCATAGTATCACCCTGAGCGCACCCCGCGTGGCGGGGGTGTGCGTGTGGTCTCGCGGCGCGTGGATGGGATGCGCCAGTACCACATCAGAAACTGTGCTACCTGACGGAACGTCGGCGCTGCCACATCACCGCCATAGTAGCCGTTCTGCGGTTCGTCTGCCATCACCAGTATCACAGCGCGGGGGTTATCGGCAGGCACAATCCCTACAAACGAGGCGATATACTTGCCTTTGGCGTAGCCGCGTCCGCCCTCTAAAGCTTTCTGCGCCGTGCCCGTTTTTCCCGCCACCCAGTAGCCCTTCACCTGCGCTGGATTACCCGTGCCGTCCTCCACCGCGCGCACCAGCCCGTTCAGTATGAGGCGAGCGTGTTCAGGGGCGACAATCGGCTCGGGCGGCTTGCGCTCAATCGGCGGATTCAGTACGATGCGCGGGGCAATCCAGCGTCCCTCGTTGGCGAGTGCGCCGTAGGCAGCGGTCAACGCCAGTGGCGTGGTTAGCAGCCCCTGCCCGAACGCTAGGTTCGCTGCCCGCAGTTCCCTGCCCCAGCGCACCTTGTCAGGCGGAATGGTGCGCCCCACTTCCTCGTAGGCGAAGCCTGCTCCCATCGGTTCGAACAGATGAAAACGCTTCAGCGCGTCGTAGACACCCGTGAGACGCGCTCGCAGCCCTATCTGCGCCATCGCTACATTGCACGAATGGCACACCACATCGTCCAGCGACTGGCTGCCATGCCGCTTCCCCTCACTGCAGCCGATGCGCCGCCTGTTAATCACGATCGAGCCGTTGCACTGGAAGCGGCTGTCGGGGCGTAGTTGCCCTTGCCCCATCAGTGCAGCAATCACCAGCGGTTTGATGGTGGAACCCGGCTCATACAAAAACTCTACTGCACGATTGCGCATCGGTTCCAGCGCACGGTCGCGTTCGGCAGGCGTGTCGTTTCGTGGTGTACGCAGTCCCGCGCGGGTCGCCAAGTCAAATGTTGGACGATTTGCAATCGCCAACAGGTCGCCCGTACGCGGGTCTAATACAATTATCAACGCACCCTTCGGACGGTGCTTGCGCCAGAGCTGTTCCAGCGCGTCTTCGGCTGCTTGCTGGATAGCGGTGTCGAGGGTCAGCTGGACGGGTTCGCCGTCCTGCGGGGGAGTGCGCTTGCGGATGGTTTCAGGAATCAGCATCCCGCCAGCAGCGCGCTCGCCCTCTTCCCTACCGTTGACGCCCGCAAGTCGCCCATCGTAGCTGCGCTCAATTCCGCTGACCGCCACCAAGCGATTACCGTGCTCTCTATCCTCTATGGGGTCGGTCAATCCAATCACCTGCGGCGCGAGTGACTCTTGCGGGTAGCGACGCATGGGTAGGCGCTCACCCGTAATCACGGGACGCTCGTCACGCTTGAGGTGGCTGAAGGCGTCCTTGCAAGCGGTACGCAACCGCTCATATCGCGACAGGGGTGCGGCAATCGCCACGCGTAGGTAACGTTTTTGTCGCGCCTGCGCCTGCAGGATTTGCGCCCGCCAGTAGCCCGCGTCCTTGCCCAGATGATTAGCCAACAGTTGCGCAAAGGCGTCCACCTCGCGTACACTCATGGGGTCAATCGCAATGTGGCAGCAGAACTCGCTCTGGGCGATGGGCTTGCCATGCCGATCTAAGATGGCACCGCGCAGAGCAAGTAGGGGGCGGTCTACCAAGCGGCGTTTCTCGCCTTCAGCGCGCAGTGTGGCATGTTGGAAGCCCTGCAGATAGATTAGTCGTCCCACAATCGCCGTGCCGCCGATGGCGAGCAAGCCGCGCGCGATTCCGATGCGCCGCAGCTCCTCCGCCTTCAGGCGCACCATCGCGTGGCGACTGTGCGGGATCGACTTCGCCATGGCGTCTCCTAATTGGTGGCGCGCATCGCGACGGGCGTATTAATTACGGTGGGCGTGTCCAGTCCAATCACCGTTAGCTCGGGTTGAGTTTCCACGCGCACCATCCCCGCCTGCTCCGCCCAGCGGTTCAGCGCAACTTCGTTCGTGTACACGGCTATCTGCCCGCGCAGCTTCTCGATACTCAATTTCACGCGGTCGGTCTCACGGCGCAATTGCTCGCGGCGAGCGGTCTCGTAGTTTAGCATCGCCAGCGCACCAATCCGTGCCGAGATAGCAAGCAACATCAGCATGATGGGCGCGGCAATCAACCAGCGCGGTGTGGTTGTGCGCCTTCGTACGGGTTTCGGTTGCGGCGCGGGTGAGGGCGCAGCGCGGTTTGCTCGTTTCACAGGCCGTCCCTTGGGTTTCGGTTGCATGGTTGTCGGCATAGTTCCTCCCTCTGCCTACGCCACACGCCGCGCGGCGCGCAGCTTCGCGCTGCGGGCGCGTGGGTTGTCTTGAATCTCCGCTTCGCTCGGCTCTAACGGCTTGGGGGTCAAAATCTCCAGTACAGGCGTGGACGGTCGCTCCTCCCCTGCCCAGCCGACACCCACTGGTTCGCGGGTGCGCTGTGCCAAATTACGAAACGCATGCTTCACTGCGCGGTCTTCCAGTGAGTGGTACGCCAACACGCATATCACGCCCCCCACCTTCAGGCAGCCTACCATTGCCTCGAGCGCGGGTTGTAAATCCTCCAGCTCGCGATTGACGGCGATGCGGATCGCCTGGAATGTGCGCGTGGCGGGATGAATGCGCTTCTCCTGAAACTTTTTCGGGATGGCTTCCAGCACCGCTGCTGCGAGGTCGCCTGTAGTGTTCATGCGCCCCTGATCGCGACGGCGAATAATTGCGCGTGCAATCGGCTTTGCCCAGTGTTCGCCCCCGTATTCGCGCAGAATACGCATTAGGTCGTTTAGCTTGATGCGCTGTAGCAGGTGGTAGGCGGTGGTAGGTTGTTCCCTATCGAGACGCATATCGAGCGGCGCGTCGTAGCGGAACGCCAGCCCTCGCTCTGGGTCATCCAGCTGCACGCTGGAGACGCCCATATCCACTAAAATTGCGTCTACTTGCTCTATTTGCAATTCGTGCAATACTTCAGGTAAATTTCTGTAGTCCGCGTGGACGAAGTGAACTATGCACGGCGCGTCGGCGAGGTTCTGTTGGGCGAGTTCGATCATCGTGGCGTCGCGGTCGAGCGCGATTAGCGTCCCTTCTGCGCCCAACCGTTCCGCCAACGCACGGGCGTGCCCCCCCGCACCGACTGTGGCATCTACTGCCACGCCCCCCGTAGGCGGGTTCAAGAATTCGACGACCTCGCGCATCATTACAGGCTTGTGCATGTCAGATTCCTATCTCCGAAGCGTACTGCATCAACTCCGCACCGTTGCTCAGCGCCTCGTCCATCAGCTTATCGAACTGGCTCTTCGCCCAGATTTCCACCCGGTTCGCACAGCCCATTATCACCACTTCCGAGTTCGGTTCGATGCCCGCCCATTCGCGCAGGTCTTGTGGAATTGCCACGCGCCCCTGATTGTCGGTGGTCACTTCCGTCGCTGCGCTGAACAGGAACCGTTGCAGCTTAATCTTGCGGGGGTCAAAAGTCGTCCCCTGTTCAAACTTCTGACCCAGTTCGCTCCAGCGGTCGCTGGTGAACACGAACACGCAGCCGTCGAACCCGCGTGTCATGGTGAAGCGCTCGCCCAGACTCGCCCGCAGGCGCATCGGGATAATCACGCGCCCTTTGTCGTCGACTGCAATCGTGCTACCGCCTTGAAACAGCGCCATCGGTGTAAATCACCACCCAGTCTCCACTGAACCTCCACTGGGTCTCCACTTGCTAATATTTTAGCACATCAAGGCGGTTTTGTCAAGGGTTTCGCCCCCACTTTGCCCAAGAATTGGGGCAATTTGGGCTGAATTCGCCTATATGTGGGGGTTGACGGTGCAGGAATGGGGGACTGGGTGGTGGGTTGCAGCCTGCTTTTGCCTCCCTCCTTCAGGTTCCCCCCGCTGCGCGAGGGGAACCCAACCCAGCGCGGTTTCCCTGTGAAGGAGGGAGTGCCAGAGTAGTGGGGTGCTAACCGCTTTTGCCCCCCTCCTTCAGGTTCCCCCCGCTGCACGAGGGGAACCCAACCCAGCACGGTTGCCCCCGCTGCGCGAGGG
>CAYVKB010000024.1:0-27387 GCA_964451985.1 uncultured Fimbriimonadales bacterium | reverse complement strand
GGGGAACCCAACCCAGCACGGTTGCCCCCGCTGCGCGAGGGGAACCTAACCCGGCACGGTTGCCCCCGCTGTGCGAGGGGAACCAAACCCAGCACGGTTGCCCCCGCTGCGTGGGGGGTGAACCCGGCACGGTTCCCCCTACGCTGTAGGAGGAACCTAAAGGAGGGGGTTTGAGAAAAAGCAAGGCTCTACACCCTGATTTGAGCCAGAGCGTCGTGTCCTTATCAGCACCACAGATTTGTCAATCCACTCATCGCGGCGGGGCACGCTTGTCGAGTGCACGCGGAATTCCATCGAGAAGCCTTCGGTATGAATCTTAGTCGCGCTATCAACCTCCGTGATCGAGTCGTAGTAAATCAGTCCCAGCATCTCCACAAGGCGCGGATACGGATGGTCGGGCTTGTTCTCTCCTGCAAGTCCTCGGCGATGCGAGCGTACACATTCAGCGGTACTTCGCACAGGGGGCGCAGCAAGCCGGTCTCTTTGAAACGGGGGTTTTGTAGTTCACGATTGCCAGTGCGCCGTTAGGCAGCAGCAACACCTTATCGGGTACGCCGCCCAGCGCCAGGGCGCCCGTGCGCTGACGACATTCCACTCTTTACGCATAACAACAGGATACGATATGCGTACGTAGGCCCCTGCTACTGTGCAGGTGTGCGCCACACTTGCCAAGCGAATCGGGGCAGTTTGCGCACTTTTTTGATTTTGCTCGGGTCTTGCAGCAGTCTCCAGAGCCACTCACAGCCGGTGCGTTGCATCCAACGGGGGGCACGTTTGACTACGCCAGCGTACACATCGAAGCTACCGCCTACACCAATCATCACAGGTGCGCCATGCGCTTGGCGGTGCTTCCAAGCCCACTTCTCCTGACGCGGCATGCCCATGCCCACGAACAGTACATCGGGGCGCGCGGCGGCGATTTGCGCCACAATCGCAGGCTCGTCGGTCGGGTGAAAGTAGCCGTGCTGCACGCCCACAATCTGTGCGCGGGGATACTTTGCCAGCAGATTCTGCGCCGCTTGCTCCGCCACGCCTGGCGCAGCTCCAACAAAGCAGAGCCGATAGCCTTTTTCATGGCTTAGGCGCGTCAGATGTTCTACTAAATCCACACCCGATACACGCTCTGGAAACGGCTGACCCAGACGTTTGCCCGCCCAAATTAGCCCTGCGCCGTCGGCGGTAATTAGCGACGCGGTCTCCAGCAACTGCCGAAACTCGGCGTCCTCCAACGCAATCAGAATGGCGTTCGCGTCGGCAGTAATTACCAAACTCGGCTCACGCTGATGGATGAGTTGCTCAATCCTTTGCAGCGCCTCCACCATGCGCACGCGATGCACGCGCACGCCCAGTATCCGCGCCTCTGGCAACACTACCTCCCGCTCCTGCAACGCGCTCTCCATGCTATTCAAAGGATACCCTACAGCCCAATCCTGAAAATGTGCTATAATAACCGTAGTGCGCACCCGACAGCATTATGCGGGCGGGATTTCTCGATTCGCTCTGAGCGACAGAGACTTTGTCAGTCTATCATTCCGAGCCGAACGCGAGGAATCTCTCACGGGAGCGGGCTGTCGCGGATGGCTCGCCTGAAAGGAGCTAAGAACTATGCGAACTGTTAGCACGACTTTGGGACTATTTACTTTGACAGCGGCTATTTATGGGCAGGCGTTCGTCCATCAGAAACTGGGCGAGAACTTTAGTCAGATTGGCACAGGACTACTGAGCGAGAGCGGATTGCCATTCTGGTCAGCGGAGGCGATAGCGGGCAATTTAGATCTCTTCCGTATCACGGGCAATACGAACTTCACGGTGTCGCTGCTAGGCACGGGGCGAATTGCCAACCCTATCGCGTTTCATCCGACGGCGGGCTTGATGTGGGAGGGCAAAGGCTCGGCGTTGGGCGCAAACAACACCGATGTGTTCGTGGAGACGACCAATGTCAGCGCGTCGGTGCTGGGCAGCAACCGCGACGCTTTCGGTTTCGGCTTCACCTCTACGGGACAGCCTGTATGGTACGGCGCAGGCTCAGCGACGGGCGGAAGCAATCTGGACATCTTTCGCGGCTCCACGAATATTACTGCGTCCCTATTGGGCAACAATCGCCTCGCCGTGCCCGCTGCGCTGAACGCAAATGATTCTCTGCTCTGGGACGGCTCTGGCTCGAGTCTCGGCTTGAACCGCGATGTGTTCCGCACGAACCTGAGCAACTTAAGCAGCACGAACCTCTCGCAGACGCCACTGGGCAGCAACCGCTTCGCAGTTGCCATCGCGCTGAACGCGAATAACGACGCCCTCTGGTACGGCGCAGGATCCGCCAACGGTGACTACAACGATGTGTTCTTCAATAGCACGAACGTCAGCTTCCCAGTGATTGGTGGCGCGAACATCAATAACCCGCGCGACGCCGTCGGAGTCGATATGAGCGGCAATAACGTCGCTTGGGTGGGCCAGTCGAGCAGCACCAGTCAATTCTTTGATTCGTTTGCAACCACTATCGGAGGCGGTACAGTGAACATGAGCCAGCCCACTTTGGGCAACAACCGCGATAGTTACCCCGTCGACGTCGAGGGTGCGTCGGTGCTGTGGAACGGCATCGGCACGAGTACAAATAACTATGACACCTTCGTGACGCGTCCGGGAGTAACACGCAACCTGAGCCAGCTGCGCTTCGGCGGCGGCAACACGACAGGCGTGCGCGAGGGCTACGGTGTCGCAGTGTTCGCCAGTGGCAATGCTTTCTGGACTGGTAAACACAGCACCACAAACGATAAGTTCCAACTGTTCCACTACAACTGGACGAACAACGCCAGCACGAACATTCTTCAAGAAGCGGTGGGCAACCGCGACACAGAGGTCATCTATCTGGCACACAATAGCTCCGAGCAGGTGCTGTGGGCAGCGCGCGATAGTGCAGGAACGCGCTACGAGGTCTACCTTTCGACACCGCGCGTCGCCACCACACTGCAGGGTACGGTCTCCATTTCAGGCTTTGGGGGCAACACTTCGCAGATTGCGCTCACTATTCGGCAGTTCGATCCCTACACAGGCGCAGTCGCCGCCACGCACACGGGCAACATGAACGCGAATTCTACTTACTCCATCGCCGTAACGCCGGGCTTGTACAATGGGCTACGCATCACCGCGCCACGCTGCCTCGCGCGAAATATTCCGGGGCTGCGCCGCCTGCTGGGTGCAACCACGCTGGACTTCAGCCTCACACTTGGCGACATCAACGGTGATAACGTGATCGATGACGCCGACCTACTGGAGATACTGTTCAACTTCGGCACGAACACCACTAACCCAGTTGACCTGAACGGCGACGGCGTGGTGGACGACGCCGACCTGCTGATTGTGCTATTCAACTTCGGCGCGCAGGGAGATTAACTCATGCGCATCAGCTGCGCCGCTTACTCGTACCGAGAGGCTCTGACCAAGCGCGAGATGAGCCTCTCGGACTTCATCAAAACCTGCGCCGAGCTGGGGCTGGACGGCGTGGAACTCACTGGCTACTACTTCCCCGACACGAACCGCGCCACGCTGAATGCTGTCAAGCGTGAGTGTTTCCGCTATGGGCTGGCGATTGCGGGCACTGCCACGCGCAACCACTTTACGCAGCCCGATCCCGATGCCCGCAAAGCCGAAGTGGAAAACGTAAAACAGTGGATTGACATCGCCGTCGCATTGGGTGCGCCGATGCTGCGAATCTTCGCCGACAGGGGCATCCCGCAGGGCGTGCCCGAACGCCAAGCTTACGAGTGGTCGCGCGAGTGCATCGAGCAACTATTGCCCTACGCTGAGGCGCAGGGCGTTGTGCTGGCGTTGGAGACCCACTGGGGCTTAACCGCCGACGCCGAACGCACCCTCCGCTACGTGCGCGACCTCAAAAGCGACTACTTCGGTATCCTGCTGGATGGCGCAAATACTCGCGAGAACCACTACGAGATGATCGAAAAACTCGCTCCCTACGCCGTCAGCGTCCACGCCAAAACCCACTCACGCAACACTCGCGACGAGTTTTTCGAGCTGGACTACGAACGCATCTTTCGTATCCTCAAAGCGGTGGGCTATCGGGGCTATGTAGCGATTGAGTACGAATATACCGACCCACCTGCGCAAGCCATCCCCCGCTTCGCACGGAAACTGCTTGCACTTAGAGAGAGGATGGGGCGGTAGTGATTTCCCGCCATCTCACGGCAGGATTTGTCTCGCCTGCGTTGAAATATTCTCGCTGTGACGCAAGGAGCTATTAGGCAGAGGGAGCATGCTCGATGAGTCTCGCCCTCGCGCGCCTACGACTGCATGGCTTCAAAACCTTCGCACAGCGCGTGGAAATCGATCTCGCGTCGAACCTAACGGCGATTGTTGGACCCAACGGCTGCGGCAAGAGCAACTTAGTAGACGCGCTGATGTGGGCGTTGGGCGAGGCGAATGTGCGCACGCTGCGAGCGCAGACGCCGACCGAAGTGCTATTCAGCGGTTCAGTGGCACATAAACCGCTGGGGTTAGCGGAAGTCTCGCTATGGTTCAATAACGAAGCGCGCTGGCTGCCCATCGACGCCGACGAGGTGCAACTCACACGCCGATTGTACCGTTCGGGCGAGTGGGAGTGCTGGATTAACCGCACGCCCGCCCGCCTGCGCGACCTCG
Source organism: uncultured Fimbriimonadales bacterium (assembly GCA_964451985.1). Classification (GTDB taxonomy): domain Bacteria; phylum Armatimonadota; class Fimbriimonadia; order Fimbriimonadales; family GBS-DC; genus GBS-DC. The sequence goes on along the minus strand of CAYVKB010000024.1, from coordinate 22,737 downwards.
CCGACCTGTTTGCAGGCACCGGGCTGGGGCGTGGCGGCTACGCGATTGTGGGACAGGGCGACATCGACGCGCTGCTGAACGCCCCGCCCGACGAACGCCGCCGCTGGCTGGAGGAAGTCGCCGGAGTCGCCCTCTATCGGACACGGCGCAAGGATGCCCTACGCGACTTGGAATCGGCACGGCTGCACCTGACGCGCGTGGAGGATGTTCTGCGCGAGCTGGAGCGACAGCGTGAGCCAATGCGTCGGGAAGCCGAACGCGCCCTTGTGTACCGCGAGTTGCAACGCCAACTGCACGCACTGGAACGAGAGTACTTGCATTACGAGTATCGCACTCTACGCCTGCGCCTGCAGCAAGCCGAAGCCGAGCGCGATACTTTGCGCGAGCAGATTGTTCAGATAGAACTCGCTATTGCGGAGCAGGAGGCGCATGCGGAGACCTACGGACAGGCGATTGCGCACCTGGAGAGCGCAATGGACACCCTGCGTGCCGTGCTGCAAAGCCAACTCACTGCCGAAGAGCGCACGCTGGGCGAGCTAAGCCGATTGGACGAGCGCGAACGCGCCCTGCAGGAACTCGCCCGCGCCCTGCACGAGGAATCCGACAGCCTGCACGCGCAGGAAACCGAACGCCACACCCGCATCGCCGAGCTGCAAAACGCGCTACAAAGCGTAGAGCGCGAAGCGCAGTCGCTTGCGCCCGCCATCCAGCAGGCGGAAGCCCAAATCCGCACTTTGGAAACGAACCGCCGCACACTGGAGCACGCCTACCAAGCTGCGTTGCGTCAACAGTCCGAACGCGAAGGCGCACGGCAACAAATGGAACGCCTGCAAGTCGACGCCCAACACGCCGAAACCCGCCTCGCCGAGCTGCAACGCGAGACCGAAAGCCTGCAGGCGGAACTCCAAGCAGTTGAGGCGCACGAGAACGCCTTGCAAGCTCAAACCGATGCACTGGAGACCGAGCAAGCAGAGAGCGAGCGCGAGCTGCAACGCCTCACTCGCGAGGCGCAGGGACGCACCCGCGCCGTTGAAACTCTACGCGCTCGCGTCCGTGCGCTGGAGGCGAGCCTGCAGGCGGGCGAGGGAGCAAGCCCTGCCGTGCGCGCCCTGCTGCAAGCCATGCGCAAAGGCGAACTACAGGGTGAATACGTGCCTGTGGGTGCAGCGATTACCGTGCCCGAAGCCTACCAGGCAGCGATTAACGCCGCGCTGGGCAATGCAGTAAATGACATCCTCACCCCCAACGAAGCCCAAGCCCGCGCCGCCGTGCAGTGGCTGCAGCGCAACCGCGCCGGCAGACTCACCTTCCTGCCACTGGATTTGATTAAGCCCCGCAGTAGCACGGACAATCCTGTCCGTGCGAAAGACGACACCTCGCCTGGCGACGAGCACACCCCATCGCCACAAGGTCGCACAGACAATCCTGCCCGTGCTCAGGACAGCATCATTGGTGTCGCGGCGGACTTAGTCCAGTACGACCCGCGCTACGAACCTGCCATCCGCCACCTGCTGGGGCGCATACTGATTGTGGAGACACTGGACATTGCTACGCGGCTGGTGCGAGAACTGCGGGGAAGCCCCCACCCCCGTGCTGCGAGAGAGGGGGGAGCCGACTCCCCGCTCCCACGCCGTAGGAGAGGGGACGGGGGTGAGGGCTTTTCTCGAATCGCGACCCTCGACGGTTCCGTTGTGCAACTCAGCGGAGCAATCACTGGCGGCGCATATGCCAACGAGCGCAGCAGCTTGCTGCAACTCAAAGCGGAACTCGACCGTGCCCGCGCCGAGCTACAGCAAGCCGAAGTGCGTTTGCAACACGCTGAAGCCGCGTTGGAAGCGCACCGAACAGCGCACTTCGAACGCCAACGCGCTTTGGAAACGCTGCGGCGCGAGTTGCGCGAGACTGCCCAGACCCGCCTGCGCCTTGAAAGCGAACTGAAACAGTGCATGCGCGAGGCACAGCACTACGCCACGCAACTGCAACATGCTCAGGCACAACTGGAACGCCTGAACGCTCTGCTGAACGCGCAGCCCGACAGCGATTTGCAAACACTGGAAGCCGAACGCGAACGCCTCCAACGCGCCTACGATGTACACACCCGCGAACTCGCCCAGCAACGCGCCACGCTACAACAATTCGAAACCCGACAGCGTGAGGTCCAACGCCAACTGGAAGCCGAAACACGCGCTCTGAACCAACTACAGGAACGCCAGCAGAGCCGCCGTGCTCGCCTGCAGAGCCTGCAAACCGAGACGGAGCAGATGCACGCCCAACGCGCCGCCGCCCACGCTGAACTGGAGCACATTCGCAAGCAAATCCAGCACGCCCAGACAGAGTTAGACACTCGGCGCGCCGAACGGCAGAGCCTGTTAGAGCAAAGCTTCGCCGTGAACGACCGCATCCGCGCCCTGCGCAACGAATTGAGCCAGCACGCCGAACGTGAGCGGACCCTCGATTTGCAACTCGCGCGGGGGGAAGTGAAACTCGCCGAGCTGCAAGAACACTGGACGCGCCTCACGCCCGACGAGCCGCTCCCCTGCGATGATGCGCCCCTACCTGACAAGCCACCCGTCGCCCGCACCGAGTTAGAACGCTTGCGACGCGCCCTCGCCGAGATGGGCGAAGTGAACCTCGCTGCCGCCGATGAGTACGCCCGACTCTCCGAACGATTCCAACACCTTGAACGCCAACGCACCGACCTGGAGCAGACCTGCACCCAACTGGAACAGCAACTACGCGAAATCGACGCCCACGCCCGCGCGCAGTTCCTAAAAACGTTTGAAGCCGTGCGCGGCGCGTTCCAGATGCGATTCCAGCAGCTCTTCGAGGGCGGGCAGGCGGAGCTGATTCTTACCGACGAGCGCGACCCCCTCTCAGCAGGTGTGATTGTGGAGGCGCAGCCGCCCGGCAAACGTCGTCAACGGCTGGAGCTGCTCTCTGGTGGCGAGCGCGCGCTAACCGCCATCGCCCTGCTGTTCGCCTTCAGCACCGTCAAGCCCAGCCCACTGATGGTGCTGGACGAAGTAGATGCCGCGCTGGATGGGCGCAACGTGCAACGCTTTGCCGACTACCTGAAACTGATGGCGGAAAGTTCACAGATTCTGATTGTTACACACAACCCCATCACGACGGCGGTTGCGCGGCAGTGGCTGGGCGTGTCGATGACGGGAGGCGTATCGCGGATTGTGCCCTACACACCGCCCGAATCGATGTTGGAAACGGACGGTGTCGAGCGCCGTCGCGCGATTATCCAGCCTGCCAGTGAAACGATGCCCCAGCCATAGAGAAAGCCCAACGCCCAGCCCACCAGCACATCCGAGGGGTAATGTACGCCGATGTAGACACGCGACAGCCCCACCAGCACGGGCAGCCAGAACAAGTACAGAAACGCCCTGCGCCCCCACAGGGCGGTCGCGACGCCAAGCACTGCCGCCATATTCGCCGAGTGCGCCGACGGAAACGAACCCGACGTCAGATCGCCCGTAATTGCGTCAATCGGCAACGCAACGCACGGACGCTCGCGCCCCACCCACGCCTTCAGGAAATCACACGTTTCATTTGTAACTACCAGCACAGGCAGCAGCCACAGCGCGAACGTCCGCGCCTTACCCCCGCGCCACACCAAGTACACCCACAGCAGCAGCGCACCGATGCGCCCCGGCGTCGTCTTCAGCGTGTCCGATAGCACAATCATAATCGGGGTGAGCCAATCGGAACGCCAGCCCTCAAAAATCCAGTAGAAGAGCCTAGTGTCGAGGTCTAATAGTGTCATTTTTGCGCGTGGAATAGAAACATCTTGCCACCGCAGAAGTAGTGTTTCGGGTCGCCTAAGTGCTGGCGCACGAGTTCATCGATGAGGCTGATATGCACCACATGCCAGTCCGCTTCGATACGGTCTCCGTCTCCTGTGGGCAGTTGCAGTGATTGGAGTTTGCGCAGACTTTCACACAGGGCGTCGGGGGCGGACATACGGACGCGCTGCGCCTTGCGGGACGGGCGTTTCGGCGTAGGAGAGGCTGTCTTGGGCATAGCGATTGAATTTTACCTTGCGCTCAATCGCTCCTGACACAGGCGCAGGGCATGCTCGAAAGTTTGCTCTTTTGTCCAGCCGTCGTTCTGAATGATGAGCGCATCCGAGGCGATGCGCAGGGGCGAGTCGGCGCGGGCGGCGTCGCGGGCGTCGCGCTCAATAATCTGCCGCAGTAGCGTGCCGTAGTCCACCTCAATGCCCTGCTGCTGGAGTTGGTGCTGGCGTCGGCGGGCGCGCTCGTGGGGCGAGGCGTCCAAGTATAGCTTCACCGTTGCTTCGGGGAACACGACGGTAGTGGTGTCGCGCCCCTCGGCAACGACGCCTTTGGCTTGGGTGGCAAGGGCACGCTGCAACTGAACCATCGCCCGCCGCACGCCCGAATGAACCGACACGCGCGAGGCTAAGTCGCTGATTTCCGGTGTGCGTATCGCCTCCGATACATCCTCGCCGTTCAACAGCACGCGCTGCGTCTCGTCCTCCGCCACCAGCTGTATCTCCACTTGCTGGGCGAGCTGATCCAAGGCATCGGCGTCGTCAGGAGAGATGCCCGCCCGCTGTGCCGCCAACGCCAACGCCCGATACATCGCGCCCGTGTCTATAAACACAAACCCCAACGCCCGCGCGAGGCTCTTTGCCAAAGTGCTTTTGCCCGACCCAGCGGGACCATCGATGGCGATAACGGTCATCCGACCTCCGCTCGGATGCTTTGCAACTGCTCGGCAATCACTTCCAGCAGCAGCTCCAGTTCCTCCTCCAGCGGCTGCAGGTGGCTGGGGTGCAGCGACGCCACATCCAGCCCCTCCAGATAGCGACGGAATCGACGCACCTCAAGGGCAGGTCCGCGCACGTCGGAGGCTGCCAGCACCTGCTCAGCGGGCTGCTCGAGAATCTCGTCGGCGCGGTCAGGCTCGTCGCGCAGGGTGCGTACCAGCGCGGCAGTCTCGCCACTGGTGAGTTCCTCGTCGCGGATTTTCTCAGCCACACGGGCTTGCAGTTCGGGGTCGTCCAGTTCCAGCAGGCTGCGGGCATGGCTTTCAGTGATGCTGCCAGCGGGCGGGCGTCCACTCACGGCAATCACCTGCTCGCCTACCTCCTCCGGCAACTCCAGTAGCCCCAGCCAGATGCCAATCGTGCGCTCACTCAGCCCTAGCAGCTGCGACAGCTCGCGGTTGGTCAACTTGCGGCTCTCTTTCAGGTTCTTCAGCGCGCGGGCTTTGTCAATCGGCGCAAGGTCTTCGCGTTGCAGGTTCTCTATCAGCTGCTCGGTGGTGACGGCGTCCAAGTCGATTTGCTTCACGATGCACGGAATTGCTGTCAGACCCGCTATCTGCGCGGCGCGCCAGCGTCGCTCGCCCGTCACAATCTGATAGGTCTCGCCGTCGGGCAGCAGACGTACCGTGATGGGGTTGATAATGCCGTACCGTCGGATGCTCTCCGCCAAACCCGCCAGACTCTCCTCGTCGTAGCCCCTACGAGGCTGGTCGGGGTCTTCTACAATTTGGTCAATCGGAATCAGTTTGACCTCCATATCTTGCGCCTCCTGTTCCAGAGTATACCTTCTGTCGAGGGCGCGTCGCACTGTTTGCGGATACACGCATCTCCAACGGCGAGGACCCGACTCCGAATTTACAAAGCCGCAGTACGATGTCCGTGATTGACCACCTCACCCAGCACGCCATCGGTGGCTAAGTCGGTGATGCGCACATTCACCAGCTGCCCCACGAGGCTGGGCGAGGCGGCGAACTCCACTTGCAGATAGTGGTCGCTCGTGCCTGTCATCAGCCCCGAAAGTTTGGAACGCGTTTCCACCAGCACGCGCTCAGTTCTACCGAGAAAGCGAGAGGCATAGCGTCGCGCCGCCGCCTTGCACACCTGCTGTAGCCGTTGCATCCGCTCGGCTTTCACCGCATCGGGCACATGGTCGCGCATCTGCTCGGCAGGGGTGTCGGGGCGCGGCGAGTAGCGGAACAGGTGCGCCCGACAGAACTCCGCCTGCTCTACCACGTAGCAAGTGTTCTGAAACGCTGCCTCATCTTCACCCGGAAAGCCGACCATAATATCGGTGCTGACCCCAAAGTCAGGGATGCGCTCACGCAGACGGCGTATCAGGTCTAAATAAAACGCTTGGTCATAGGGGCGGTTCATCGCACGCAGCACGCCCGTGTCGCCGCTCTGCAGCGGAATGTGCAGCTGCGGGCACATCTTGGGGTTCTGCACAATCAGGTCGATCAGCTCATCGGTGATTAGCGTTGGCTCGATGGAACTGATGCGAATGCGCTCCAGCCCCTCAATCTCGCTCAGCAAAGCGCACAACTCCACGAAGTTAGGTCCGCCGCTGCCCGTATCGGGTCCGTAGTCGCCAATCAGCACGCCTGTCAGCACGATTTCGCGGTAGCCGTCTTGCACCATCGCGTGCGCCTCCGCCAGCACCTCCTGATAGGGCGTGCTGCGCATCACGGGGCGCGTGTAGGGAATGGAACAGAAACTGCAATACACATTACAGCCGTCTTGGATTTTCAGCACAGCGCGGGTGCGGCGGCGGATGGACATCTCACCGTTCCGACGCGCCTGCGCCAACTGCTCCCTGAACTGCGGGAAATGCTCCAAAAGGTACTCCACCGAGCGCAGTTTGTCGGGGTTCGGCACGACGAGGTTCGCTTCCTGCAGCGTCTCGCCCCTACGAATGGTAAACTGCGCATAGCAGCCCGTCATCACGATTACAGCGTTGGGGTTTTGACGCGCCGCGCGACGCACCGTCTGACGCGACTTCGCCTCCGCCGATTGAGTCACGGAACAAGTGTTAATCACATACACATCGGCGGGCGTGTCAAACGGCACAATTTCGAAGCCTTGCGCTTCGAAACTCTCCAAGATTTTTTGCGTTTCATACTGATTGACTTTACAACCTAACGTTGTGAACGCAGCAGTAGGCATAACAGCGAAATTGTACCTGAACAGACGGTATACTTCTGTCGCCATGCTCGACCAGCGCGACCTCCAGAAATGTATCCACTGCGGATTGTGCCTACAAGCGTGCCCAACGTATGTATCGACGGGTCAGGAGGCGGAGTCGCCGCGCGGCAGGATTTATCTGATGCGTCAGGCGCACGAGGGGCGTATTCAGTGGGCGCAGGCGAGACCGCATATCGATGCCTGCATGGGCTGTTTGGGCTGCCAGACGGCGTGTCCATCGGGCGTGCCGTATGCGAAACTCATCGAAGCTGCCCGCGCGGAGGTGGAACAGCATGCCCGCACACCGTTCCAACGCTTGATGCGGCGTCAGGCGATTGGCAACTTCACGAGTCCAACGCGCCTACGCTTGATGCTAAAAGCCGCACGTGCGCTGGGCATGCGCAAAACGCCACGCTGGATGGCGAATCTATTGGGGGCGCGCGAGTCGGCGGTGCGCCTGCCCCACCTGCCGCGACGCGCGTGGCGACCGACGCAAACCATCTACCCTGCCAAGAGCGAACGCAAAGCCACGGTGGGGCTACTGCTGGGCTGCGCGATGCAGGTCTTGTTCCACCGCGTACATCGGGCGACGGTGGGCATGCTCACACTCGCGGGCTACGAGGTGCATATTCCGCCCACTCAGGGCTGCTGCGGCGCGCTGTGGGTGCACAACGGCTATCCCCAGCAGGCACAACGCAACGCTCGTGGGTTGTTCAAGGCATTCCGCGAGGTGGACTATATCGCCGTGAACGCGGCGGGCTGCGGCTCCACGATGAAAGAGTACGGACTGCTGTTCAAAGACGCGCCCGACCACGCCGTGGCGGAGGCGTTCGCGCAGCGCGTGCGCGATGTGCACGAGTTGCTTGCCAACGCTGAGCTACCCCCATCCCCACGCGAGGACTCGCTGTGCATCACCTACCACGACGCTTGCCATTTAGTTCACGGGCAGGGCATTCGCCATCAGCCTCGCGCGCTACTCCAACGCCTGCCCGCCGTAAAATTAGTGGAGATGGACGACGCGGATATGTGCTGTGGCTCGGCGGGAATTTACAACCTGCTACAACCCACCCTTGCCCGCGATGCACTGAACCGTAAAATCGCCAACATCAAGGCGACGGGCGCAACGATTGTCGCCAGCGCGAACCCTGGCTGCACGCTCTGGATTAGACAGGGCTTAGACGAAGCCGGGCTACCGATAGAAGTGCTGCATCCGATAGAAATCCTGGCGAAGGCATACAACGCCATGCCATAATATTCCCCATGCGGTTTCAGAAGGATGCGCCCCCGCGCTGGCTGCGGCGCTGGTGCCCCGATGAACATGTGCAAAGCGTGGCGGAACTCACGCCCGAACGGTTGCATGAGCTGGGCATTCACGCGCTGCTGCTGGACCTGGACAACACCATCACCCCGTGGCGCAGTCGCAAAGTTCCCCCCGAAGTGGAGAACTGGGTGCGCCAGATGAAAGAGACAGGCATTCAGCTCTGCTTTGTGTCCAACACGCGCAACTTGGGTCGGCTACAGTGGCTTAGCGAGTATTTGGGGATTCCATACGCGCGCGGTCCGATGAAGCCCCGCCGCGCGATGCTCCGCCGCGCGCTGGAGATGTTGAATGTTGAACCGCAACACGCCGCGATTGTGGGCGACCAGTTGTTCACTGATATTTGGGGCGGCAACCGCTTGGGGATCTATACCGTTTGGGTGCATCCGATGCATCCGCGCGAGTTTATTGGCACGAAGTTCAGCCGTCAAGTAGAGAAATGGCTGCTGAAGCGATTGGAACCGTACCGTGTGGACGATTGACGCGCACACGCAACTGACAGGCGTGCTGGGCTATCCGGTGCGCCATTCGCTCTCGCCTGCGATGCACAACGCGGCACTTCAGTCGCTGGGGCTGAACGGGGTCTATCTGGCGTTCGAAGTTCCGCCGAATGCTTTACCCAACGCCATCGCAGGCATGCGTGGGTTGCATATTCAGGGTCTGAACCTGACGATACCGCATAAGCAAGCCGTAATACCCCTGCTGGATGGAACGACCGATGCGGCGCAACAGGTGGGCGCGGTGAACACACTGTTCTGGGACGACGACCAGCTGATTGGGGACAACACGGACGCCGAGGGCTTCCTGCGGGGGTTGCGCGAGGCGGGCGTGGAACCTGCTAGCCAAACCGTGCTGATTCTGGGTGCGGGAGGCGCGGCGCGGGCAGTGGCGTATGCGCTACACCGTCAGGGCTGCCGTCTGATTATCGCCAACCGCACGCCCGAACGAGCCGTGTCGCTGTCAGCCGCGTTTCAGGCGACGCCCGTCGAAATGGCACATGATGCCCTGCGCCCCTTACTGTCTCAAGTGGACGGCGTAGTGAACTGCACCTCGCTGGGCATGTCGCCTGATACAGCCTCCAGCCCGCCGATGGATTGGGACGCGCTACCTGACACGGCGTGGGCATGCGATTTGGTCTATCGTCCGTTGCATACACGGTTTCTGCAGGCGGCGCGGGCGCGCGGCTTGCATACTGTCGACGGGCTGGGGATGCTCATCCATCAAGGCGCACTGGCATTCGAACGCTGGACAGGGCAGCCCGCGCCTGTGGCAGTGATGCGCAATGCAACGGAGAGAGCGTTAGGACTGTAGGAACACTTTCCAGAAGGTCTGCGCATACTGCTTCGCTCGCGGGCTGCGCCCCAGCGTTCCGATTACGCCTCCTATGCCAATTAGCACCCGCAGCAGTGCACCCATCTTATTCAGCCATCGGCAGATGCACGCCTGCCATGCACCGTGAAACTTGCGGAAGTAGCGCTCCTTGCCCTTGTTGTAATAAATCACCATTTCGGTGCGCTGGGGTTCGCCGCTTGCACCCAAATGGTGGACAAACACGGCGTCGTGCACATAGTAGATTTTGCCCCCTGCCTGCCGAATGCGGTAGCACAAGTCAGTATCCTCGCAGTAGAGGAAGTAGGACTCGTCAAAGAGGGGAAAGCCTGTAGCACAGACATTCCTGTCCGTGCAATGGCGGCGCAGCATCAGGCATGCGCCCATCACCTGATCGGTCTCGATGGTGCTACTGAAATCCCAGTGAGTACGCCAATAGCCTCCAAAGAGGTATGTGAGGGGCAGCAGTTTCGCCAGAAGGCTCTGCTCGCAGAACACCCACCAGAGGGTAAGTTCACGGGCGCATGAGGGCTGGATTCGCCCATCAGGGTAACGCAACTGCCCCCCACAGGCGGCAGCGTCGGGGTGCGCATCCATAAATTGCACCAGCCGCTCGATGGCGTTTCCCACAGCGCGAATATCGGCGTTCAGAATCAGCGCGTAGCGTCCCCGCGCAATCTGTAAGCCCTGATTGCACGCCGCGCCGAAACCCCGATTGTCGGGGTTTGCTATCAGTTTCACTTCGGGGAAGCACTCGGCAACCATCAATGCGCTGCCATCGGCGGAGGCGTTGTCAATGACGATAACTTCAACTCTATCCACGCCCCTTAGCCCTCTCCTGATAGGAATGCGCCCCTCTGCCCTAACTTCGGGAGCAGGTGGCTCGTTTTCCTGTGCGGTCTCAATCTCGCCTCCCATCCCACTCTCCGTAAACGGAGAGTGGGGGTTGTCCTGCAACAAGCATGCTGTTTCTCCCTCGCCACTTGCGGAGCGGGGAGGTGGGAGGGTGAGGTAGGATGAACTATACGGCGAGAGCTGAGGATGAAGTAGCGACTCGATACACTCACGGAGCAGGTCGCGGGTGTTGTAGCTGACGATAATCACCGAGACATCGGGCGCGTTAGGCATCGATAAACGCGAGGCGAAGTTGGTAGGCGTAGCCGTGTCGGGTGGGGGCGCGTTCGCAGGCGACAACACGGGCGAGGCGTTCCGTTTCGGAGTCGGCGACACCACGCAGGGTAGAAGGTAGCTCCACACGCACCTGGGCGTTGGGCGGTGCAGGCGCAGGTACAATCAGTCGTAGCCCACCGATGCTCACATCCCGCGCCCAGCCAATCCACTGCTCACACCCCAGCTGAATCGCCACATTCACTTCGTCGGGCAGGAGCACGCGCTCGTGCTGACGCCGCTGAATGTGGCGCCAGCGACCGTCTAAGCGGACGCGCAGGAGTGGCTGCGGCTTCGCTGAGCGACCAACGAACTGAATCGTCGCCTCGTAAATCCCTGCGGGGGTAGTCAGGCGCAACTCCGCGAAGGAACCGATGTTCATCGAAATCGGTATCCCCCGCTGCAAGGGGGGCGCGATGTGGAGAGTCTCGCCGTCCCAGCCGTGTAGCACGGTCGCGTAGCGCACACCTGAAGCAGTGAACTCAATCCGTTGCCCCTCCTCTAATGCAGGGCAAGCTTTCAACGGGCACCAACTCCAGTGTCGCCCGACGAGTGCAATCAGCAATCCCCCCATCAGGGCAAGCCCCAAACCAATCCCCAAAGTGCCCCAATCCATCATGGCTGGCGTTTCGGAAGCGCGGTATTTGCCTGCTCCAACTCGCGCATCGCCTCCACACGCAGCAGGCTGGCGCGTTCCTCCTCCTCTGGATTACGCGACAGCACGAATCGTGCCATATGTTGTGCCGCTTGGCTAAGCATTTGACTGGCAAAGCGGGCATGGGCAACGACTCGGCGTGTGACGTCGTCGGGTTGAACGCGCTCCAGCCACTGCCCGATGTTCAGCGCAGTTAGCACGGCGCGTTCACTGCGCTGACGCAGCTCGATGCGGTTCGGATTCGGACTGGTCGCAAGGCGTCGCAGGTCGAGCAGCTCACTGCTCAAGTCGGCAAGCATCCCGCTGGCGATTTGCAGCCACAGCGCGGCGTGGGGTTCCGTCAGTGCAAGACTCTGTTCAGGTAGGTTCTCCAACGCGCGGGTTGCGCCCTGAAGCAGGTATCGTCGCAGCACGACGTCGGGCGTGTTCTGTTCCGCAAGGGGTTTCAGCGCATGCGCTGCTGCCTTCACATCGCCCGACAGCAGCAGCATATCCACCAGCGCGAGACGCAGGGACGTCGATTCGGGCTGCCCTTGCAATGCCTGCTGCAGGCGCACGATGGCGGCGGCGGTGTCGCCTAAATCGCGCAGCAGCCCAATCCATTCCAGTGTAATCGCCTCGTTTTGCGGGAACAGTTGCGCCGCGCGTGCAAGTTCCACCTGCGCCGCCTCGGGCATGTTCAACCTTCGGTAGAGGCGTATCAGCTGCAGGCGCAGCTCGGCGTTCTCCGGCTCGGCGTTCACTAATGCACGCAAGGGCAACAACGCCTCCAGATTCTTGCCCTCGCGCAGCAATTTCTCGGCGAGTTGCTTCGGGTCGGCGGGCGGAGGTGTGTCGTCGCGTGGGGGCGTGGGAGGTGGCGTGGGCATGCGGATCTGCTCCGCCACACGCGGCAGCGTCGCCCACAGTTCGCTGTCTAAGCGCATCGCAACAGTGCGCCCCAGCGTTTGCAACGCGGCGGCTTCATCAGCGCGTCCCGCGCCCGTCGCAAGTTGCTGAAAGCCCTCGCTCTCCCACACAGGGGCGCGTCTGCCCAGCTCCCACACAGTGATTTTGTATTCAAACTGCGCCTTTTCGGGGGGGCGCGTGCAACGCACGGTCATCACATACGTGGCGCCCCAAGTCCGCGCAAGTTGCCCGCGTAGCACAGGACTGGGGTTTCTCAGTGATTCCTCGCTCAGGTCGCGCCGCTGGGCGAACTGCCGCGCCGTCGGATGCGTCGGGCTGTACCACTCCACCTGCACCTTGCGCAGCTCATCTAGAAACGGCGTCAGGTACGGCTGCAGGTCGATGTTCGGGTTGTAGGTCTGCTCGTTATGCTGGATGGGTGGCGCGGGGTCGGGGAAAATCAGCAGTTTGGGTTGGGAGTAGGTGATGGAGATGCCAACAAGGACCAGGAGTATAAATGATAAGCACCTAACCGGTAAAAGCGTCTCTCGTAAGGCAGTTGGACCTCCTCGCTTCACTTGAGATAACAGGCGTGCTTTCAGTGAGAAAAACTTGTCATTCCAAGCAAAACGAGGAAGATGAACATTCACGCCGCTCGGTTTCACTCGTTGCATAGCAATAGCCCGTTCTGACACACGGCGATGCCCTGTCGCGCCGTCTCCTCATCGCGCCCGGTTTGGATCTGGCGTTCGTACTCGGCAATTGCCTGCTGGAAGTGGATTCGCGCGTTAGCCTTATCCCCCAATCGCAGGTAGCAGGTGGCAATTTGCTGATGCACTTCGCCGAGGTTGGGCGCGCTGGGCAACGCTTGCAGGTACGTTTGTATCGCCTCACGATAGTTGCCCGCGCGTTGCAGGTTTTGCGCCTGCGCCAGCAAATCGTTCTGGGGGCGTGTGGGTGTGCGGGGTGCACTTCGACCGTCGCCCACGCGCTGCACGCGGATTTCGTACACGCCGCGCTGCGTCTCTTCCACCTTTACATCGGGCATCACTTCGCTCTCGCTGTTGGATTTCTGGGGCGCGGCGGCAGGACGTTCAGGTTGACGTTCGGCGTTGGCGTTCTCGTCGGGCGCAGGCAGGGTCGGAATCATTCCGCGCGGCGGGGATGGCGGCGTCTCGGCGGGCGCAAGCGCCACGCGCGAGGGGTCTACCACCACGGGCGGCACAATCGCCTGCGGGTTCTGAGGCTGTGCGGGCTGCTCGGCGGTTGTGGGGGGTGCTACAGTCGGCGGCTGCACCGAGCGCGGCTCGATCGGCGCTGCGCCTGTAGGAGGTGGTGTTTCTGCGACGGGCGCGGGCGCACTCCAACGCAGCACCAGTGCCAGTCCCATCAACAAAATTAGCCCCGACGCCAGAAACGCCAGCGCAACAGGTAGTGTCTCACGCCACAGTGGACGATTAGGTGCAGGGCGCACTGCTGCGTGGCTCCGACGACGCAACGCCTCCAGCCGCGCCCGTTCCGAAACGCTCAGCGGGTTCAACGCCTGCACGCGCTCGTAGGCTTCAATCGCTTCGCTCACCTGCCCGCGCCGCTCGTGAATCAGCCCCTTTAGCGACAGCGCAGGTGCATAGTTCTCTTCCAGCGCAAGCGCGCCCTCACACGCCAGCAGCGCCTCCTCCAGACGCCCTTGCTCGTACAAGCCCATCGCCTCGCGCGTCAATCGCTCCGCCTGCGCGTGTGTGTCCGTCTTACCGTTTACCGACATACGCCTCCCCACAGCAGTTATTGTACCTCTTTAGAAGGCGATGGGTGTCGGTTGTCGCTCAAAACGCGCCGCGCAGGTTTGCGGTTTCGCTTGCTTGGCACCTTGAACTCGCTCGCCCCCCTTGACAAACGCCCCTAAAGTGTGGTATACTAAGCATAGTCATTAGACTTGACTGGTTGAATAGCCTCAATAACCTGAGGCTCCACAGACAAGGAGGCAAACGATGAAGGACGCACGGGAACAGTTTGTACCGACGGGCGCGATTGCATTTTTCGTGACCATGATTTTCGTCTACGCGCTGGTGTGGCTCACCACCTACGGCGTGCTGCTCAAATGGAGGTGATATGATGGATCTTTTCGAGAAACGGGCGATGGCGCTGGCGTTGTCGTTAGTTTTGATGTTCTTCGGCTTGATTGTGTACGCCGCGAAGGGACTGCAAGCCGACCTGCCTACTTGTCTGCCAAATGCACGGCTGTTTGAGCGCGGGCAAGTGGTGGAAGTCGGCCCGAACCGCTATCAAGTGGACGCTGTCGCGTTCATGTGGAGCTTCGATATGGGACAGGGTAATACAATCAAGATTCCTCGCGGTTCCACCGTGGATTTCTACGTTACCAGCCGTGATGTGATGCACGGTTACCATATTGAGAAGACGCTAGTAAACCTGATGGCAGTGCCCGGCGCGGTGACCTACTCGCGAGTCAAGTTTGATCGCGCGGGCGAGTACCAGATTATTTGCCACGAGTATTGCGGCCTGGGACATCAGAACATGGCGGGCAAAGTGATTGTGGAGTAAGGAGGAGGCGACCATGCAAACCACACAGAACACTCAAGCCATTCCGATTAAGGGCGCAGCACGATTTATCATTCTCAGTGAACTGATTCTTCCGTTCATTTTGCTGATTCTTGGCGTATTGCTGGGGCTGTATCAGGTGCTGGCGCGCGCGGGGATTATCAAATCGCCCGACCTCCTCGGCATCAACTACTATCAGGGGCTGACCCTACACGGCGTGATTAACGCGGTTGTGTTCACCACCTTCTTCGCGGTGGCGTTTGGCAACGCGATTATGATGCACCAGTTGCAGCGTCCACTGAAGATGGGGGTGCAGTGGGCGTCGTGGGTTCTGATGGTAGTCGGTACGCTGATGGCGGCGTGGGCGATGCTCACCGGACGCGCCACCGTGCTGTATACTTTCTACCTGCCGATGGTCGCCCACTGGACGTTCTATGTGGGCGCAACACTGCTGCTGATAGGCTCCATCTTACCGTACTTTCTGGACTGGATTCCGAACACGCTGGCATGGCGACGCCAGAATCCCAACAAGAAACTGCCTATCGCCGTACTGGGTAATCTGGTGAACTTCACACTGTGGTTCCTGATTATCCTGCCTTTGGCGACGACGGTACTGTTCCAGATGCTGCCGCTGTCGCTGGGGCTGGCGCAGGAAGCGAACGTGCTGCTCTCGCGCACACTGTTCTGGTTCTTCGGGCACGCGCTGGTCTATTTCTGGCTGCTGCCCTCGTACATCATGCTCTACACGATGTTGCCGAAGCTGGCGGGCGGCAAGCTCTATTCCGACCCTGCGGCGCGGTTAGCGTTTCTGCTGTTCCTGTTGTTCTCCATTCCTGTCGGCTTGCACCACCAATATACCGAGGGCGGTTTGAGCAGCGGCTGGAAGCTATGGCATGCGTTCCTAACCTTCATGGTCGCGCTGCCGAGCTTTATCACAGCGTTCACCGTTGCAGCGTCGTTGGAGCATGCAGGACGCAACAACGGTGCGCAGGGGCTGTTCGGCTGGATGAGCAAACTGCCCTACTGGAGCAAGGAGGGCGACAAGTGGCTCTTCGCCTACATGATAGCGGGGCTAATCCTATTCCTGTTCGGCGGCATCACAGGAATCGTGAACGCTTCCTACAACCTCAACTTAATTGTGCATAACACGGCATGGGTTGTGGGGCACTTCCACACGACTGTGGGCGGCTTGGTGACGCTGAGCTTCTTGGGTATGACGCTGTACATGATTGCTAAGCTGCGCGGCGTAGAGGTGAAGGCGAAGCCGCTGGCGCTGGCTGCGCCGTACCTGTGGATGCTGGGCTTCGTGATTTTCGAAATTGCGCTCTCGATTTCGGGCTTACAGGGCGTGCCACGCCGCAGCAACCTCGGGATTAGCTACTTAGACTCGTCGAACGAGCTGCTCTACCGCGCCGACTGGCTATTCTGGTCACACGTAGGCGCGTTGGGCGGTACCATCGCTGTGTTGGGCTTCCTGTGCTTCGCTGTCGCGCTGGTGGGCACGCTGTTCGCCAAGCCCGTCAAGCAGCCGGAAGTGGACTTCCCAATTGCTGAAGCCATCCACGAGGAGCCGACCCCGCTCGTGATAAACCTGCGCCCGTGGGTCACGGCAACCTTGCTGCTGATTGCCATCTCCTACACTTACCCTGTGTATGAGTCGATGACGAGCGGCGTGCTCGCGAAATCGTCCGGCTATCAAAGCATCGAGAACAACCTCGTGCCGCAGTCTGCACTCCGTGAGCAAACGAAACTGCCATGAGACGACTTGCTGGATACCTCCTGTCATTTACGCTGGGATGCTCTGCCTTCGGGCAGGGCATCCCTCCCAACCTCAGCAAGACGCTGGGTACCACGCCTCCCGAAGTGCGTTTTGTGGACACTCAGGGGCGTGAGTTTCGCCTGAGCGAACTGCGCGGCAAGCCGATTATCCTCAGCCCCATCTACGCAGGCTGCCCCAGCGCATGCATCGTGATTAGCCGTACGCTTAGGAAATCGCTGGAGGAACTGAACCTGCCAGAAGACGCCTATACCGTCGTGACTTTCAGCTTCGACCCAAAGGAAGAGCGCGCCGATATGGCGAAGTTCCAGCGCACGCACGAACTGAATCGCTCCAACTGGCGCGTCGCCGTCATCCCCGACGATAAGGAACTGTTCGAGTTCCTGGACGCCATCGATTTCCGCTTCACCTACGTATCCGAGCAAATCAAAGACCACGCCGACATGCTGATTTTTCTGGATAGCGACGGCGTGGTGCGCCACTACGAGTTCAGCACCGAGTTCACGCCTGCGCACATTCAGCGGGGCTTACGGATTGCGCGGGGCGAATACACGCTGTGGGAGCGCGTAAGCGACTGGATTTTCCCCATCGGCGCGCTGGGCGTACTGGCTACAGGCGCATGGATGATGCTGGGGCGGCGGAGAAAGCACCTGTAGCACGGGCATCTCACCCGTGCGCGGGTCGCTTATGCACATTCGAGTCAGTGGTATAATCCCATTGAATAGTTGCGAGGAGTTGATTCTCTATGACGAAGCTACTGGATTTAGGAGCGCGTTCGGAATACGCGATTGCGGCGTTGGCGCAGATGGCGCAGCGTGGCGAGGGGGCGATTGTCACGGTCAAGGAACTCGCTGAGGAGACAGGCATCTCGCAGCACTTCCTGTACAATATCTTCGACGACCTTTCGCGTGCGGGGATTGTGCGCTCGTTCCGGGGGGCGAAGCGGGGCTTTATGCTATGCCGTTCTCCAAACGAAATCAGCTTCTACGATATTGTATCTGCGGTGGAGGGGTTAATCGAGAAACCGCACTGCCTGCTCGATCGGAACCGCGTCTGCTCGGCGACGCACCCGTGCGCTGCGCACTTCTTCTGGATTGGACTGCGCGATTATGCCGAACAGTCGATGCGGGAACTAACCCTTGCGCAAATCGCCAAAAAAACGCCCTTCAAGTAGCTTATTTTGTCCCCAATCGGTTGAATTAAGGCAGGAATCTCATACCGCCTGTGGTATAGTATGCTACGGAGAGGCGTTATGACAAAGACAAGGAGGTACAACCGCGTCGGGGTTTTCGTGCTATGGCTTATGGCGATTACGCTGTTCACAGGCACGACCCCGCGCACGATTGAACTATTAGGCAAGTGGCGAGAGGCGCAACGCGAGACTGCGCAAGTGGAACGCGAATTGTTGGCGTTGCGACAGCAAGAGCGCGCCCTTGTTGAGCAGCTCCAGCGTGTGCAGACTGATTTGGGACGCGAGTCGCTCGCACGCCAGCGAGGCTGGATTCGCAAGGGAGAGGAGCCACTGAGAATTAATCCCTAAAAGATATAAGGAGCCGTTTCGGAGTTCCTTTTCAGCTGTTCCCACTCTTCTTCGGATATGGGCTGCGGTTTATCCCGTTCAGCATCGGCGGGGCACAAGAAACCGAACGGCTCGCTGTAAGGGTTAATCCACCGATGGGGCGTGTTGGGGGGCACATAGAGGATGTCGAACGGCTTCAGTTCATACACGCGCTCGCCTACCAGCGCACGCCCACGCCCGCGGATTACCACCACCAGATGCACATGCGCGTGCTTTTCCAAGCTGGAGAAGCCGTCAGGCGCGACCTCAAAATAGCGCAAGGCGAACTTCGCCTCCACATAGGGTGGGCGTCCTAAGCTATAGCGTGTCACACCGCGCCAGCCCAAGCCCCGCATGTCACCCGCATGCTCTTTATACTCCACTGGCAAAATGCCTTCCCACTGGAACTGCGCCGCGTTGAAGGGGATATGCAATCCCCGCAACGCCTGCTCTAATGCCTCTGCTGCTTGTGCCAAGGCTTCCGTGCTTGGTTTCATCGCCTTCTCAGATTGTCCAGATTCACCCGCGCGGGGCGTTCGGGTGCGTCTGCTATCTCCCAGGCTAAGCCGAACACCGTGCGCGCCACGTGAGCCATCTTCTCGTAGTCGATCTTCTCCACCGTGTCGGTCACCTGATGATAATCCGCGTGCAAGCCCGTAAAGAAGAAGATGCCCGGAATACCCTTGCTCACGAAACTATAGTGGTCGCTGCGGAAGAAGAGCTGCTCTGGATGCTGGAGCGAGTCGTACATCGGGTTCAGCGCCATCCGCAGGTACTGCTCGTTCACGCGAGTCAGCACCTTACCGATGTCAGGGCTGGCGACATTCGGACCGATTACGTATACCTCGTTTGGTCCTGATAGTTCTCGGTTGCGCGGGTTGTTATCGCCCGGCTGCTTGCTGCGCCCTACCATGTCCATATTGATATTCACGATGATGTTCTCCAGCGGCACGGTAGGTCGCTCCACGAACAGGCGTGAACCGAGCAACCCCTTCTCTTCTCCAGCGTACCAGAGCAGCAAAATCGATCGTTTCGGGCGTGCGCCTGTGGCAAACGCTTCGGCGATTTCCAGCAGCGCGACGGAGCCAGAGCCATTATCATCCGCACCGTTGTAGATGCGGTTCGTGCCCTCACCGCGGCTGGCGACCCCCACATGGTCTAAGTGTGCCCCGATGGACACATACTCGTTTCTCAGAACGGGATCCGAGCCTTCGATAATCCCAATCACGTTCCGTGCTGTCTCCTGCTGCGTGCGCACGCTAATTGTGATGTTCACGCGCTTGTCGGGGTTCAGCGCGAAGGGGGTCGCAGGCTCGCCGCCCATCGCCCGCTGAATTAGCTCTGCTGCCGAAACGCGCTCGCCTGCGAAAATCGCCTCCAGCAGCGCGGGCGCAGCCACGATAATCGGCAGATTCGAGGCGGGCTGCACGAACTCCACGCTTCGGCGCATGCTCCAAGTGCGAGCAACACGCTCAATACGTTCCATATCGCTGGGGTCTATACGCAAAATGGCAATTGCGCCTTTCTCTTGGGCGTTCTGTTCAGGGCTGCGCCAGCCCTGTGCGGCGGCGTTCTCGAAGTTCTCTGCCACCTCGCGCGGATAACCCGCCTGCACGACGATGATTTTGCCTTGCACCTCCAAGCCGGCATAAGGGTCAATCCCCTTTTCAGGGTTCGACCAGCCATAGCCAACATAAACCAGCGGCGCGTTGGTGTTCAGTGCGACGGGGCGCGCCACAAAACCCACGCCGTACTCAAAGTTGCGACCGCCCACCTGAATGCGCGTCTCGCCTGTGTTGACGGTATCCATGCGATAGTTCAGGGGCTGGAAATAGGTTCCATTCTCACCGCCGGGTTTCACGCCCCAGCGTTGCAAATGCGAAACGATGTACAGCCCTGCGATATCCAGTCCGCGCGAGGGGGTGTCGCGTCCTTCTAACTCGTCGGAAGCGATGAACTCCAGATGTGCGCGCATGTCGGTAGGGGTAATCGTCTCGGCGCGGCTCATCCACGTGGGACGATCTGCCCACGCCGCAAAGAGCAACAGGCTCAGGCTCAGTGCCAGCAGGCGTTTCATAAGCGGATTATACCTTGCTGCGACGGAGCTTCAAAATTATAGGAGCGGATTTTGTCCGCGATGGTCGCAGATGCAATCCGCTCCTATAATGCTTGACGACTAGGACACCGTCCTACTTATATTTCCACTACTCCTCTTGTCCTTCGTACCTGTGTTTCAGTGCTTGCACGACGGTCGGATCGGCGAGAGTAGTGGTGTCGCCGAGTGCGCGTCCTTCCGCGATGTCGCGCAGGAGGCGGCGCATAATCTTACCGCTGCGCGTTTTGGGCAGCTCCGCAGTGAAGATAATCTGGTCGGGGCGGGCGATTGCGCCGATTTTCTGCGCTACGTGCTGCTTGAGCGCGGTTTGCAGTGTGTCGTCGGCGGTGTAGCCCTCCTTCACTATCACAAATGCTGCCACACCTTGCCCCTTGATGTCGTGGTGGATGCCAATCACCGCCGCTTCCGCTACAGCAGGGTGATCCACCAGCGCACTTTCCACTTCCATAGTGCTGAGGCGATGCCCTGAAACATTAATCACATCGTCCACGCGCCCCAGCAACCAGAAGTAGCCATCGTCGTCCTGTCGTGCGCCGTCGCCCGTGAAGTAGATGCCCTCATACTTGCTCCAGTAGGTCTGCACAAATCGGTCGGGGTCGCCCCATAGCCCACGCGTCATCGAGGGCCACGGCTTGGTAATGACCAGATAGCCGCCGTGATGGGTGTCCACAGGCTGTCCCTTATCGTCCAGAATCGCTGCGAATATCCCAGGGAACGGGCGCGTGGCGGAGCCAGGCTTGGTCGCCGTAATGCCAGGCAGCGGGGTAATCATGATCGCGCCTGTCTCGGTTTGCCACCAGGTGTCCACGATGGGACAACCTCCGCCGCCGATATGCTCGTGGTACCACATCCACGCTTCGGGATTGATGGGTTCGCCCACGCTGCCCAGCAGGCGCAGGCTGCTCAGGTCATGCTGCTTGGGATACTGCTCACCCCACTTCATAAACGCGCGGATGGCAGTCGGCGCAGTGTACAGTATCGTCACGCGATACTTCTCCACAATCGCCCAGAATCGGTCGCGGTCGGGGTAGTCAGGCGCACCTTCGTAAATCACGCAGGTCGCCCCGTTCGAAAGCGGTCCGTACACGATGTAGCTATGCCCCGTCACCCAGCCCACATCGGCGGTACACCAGTAGACATCCTCATCCTTGAGGTCGAACACCCATTTTGCTGTGAGCGTGACGCCTGTCATATAGCCGCCCGTGGTGTGCATAATGCCCTTTGGCTTGCCTGTGGAGCCGGAGGTGTAAAGCAGGTATAGCAAATCCTCGCTGTCCATCGGCTCCGCGGGACAAGTGAGAGGTGCATGTGCCATCAGGTCGTGCCACCAGTGGTCGCGTTCTTCTTCCATAGGGACGGTGTATTCGCCACCGATGCGCTGGTACACGATAACCTTCTCGATGCTGGGCGTGTGGCGCAGGGCGTCGTCGGCGTTGCGTTTGAGGGGTACGATACTGCCGCGTCGCCAGCCGCCATCGGCGGTAATCAGTACTTTCGCTTGCGCGTCGTTGATGCGGTCTGCCAACGCCTCCGCGCTGAACCCACCGAACACCACCGAGTGCGGCGCGCCGATACGGGCGCATGCCAGCATCGCAATCACGGCTTCGGGAATCATCGGCATGTAGATGCATACGCGGTCGCCTTTCTGCACGCCCAACGACTTCAGTACGTTGGCAAACTTTTGAACCTCGCGGTGCAGGTCGCCATAAGTGAGTACACGCTCATCGCCTGGCTCGCCCTCCCAAATCAGTGCGGCTTTATTGCGCCGCCACGAGTTCACATGCCTGTCCACACAGTTATAACACGCATTCAACTTACCCCCGATAAACCACTTCGCATAGGGCGGATTCCACTCCAGCGTGGTGTGCCATTTCTCGAACCAGTCCAGCAGGCTCTCCGCCTGTCGCGCCCAGAACCCTTCAAAATCCTGTGCCGCCTGCTCGTAGATGGCGGGGTCGTTGATATTAGCTTGCTCACGAAACGCCTCAGAGGGCGGAAACACCCGTGTTTCCTGCAATAAAGCGTCAATCGCCGTCGGTTGCATAGTGTCGCCTCCTTCAGGGCGATAATTTTGTTCTTAGAGGCGAGACTCCTGCCTAGGAAGCGTGTGGCTATCGGCGTGTGGCTTAGGTAGCCTATCCTCACCCCCAGCTCCCTCCCACAGCGCGGGAGAGAGGTGCTCACGCTGCCCACTCCCCCTCTCCGTTTACAGAGAGGGGGCTGGGGAGTGAGGTGGAACAGGCATGGGAAAATGGGGCTTCAATCCTCAATGGTGAGGCAGACCTGTGTACCCTTATCAGAGAAGGTGCAGAGGATGCGTGCAAATTACGATTCTCGCGCTGCCTGCAACGCCCTGTTGCACGCCTCTTGTGCCTTAGGGTGTCCCCAGTT
>CAYVKB010000023.1:0-32146 GCA_964451985.1 uncultured Fimbriimonadales bacterium | reverse complement strand
TGCTGAGATTGAGTAGAAACATTAGGGCGGAGGAATTACCCCTCGCGCCTGGCTTCCACTTCCTGCAGGCGTTTGCCCAGCACGATGCGGGTAATCGCCGCCACTGTGTCGCCTTCGGCGAGATCGATGAGCTTCACGCCCTGCGCGATGCGCCCCGTGATGCGTAAATCCGCCACGCGCAAGCGGATGCCCTTGCTGTTCGCCGTTACCAGAATCAGCTTGTCGTCTTTCTCCACGACTTCGGCGGCGACCACGTTGCCTGTTTTACGCGTGACGTTCATCGTGAAGATGCCCTTGCCCCCGCGCGACTGCACACGATACTCCTTGAGCGACGTGCATTTGCCGAAGCCATTCTCGGAGACGACCAACAGCAGTGCATCGGGCTGCACACGGCACGCCGCCACCAGCGCGTCGTCCTTGCCGAGCGTGATTGCCTTCACGCCGCCCGCCGCGCGGCTGCGCACAGGCACATCAGTTTCAGGGAAACGAATCGCCAAGCCCGCTTTGGTAACTAGCAACACATCGTCGCCACCCGAAGTGAGCAGCACCCAGCCCAGCGAGTCCCCGGGTTCTAAATCAAAGGCGTTCAGCCCGTTGCTGCGTAGGTTGGCGAACTCGCTGAGCGCAGTACGCTTGATTTCGCCCTTGCGTGTAATCATCGTCAGGTAGCCCGGCGTATTGAAATCGCGCACGGAGACCGTCGCTGTGACCTTCTCGTCCGACTGGATGTTGATGTAGTTGATGACCGCCGTGCCACGCGCCTGTCGCGAGGTTTCGGGAATCTCGTAGGCTTTTAGGCGATAGACACGCCCCCTGTCCGTAAAGAATAGGATGTAGTGATGCGTGCTGACTTGGAATAGGTGCTCCACCTCATCTTCCTCGCGGGCGGTGGTGGCGATTACGCCCTTGCCCCCACGCTTTTGCGAGCGGTAGGCGTCCATCGACACGCGCTTGATGTAGCCGTCGCGCGTAATCAGTACCAGCGTCTCCTCTTCGGGGATGAGTTCCTCTTCGGAGATGTCTTCGGCTTCGCGGGCGATGATGCGGGTGCGTCGCGCGTCGCCAAACTTCTCTTTGAGGGTACGAAGGTCGTCCTTGATAATCGCCTCCACCTGTTTCGGGTCGGAGAGGATATGCTCTAAGCGGGTGATTTCGCGTAACAGTCCGCGATATTCGTCAGCGATTTTCTCCTGTTCCAGCCGCGCGAGTTGGCGCAGCTGCGTGTTCAGAATCGCGTCCGCCTGCAGCACGGTTAGCCCGAAGCGTTGAATCATCGTGCGCCGTGCGACCTCAGCAGTCTCTGATTGACGGATAATGCGGATAATCTCGTCCAGAAAGTTCAGCGCGATTTGTAGCCCCTCTAAGATGTGAGCACGGGACTTGGCGCGATACAGTTCGTAGCGTGTGCGCCGCTCGATCACGATGCGCCGATGCTCCAGATAGTGATCCAGTAGGTCGAGCAGGCTCATCACGCGGGGCACATTATCCACCAGCGCAAGCAGAATCGCGCCGAAGGTGGTGCGCATTTGCGTGTGCTTGAGCAGACTGTTGAGCATGCGGTTCGGGTTCACATCGCGGCGCAGTTCGATCACCACGCGCATGCCCGTGCGGTCGGAGTAGTCGGCGAGGTCGGTGATGCCGTCCAGCTTGCCTGCTTTGACCAGCGCAGCAATTTGCTCAATCAGGCGGGCTTTGCTCACCTGATAGGGCAACTCAGTAATTACAATCGCGCTTTTACCTCCGTCTAAGGGTTCGATTTGCGTTTTCGCCTGCATCACGATGCTGCCGCGCCCCGTTTCGTAAGCCTGACGAATACCCTTTGTGCCCAAAATCAGCGCACCTGTGGGGAAATCGGGACCGGGCAGCAGTTTCAGAATCGGCTCGAGGGTGCAGTTGGGGTGTTCCAATCGGTAAATCAGCGCGTCCACCACCTCGCTGAGGTTGTGCGGTGGGATGTTGGTCGCCATGCCGACCGCGATGCCGCTGCCCCCGTTGCACAGTAGGTTCGGGAACCGCGCAGGCAGCACGGTCGGTTCCTCCGCGCTCTGCAGGTAGTTCGGCATCCAGTCGACGGTCTCTTTGTCAATATCTGCGAGCATCTCCATCGCGATGGGGGTGAGGCGCACCTCAGTGTAACGCATGGCAGCCGGGGGGTCGCCGTCCACGCTGCCAAAGTTGCCTTGCCCGTCTACAAGCGGATAGCGCATATTGAAATCCTGCGCCATGCGAACCAGCGTGGGGTACACCACCTCCTGCCCGTGCGGGTGGTAGTTCGCGGTGGTCTCGCCGCACACTTTGGCGGACTTCGTGTGTTGCGAATCAGGGGTCAAGCCGAGTTCACGCATCACATACAAAATGCGCCGCTGCACGGGCTTCAAACCGTCGCGCACATCGGGGAGCGCGCGGGCAATAATCACGCTCATCGCATAGTCGAGGTAGGAACGCTTCATCTCCTCCTCGACGGGAATCAACAACACCTCGCGACCGATTGGACTGCTCATACGAAGGATAGTATACCTGAACAATTATGGTAAACTCCGCCCGCGGCCATCCGTCTAACCGATTCGGGTACACTTTATGAGGGAACGCGATGAGAAAGTTTCTGGGCTTTGTGGTCTTGTTTGCGCTGGGCTTTGCGACGGGCGCATACGTGCTGAACACCTATTTTCCCAATCGCGGAGCACCTGCTCAGGTCGCAGGTGCGCCTCGCGGCGATACGGACTCAAGCCGTACTGCGCTGGTGAGCCTCCTGGAGCAGCGTCCGGGCGCGGCTGAACCTGCGCCGACCAGCTTTGAGACGATGCTCCGTACCGCTTCGCAGCGCATCTCGCCTGCGGTGGTGAATGTAGACACCACAGGCGAGGTCGCTACATGGCGCGGTTGGCGCGAGGTGGGTGGACGCGGCTCGGGGGTGATTATCAGCTCCGACGGGTATGTAGTGACGAACAACCACGTGGTGCGGATTGAGCGTCAGGTGGCGCGAGACATCTTCGTGACACTGCAAGACGGTCGTCGATTCCGCGCGACGGTGTTGGGAACCGACTCGCAAAACGATATCGCGCTGTTGAAAATCGACGGTAGGAACTTGCCAGTGGCGCAGCTGGGCGACTCGGACAAGCTGCAGGTGGGCGACTGGGTGATTGCAGTGGGCAACCCGTTCGGTTTGGGCACGACGGTTACGGCGGGCATCGTGAGCGCGTTGAACCGCTCGCTGGAGGGCGCGGGCGCGCCCAGCGGCTTCATACAGACCGACGCGGCAATTAACGCGGGCAACTCCGGCGGCGCGCTTGCCGACTCGCGCGGCAGGCTGATTGGCATCAACACCGCCATCTTCTCGCCTGTCGGCGCGAATGTGGGTATCGGGTTCGCGATCCCCGTGAATCGCGTGAAGCAGGTTATCCGCGAGATCCTGGAACACGGTTCCGTCGGGCAGGCATGGCTGGGGATTAGCTACGCCGACATCAGCGACCCTCAGGTACGGCGGTTCCTACAAGAGCGACTACCCGATGTGCGCTTCCCTGCTAATGGGATGTTCATCGACGGCATAGTCGCCAACTCGCCCGCGCGTTCAGCGGGCATCCAGCCCGGCGATGTGCTCGTGCAACTCAACGGACGCCCGCTGCGCACCATCGAGGATATGCAGAACTTTATGCGCCGCGCCAAGCCGGGTCAGCAAATCACCCTGCGCATCTGGCGCGACGGACAGACACGCGACATCACGGTGACGCTGGGCGTGCGCCCAGACGGGATGTAATGACGCCGCCCACGCACCACTGGCGCTGGAATCTGTACGGCGCGGGCTTGGAACATTTGGGGCGCGACGGTAAACCCGAACGGTTGCCCACGCCTCAGCCCGCGCCTAACGAACTTTTAGCCCGCATCGACGCTGTCGGAATCTGCTTCAGCGATCTCAAAATCCTGCGACTGGGCGAGGCGCACCCCAAAATCGCCCGCGACTTGCGCCAGCGCCCCGTCGTGATGGGGCACGAAATCTGCTGCACCATCGCGCAGGTGGGCGACGCGCTCAAAGACCGCTTCCAGGTGGGCGAGCGGTACATCGTGCAAGCAGATGTGTATGTGAACGGGCGTGTGCAGGCGGTGGGCTACGCTCTGGATGGGGGCTACTCGCAGTATACGGTTTTCGGCGAGCCGGTGCTGAACGGCGACGCGGGCTGCTATTTGCTGCGCTGCCCAGAGCATCTGAGCTACGCCGAAGCCGCGTTAGTGGAGCCGTGGGCGTGCGTGGTCGCCAGTTATCGCATCCAGCCGCGCTCCACACCTCAGCCCAACGGCAAGTGGCTGATAATCCTACCTCACGCTCCGATGGTGCGGTACAAGTGCAGTGCTTTGGAAATCCTCCGTAGCACGGACATTCCCGTCCGTGCTGAGCGTGGCTTGGACACGACCGTCCAAGCCACCCAGGGCATCGCTGTCGTCCTTGTCGACTCGCGGGGCAATCCACTTGCCGAAGAGTTTCTGCAAACCGCTCGCCAACTCGGCATGCCGACCGAGCGCATCGAGGTTTCGGAGGACGCCCTTTACGACCCCACGCTGTTGCAACGCCTGAACGAGACCTACGCGCCCGACGGCTTCACGGATATCTTAATTTACGGCAACCCGTCGCACGCGCTGCTGGAGACCGCCATCGATGCACTTACCTATGGTGGCGCGCTCAGCTTCACCTGCCACCACAAGACATCCCCTGTGCCTGTGGATGTGGGCAGGTTGCACTACGACCGCTTGCAGGTGATGGGCACAACGGGCTGGGACATAACCGACGCTTATCGCTACACGCGCGACACGGCGTTGCGCAAGGGCGACCGGCTGTTGCTGTTCGGCGCAGGCGGCGCGATGGGTCAGATGCAACTTTTTTACGCCCTCACGCGCCCCGAACCACCTGCGCAGGTGGTAGTAGTCGACCGCCACCCTGAACGTCTGGAGCCGCTGCGCGAGCTGGGCATGCCGTTGGCGCAAGCGGCGGGGATCGATCTGCAGTTCTACTGCAACGCTGATGCCGAGCCAAAGGCGCAGCAGGCGCACTTGCGCATGCTCTGCCCGCACGGGTTTGACCAGATTATGCTGCTTGCCTCCGCGCCCGACGCCGTCGCGCTCACCTACCCGTTGCTCACCGACGGGGGCGTGCTGAACCTGTTTGCAGGCATCCCGAAGGGGCAGAAAGTGGCGTTAGACCTCACGCCGCTCGCATCGCGCCATATGCGCTTGATGGGCAGCAGCGGCTCCACGATGGACGACATCGCCGAGTGCTTGCGTCTGGTAGCGGAGGGCGCGCTGCCCGCACGCAAGGCCATCGGCGCGATTGCGGGGCTAAACGCGCTCCCCGACGCCCTGCGCGCCGTGCAGGAACATCGCTACCCCGGCAAAATCGTTATCTTCCCGCAGCTGCCCGACCTGCCCCTGCTGGGCTTGCAGGAACTGGCGACGCATCTGCCCGAAGTGTACGCTCACCTTGAAGACGGACGCTACTGGACCAAGGCGGCGGAAGAGGCGTTGGGGCTGTCATAGCCCCTGTTAGCGATACTCCTCCAGAATCTGCTGCGCGCGCTCGTTGAACAGGGGCTGGTCGCGCTCATACGGCGTCCAGCGTTGACGGGGGACGCAAGTTTGCGCCAGTTTGAGCCACTTCGCGCTGCCGTCGCAAAAGACCCAGTTGATACCCTTCTGATGCGACTGGAATAACCCCTTGCCCTCCACCACCCCACGGCGCAACGCCAACACCTGTGGAATCGACCAGCCGCCCAAATCGGGATAGTTCACGCGCGTTTCAGTGAGCATAATCAACCAGCTCGGCTCGGGGATTTCCGCATAGTAGCGTGGGCGATGGAGCGGCTCGCCCAGCACGCGGATCGGAATCCCCTCGTGGAAAAAGGAGCCGTTGTAGGCGTAGGAAATAGGCAGTTTGAGCGTGTGTGCCCAGTTGCTCTCATCGCCCCCTGCGCCCCCGTAGTTGTCGATGTACTCCGACTCCCACTGGTAGGCGTTGGAGGGGCACTCCAGCACCTCCACGCTTTTGAGGTAGCTTAGAACGGCGCGTTTCCAGTTCCAGCTGCTGCCGTGCAGTCCGCCCCAGTCGTTGCTGAGCGGGCGTTGCGCGTCGGGGAAGCGGTTCATCGGGAAGGTTTCCGTGTAGTCGCTCAGGTACATCTGGAGTGCCAGCCCCACCTGACGCATATTCGCGAGGCAGCGCGTGCGCCGTCCGCTTTCGCGCGCGTTGCTCAGCACGGGAAACAGCAACGCAGCGATGATGGCGAGAATGGCAATCACCACCAACAGTTCAATCAGCGTAAAGCCCCGATTTATGCGTTTCTGCGAGTGCGTGCGTACCATACAACCCCCGTGAGCAGCAGCACGGTGGCTGCGATCAAAGATACCCAAAGCCCCCACGGACGCGGGCGTGTGGGCGGTCCCTCCTGAGCCAGTTGTTCCAGTTCAGCCAGCGACAGCAACTGCCCTTGCCAACGATATTGCACGGGTTTGACACCTGCAGGTACGGTTGGCTGCCAGTGATCCACTATACGATGGCGATAGTCAGCAATCCAGGTGTTCAAGGGAATGATGGTATTCAGATCTACCTTCTTGGATTCCTTAATCTGCTTAAGTCGAAACTCTGCGCGGAGACGATAGTCTTTAAGCAGATGTTCTAGAACTACTCGCTGTGGAAAATAATACCCGCGAAATAGGCGATACTCCGAGGCGTGATAACGCGTGTTATAGACATCCATGTCAGGCGCTCCATAGTCAGGATATCTGATGAGCTGCTTGGGTACCTTCAACGATGTATCGAGTGCCAGTTCAAAACGATACTGGCTTCTGCCAATTTGCCATTTCTGACGTTGCTCATCCGTTGGGAGTGCGTAAAGGCGCAGTTCTCGCACTGTTGCTCGTTCAACTTTCCATTTTAGGTCGTACATTTCAAAGGGTGTTTCTCCCGCTAGGAGTATCAGGCTCTCTGAATCGTTCAGGTAAGCATGTCCCCAAGGATTGTAGCGGTGCGCTGCATTCACCGTTGTGCGACTCAACATAAAGGTGTATGGGTCGCCCTCGATGTCATACCACATACTACCTACAAAGTCATTCCCAAACACGAGCGTTTGCTTGACCATATCGGGTTTCTTCGAAGTATAGTTGTAAACAGGCCAGTCCCCCTGAACGACTGTAAGTTCTGGATTACGCACGACTGTCGCTGTCGTCCGACGGTGGAATTGGTATTCTTCGCAGGCAACCTTCACTTGAACATCGTACTCAAAAGTCAGGTTGCGGGCAACTTGAGCGCGTTGGGCAAACGCCTCGAACACGGTTCGATCCACATCCTCGCTTGCCGCGGTGCTGAGCGGGCACAAAAGGTAAAAGATGTATACATACGACCACGATTTCCTCATTTTCTTCCTCCTGATAGGGGGCTGGCATCTGCTTAACAGCAGATGCCAGAAAGCAGGTTTAGCAATCGAATACCTCGGCTGCACCTTGATATGGCGTCATCTCATCGGGAAGAGGACAGCCACACTGACCGAAGCTGTCGATTCGACACGCGCCTTTGCGTCCAGCAACACGGATATTTACTGGTTTGTATGTGCACTCAGAACTGCTGTCCTTAGGATAGCAGCTGCCCAAATAAAGCGTCAACGTATGGACATAGCAGCTACCGCCACAAGTTCGCCCACGACTATCAGTACGACATCCGCTGAGAGGTGTGCCTGCTGGATATGCTTCACGCTTGCAAATGGCTCCGTTAATCGTGCCATACGGTTTTCTAGGTAAGAATCGCTGTCCGTCGCCCGTTGGTGGCTTTTCTACCACGCGCCCGTTCAGCGCTCCTGTCAGAAAACAGGTTGCTACAGCAATAGTTAGGCAAAGAAACCATCGTCGGCTCGTCATAGTCGACCTCCTGTAGTCTTAAACGAAGGTTTCACCGTGTAGGGGACAACAGTGGGTTCTTTTCACCTCCGATCCACCCCCACAAGCCGCCCATCAGTGCCGAAGCGACAGGGTCGGGTCCCATAAAGCCCAAGCAAACCAGCGTGCCCAGCGTCGCCAAGCCCCAGCCTACTTGCCCTGCCTGCGCCCAGCGCCACGCCCGATACGCCAGCGCGCCCGTAAACCACAGCATCAACGCAAACGGCAGCATCCCGTACTGTACCCCCACATCCAGGTAAAAGTTCACTGTGGAGCCGCCGATGTACGGCTCGTCGGGTTCCAAGAACCGCACAGGGGCGCGCGGCTCGCCGAACGGATGGCGGAGCATTACCGCAGGCGCAAGCTTCCACAGCGTCAGACGATTCTGCACCGACGGGTCGCCCTGTGTGGCATACGCGCTCCGTCCCCACCCCAGCGGCAACGCGAGGGACGCCAGCACGAATACGCCCACCGTCAATCCGAGAGGCAACCAGAGCCGTCGCTGACGCCACACCAGCAACACGCCCAGCCCTACGCCCAACGCCAGCCCCAGCCACGCGCTGCGCGTCAGCGTGAGATACACCACCGCCGCACTGACGCCCGTAAGCATCAGTCCTGTGGGGCGTCGCCAACCCGACTGCACGCTCCACACCAAGCCCCAGCCCCACGCTATCAGCCCCAGCAGCCCCACCTCCAGCGGGGTCGCCAACAGCCCGTGCGGGCGATAGTAGCCCTGATAGCTGTACACCAAAAGCTCTTTGCGCAGTGGATAACCCGCGGCGTGGAGCAGCGTCGTCAGCAGCACGATGAGCAGCAGCGCGCCACTAAGCCCCTGCACCACGCGGAACACGCCTTGCCAAAACTGCGCACTCAGCCACGCCACTGCAAACGCGAACACCCACAGCCACTCGGTATGCCAATTCTGGAACGGCAGCAGCGCGCCGATTGTTGATGCGTTGACCCAATCCAGCCGCCACGCCAGATACCAGCTCACGGTCAGCAGCGTCCATCCGCCCAAGAGCGTCGCTGCTGCCCGCGCCTCCACAGGACGGGGCAGCAGCTTATGATACATCATCCCCAGCGCGACCGCTAACACCCCCGCGCTGAGCAGCGAGTAGGCTATCGTCTCAAGGTTCATTCCCAAAGCGTTGCAGTCGCTTACGCCGATAGAGCCAGTACGCGCCGCCCAAAATCAGCAAGAACGGCGGCGCATACATCAAAGCGGTACGCCACCAAGGCAGGCGAGGCGGTTCGGAGTACTGCTCTGCGTAGAGTCGCTGCAGTTCCGCCTCAGTTGCCAGACGCCCGAAATCGCCCCACTTGTAGGCGACGCCTTTATCATAGTGCCCAATCACCATGTCAGTTTTCCCCAAACGAAAGTCAGCTACTCCCACATCACTCGATAGTTTCAACTGAGGCTCTTTGCAGGTACCCACCTGAGACAGTCGGAAAAGCCTCTTCTCCCATCGTCCCCAACGCGAGTAAATCTTGCCTTGAGCATCAATATCAGGTTGCGGATAACTCTCGTGTGAAAACGCTTTAGGAACCCACGCACCATTCACTTGGGCGAACTCCGTAACGTTCCATATTTCTTTCGGGGCGCGGCGCATGGATTCGTGGGCGTCATCGCCATGCCAAAGCTCAACTCGAGAAGGACAGTAGCCTTTGTCGATTCGCAACCAAAGCTTGACTCGAAGGCGCATTCCACCTAATCCCGGCGGCGCACCTTCCCGCTCCAACATTACCGTGTCCGTAGTGTGGCTCCGAATCTCCCACCCCTCTGGATCCGCCCAGAGCATGTAGAGCGGATTCACTCCTGCCAGCAACGCAAAATCTGGCGGGGTAAGATCGCGCTGAAAGGAGTCACACAGATAATAAGGCGCTTTAGAATAGCGAGCGACCTTAGCTTCCTTGCTTAGCGTGAGGGGCTGATGAACCTCTGCAGGCAGTGTCCCCTTTACGGCAAGTCCCTGTTCTACCAAGACGCCTGTGGCTCCTTCACTGTAGTAGATGTTTTCGGATACAAGCCGAGGAGCGTCTCGTGATTCTACTTGGTCAGTAGCTATGGGTGATTGAGTACCGAAACGGACGATGAGCCGATTAGGTGAGCGACATACTTGGTAGCGCGTTGTGTATTGGAATACTTGAGGTAGACTCTGAGGATTGGGTTTGATGCTCAGTTGTGCATTCGGCGATTGTTCCACCATAGCCTCCAGCATGCCAGTCATCATCTGCCGATGCTCTTCGGTTATAAAATCCTGTATCTGCGCGCTCCACACAAACTGCCGCATCAGCAGTTTCTCCGCACGATTCTCAAGCGCGGAATTAATTCCCTTCCAGTCGCTCGCATAAACGACCGAGAGAGAAGCCCCTATGACAGATATAACCCCTTGTAATCGCATCGTTTTCTCCTCGAGAGTTCGTCTACCCCCCTGGGGAGTAGACGAAAGTCAGCAGCCTTGATAATACACGATTACTTCACCCTGCAGAGTTTGAGAGGTGTCACATTTGCACCCTGCACCTGGTACACTGTACATCGCAACGCCCAGTCCAATCAGCGCGATGGGTACCCACTTCTGCCGTTTCACACGGGACAGCGAAAGGCTCAGTACCATCGTTGTTTGTCCTCCGTAGTTATTAACGGATATTCCCACGCGCAGGGGACAGGGAGATAAGAAAATTGGGCGCAAATTCTACCCCCCGCCCCCGCACTCTTTCGCCCAGCGTTGCAGTTTGGCAATCGCGCGCTGGCAGGCTTTCTTGGCGCACTCGGTGGAGATTCCCAACGCTTGCCCAATCTGCTCAAAGGGCACCTCCTGCAGATAGTGCATCTCCACGATGGCGCGGTCGCGCTCGGAAAGTTGCGCCAGTGCTTGCTCCAGCAGCAGGCAGTTCTCAACGGCTTCGTAGCCCATTTCCACGACGGCGTACTCGGCGCATGTTTCCAGCGACACGCAGGGCGGCTGGCGCAAGCAAGCGCGGTAGTGGTCGGCAAGCACGCTGTCGCACACGGCGCGCACATAGGCAAGCGTGAGCGGCTTGCCCGCTTGCAGGGCATGGTGCAGACGCAAGCGCACCTCCTGCAGCAGGTCGGACACACACGCGGTACTGACCCCAGAGCGCATCAGATAGCCCTGCGCGAACGTCTCAGACCTCTCAAGCAACACACCGAACATTGTTGTTCCCCGTGAGATTAATTTTTGCGGTAAGGGGGTGGGATTCCTGCTTAGGTGTGTTATTCGATGGCGACTGGCGATGCACCTGCCCGAAGTATATGCCCAATTGGAAGACGGACGCTACTGGACAAAGGTAGCGGAAGGCGCGTTGTATGCCTACTACCGCCCCAGCGCCGCCATCGGCGAAGATTGAATCTCCGCTTCGCAGCCCAGCTGGATAGACTGCAGCTGCTGTGGGTTCAGGCGCAGCGCGTCGGTGAGCCAGTTCGGCAGGAAGAACCACCAGTCGTCGGGCGCGTCGGGCTGACGGAGTATGTGCGCCAGATGGTTCGCTAATATCACCACGCACACCAGTCCCGTATCTTGCCACTCGCGGGGTGTCTCAGCGTGATGTTCGCCGATGGCTTCCACCAGTTTTTCGGGGAAACCCCAGTGCAGGCTTACGGCGCGACCCACTTCTACATGGCTGCAGCCGAACACGCGCGCCTCCGCCTCCAGTTCAGACAAGCCCTGCGTAGTGAATGCTTCCACCTGTTCGTAGGGCACGTCGCCGTAGCGATCCAAGAGCGGTTTGCCGATGTCGTGCAGTAGCCCCGCTGTGTACGCTTCGTCAGGTGAGACACCGTCCACCTGCGAAGCAATCAGCCGCGCGCACAGCGCTGTATCGATAGAGTGCCTCCACCACTTGCCCCGCCGTAGGTTCTGCGCGTCTGTCTTGCCCACGAACATATCGAACGTGCTCACTGTCATTGCCAGATTGCGCACGGTCTTGAAGCCCAGCAGCACCACAGCGTCTTTAAGGGAGGCTATCTTGCGTGAGAAGCCGTAGTACGCCGAGTTCACTGTGTTCAGCACGCGCGTCGACATGCCCTGATCGATGCTGATGAGCCGTTCCAGGTCTTTCATGCTGGCGTTGGGATTATTGGTAAGCTGAATAATCTGATGGGTAATCTGCGGTAATGCCGCCAGCTCCTTGATTTTCTGCACGATGGATTGCGTTTGAGCGACCATTATGAGCCTCCTATCCGCTGTAGATAACGCGCACAATCTCCTCGATGCTGGTGCGCCCCAGCAGCACTTTCTCGAGGGCGTCTTCTTTGAGCAGACGCATGCCTTGCTCCACCGCCACTTTTTGAATGGAATAGGCAGCGGCGTGCTTGAGAATCAAATCGCGCACGGGATCAGACATCACCAGCAGTTCGTGGATGCCCGTGCGCCCTTTGTAGCCTGTATTTTTGCAGTTTTCACAGCCTTTAGCACGGTAAATCGTGCGTTCGTGCAGGTTCGGCGGAACCGCGAAACCATACTGGGCAAACTCGCTTTCAGTGGGCTGGTACGGATCCTTGCAGCGGGGGCAGAGGGTGCGCACGAGCCGCTGCGCCAGCACCGCAATCAGCGATGAGGCAATCATAAACGGCTCCACGCCCATCTCTGTCAGACGCGGCGGCGCGCTGGAGGAGTCGTTCGTGTGCAGCGTAGATAGGACCAGGTGCCCCGTGAGTGCGGCTTCAATTGCAATCGTGGCGGTCTCGCGATCGCGCATCTCGCCCACCATGATGATGTCGGGGTCTTGACGCAGCATCGCCCGCAGTGCACTCGCGAACGTCAGCCCCGCTTTGGGGTTCACCTGCACCTGATTGATGCCCGGCAGCTCATACTCCACAGGGTCTTCCGCCGTGATGATGTTCACCAGCCCCGTGTTCAAGCGCGAGAGGATTGAGTAGAGCGTGGTGGACTTACCTGACCCTGTGGGACCCGTGACGAGGATGATACCGTAGGAACGGCTGACGACCTCTTCCAGCATGCCCAGCGTGTCAGGCAGGAAGCCGAGCTTCTCCAGACCGACGCGCACGCTGGATTTGTCCAGCACGCGCATCACGATTTTCTCGCCGTAGATACAGGGCAGGGTAGACACGCGAAAATCGTACTCGCGCCCGTCGATGGTCGCGCTGATGCGGTTGTCTTGCGGTACGCGCTTCTCGGCGATGTCCATATCGGCAAGAATCTTGAAGCGCGAGGTGAGCGATGCCTGCACGCGCTTGGGCAGCACCATCGAGTCGATCATCACGCCGTCGATGCGATAGCGCACTTTCACGCAGTCGCGCGTGGGTTCAATATGGATGTCGCTTGCGCCGTCGGTGATGGCTTGCGTGATAATCATATTCGCAAGGCGCACCACAGGTGCATCGTCGGCGATTTCGCGCAGCTCCTCCGCTGAGAGTTCCTCCTCCGCCCCCTCGTGGATGAGCATCTCACTCTCCCCCAAATCGCGCATTAGCTCTTTCACCGTGTCTGTGACGGCGGAGTCGGTGCGATAGAGCTTCTTGAGGGCATTCTGAATATCCTCTTCGGTGGCGACGACGGCTTCGATTTCGTGTTTGGTGTGCTGGCGGATTTCGTCGATGGCGAAGATGTCCAGCGGGTCTGCCAACGCGACGATGAGTTTGCCGTTCTCTTTGGCGATGGGCACGGCGCGGTAGCGTTTGGCAAGCTCAGGCGTCAGAAGCGCGGCGAGCTGTGGGTCGGGTGGCGTCTCGGCAAGGTCGACGAACGCGATGCCCCAGTGATGCCCCATCACGCGCACGCGATCCTTCTCGGTGATGTAGCCGAGCTGCACCAGCAGATGTTCCAGCGGCAGCGGCACGCCCTCTCGCTGTTTCTGGAGCGCGTCATGGAGTTGCGAATCCGTAATCAGCCCCAGTTGAAGGAACAGCTCTGCGACGCCCACATAGCCCGTTGCGCCTCCGTACCCCATCGTCGAGAGGGGTTATTCCACAAACGGGGGCTGAAAATGAGAAAAGCCCGAGCGCCTTTCGGGAGCGTCCTTTTCAGATTCGTCTTCCCGCAGAGCGTCGCTTCGAAGCTTTCGGAAACTCTAACCGACGTTGCCGCCGATCCAAGAGTCTCCTATCACTCCTCGAGTGTACGCTCAGGTTCCGAACGTTCCTACCTGCCGCTTGCGGTTGCCTTTGCTGGGGCGCAGGCTTCCG
This sequence comes from uncultured Fimbriimonadales bacterium, assembly GCA_964451985.1. Taxonomy (GTDB): domain Bacteria; phylum Armatimonadota; class Fimbriimonadia; order Fimbriimonadales; family GBS-DC; genus GBS-DC. The sequence continues at coordinate 18,069 of CAYVKB010000023.1, read as the reverse complement.
CATGACTCCTCGCGCTCCCAAGACACGCTACTTGCGCAGCGCGCCTCGCACGGGCTTCGCGAGGCTCCCGACAGCAGGGACATTCCCGTTGCACTCGGGCTGCGCCGCTGAGTTTCCCCAACAGCATATATAATATACCACATCGAGGGCGCATTTGTCAAGAGGTTAAGGGGATATTAAGGCGAAATTGGGCAAAAACCGTAAAATTACTGGGTTTATTTTGGATTATCTTAACAAATCATGTAAGATACTGAGGTTGAACGTTGTGCACAGGTTCGCGCTTGCAGCGTCAGTACCTGGAGGGCGAGGCGCCCGCTGAGCCATCTTGCTCTGTACAATCCTGGAGGGCGAGGCACCCACCGAGCTACCCTTCCTACTGCCACGCAGGCTGTGAGGATGGAGGGATTAACGGCTCGATGAGAGCCTCGCCCTCTGATACGTTTTTCGTCAACGAATCCTTAGCAGTAACACCCACGCCTGTTTTTGAGCAAACTCTATGCAGGAATCTCACGATAGTTGGTGTATAATTTAAGAAGGAAGTGGGCCTACTCGGTGAACAGTGCAGTATCGAGCGATGGGTTAAGTCCACTGATGCAGCGGAGCAATCTGTCCAAGGAGGTTATGCGATGAAGCGCGGGTTCACATTGATTGAGCTGCTGGTAGTTATTGCGATTATCGCCATTTTAGCGGCGATTTTGTTCCCCGTGTTTGCGCAGGCGCGTGAGAAGGCGCGCCAGACGACCTGCACCAGCAACCATAAGCAGATGGGGCTGGCAACGATGATGTACCTCACGGACTACGACCAGACATGGTTCCCTGCCTGGGTGGATGTGCCGGGTCTGGGCAACGGGCACTGGTTTTTCAAAATCTCGCCCTACATAAAATCGGGCGCAGGGGCGACATGGGACACCTACACACCACAAGCCCGCGCCAGTGAAATTCGAATCTGCCCATCGGGCGTGGCGCGCGCGTTCAACTACAGCATGAACGTACATATCTGCCCGCTGATTTGGGACAACAGCTGCCCGCGCGGTCCTGGCACATGCTACGTGGTGGACACGGAGGCCATTTTCACGCACCCGGCGGAGACGATTATCTACGGCGATGCAACGCAAATCGAGGGCTGGGACTGGGACTCGGCCGCGAACTTCTGCTACTGGCCCTCTCAGGAGACCTGCTGGAGCGGCGGGCGGTTCCCTCAAGGCGACAACGACCCGCTATGGCAACGATTAGACCGCGACGTACCGCGCTCAGTGTGGGATCCCAACAGCACGTGGAATCCCGATCTGGGCTACGGACAGGTGCGCTATCGCCACAACCGTATGGCAGTCTTCACTTTCGCCGACGGGCACGCGAAGGCGTTCCGCCGCGGCGCAGTGAAGGTGCCATGGCACTGGTCGATTACTGCAAACCACGAGAACGACTGGGTGCGATAGTGTAAACCTAAGATTCCTCGCTTCGCTAAAAACGAGCGGAGTGAGGAATCCCCCTTCTCGAGGGAGCGAACCGATGAGAACTGAAATTCCAACGCCTGTGGTGGTAGGCATCATCGTAGTGATTGTGGCAGTGCTGGGCTTTTTCATCGTGCGGAGCCTGACGGAACCTGCACCAACGGTGGATACGATTCGTGCGGGCGGTCCCACTGCGCCGCCGGCAAACTATGCGCCTGCGCCTACGCAGCCACAGGGGGCGAACCCTGCGCCTTACCAGCCCCCTGCAGGCTACGGCGCGCCCGGACGCTAAATCCCCTGCACCGCCAGCTTGGGGTTGCGAATCCACTTGTGCAGCTCCACCACAACCACTACGCTGAACGCGACCAGCACGCTGCGCAGCCACGACTCCAACTCGATCGGTTCCACGCGCAAGATGAACTGCGTGGGAGGCAAATAGAGCGCGAGCGCATGGATGGTGGTTGCGGTAATCGCCGCCAGCAGCAGGAACGGGTTGCGCAGCGGACTGAGCAGGAACGCTGAGCGAAACTCGGAGCGCGAGTTGCCCACATGGAAGTTCTGGAACAGCACCATCGTGGTCAGCGCGACGGTCTGTGCCCGCGTGAGCGAGTCAGTAGTCTCATATTCATACATAAATAACCACAGCGCTGCGCCACCCATCAGTATTCCCACCAGCGCGGTTCGCTCCCACAACAGTTTCGAGATAATCCCCTCGTTGCGAGAGCGCGGCGGCTGCTGCATAATGCTCTTGTCGCCCGGTTCGAACGCCATCGCCACATCCTGCAAGCCGTTGGTCACGAGGTTCAACCACAGCAGCTGCGCGGGCAGCATCGGCATCGGCAAGCCCATCAGTACAGCGAACAGGAACATGAGAATCGAGCCTGCACCTGTGGAGATGAGGAAGAAGGTCGCGTTGCGCACATTTTTGAAGGCGACACGCCCTTCATCGACGGCGTTGCGGATGCTGACGAAGTTATCGTCGGCCAGCACGATGTCGGCGGCTTCGCGGGCGACGTCGGTGCCGCCTTTGCCCATCGCCACGCCCACATCGGCGGCTTTGAGCGCGGGCGCATCGTTCACGCCGTCGCCTGTCACTGCCACTGTTTCGCCGTTCGCCTGCAGGGCTTTCACTACGCGCAGCTTATGTTCGGGCGCAACGCGGGCGAACACATTCACCGTGCGCACGCGCTCGCGCAGCTCCTCGTCGGTCATGCGCTCCAGCTCTGCACCGGTAATCACTTCGGCGTCGGGTGGGGCGATGTGCAGTTGCGCGGCGATGGCGCGGGCGGTGGCAGCGTGGTCGCCTGTAATCATCAATACGCGAATGCCCGCCTGATGGCACTCATCGATGGCTTCCAGCACACCGCGTCGGGGCGGATCCATCATGCCCACAAGCCCGATAAACACCAGGTTCGACGGTTCGGGCACGCCCGTGTGGGTCTCTACAAGCTCCTCGCAGCGTCGGTACGCCAAGCCCAACACACGCAGCCCACGCCCTGCCATACTGTGTGCATGGCTCAGGATTTCCTGCTGCGCATCGGCGCTTAAGGGTAGCTCACCATCGGGCGTGAGCCAGCGGGCGCACATACGCATCACACGCTCCGGCGCACCCTTCACGAACATCCAGTGTTGATTGCCCCGTGCGCGAATGCTCGCCGAGTATTGCAACTCCGGCTCGAACGGAATCTCGCCTACAACAGGGTGCTTGGCACGCCACTCCTCGTGGTGGAAACCCGCCTTCAGTGCGGCAATCAACAGCGCGGCTTCGGTCGGGTCGCCGTGAATCTCGTACTCGTCCTCGCCGATACGCCGCACATGTGCCTCGTTGGTCAGCGTGGAGGTGAGCAACGCCAGCACAAACGGATGCTCGTCGTCGCGCGGGATTTCGTGCTGCTCCAACTCGCTAATGTGATACCATTCCCCCGCCGTCCAGTATTCCTGCACGGTCATGCGGTTCTCGGTAAGCGTGCCAGTTTTGTCCGAGCCGATAACTGTAGTGCTGCCGAGTGTCTCGACAGCGTGCAGGCGTCGCACGAGCGCGTTGCGTTTCGCCATCGCACTCACACGCAAGGCGAGCGTAATGGTCAGCACAATCGGCAATCCTTCGGGCACAGCAGCGACAGCAACGCCCACGATGACCTTGAACATGTCCACCACGCTGTTGCCCAGCGCCAGCCCCGCTGCGAAGATAATCGCACAGCTGACGCCAATCACTATGCCTACGATATGTGCGAAGCGGCGCATGCGTCGTTGCAGGGGCGTCTCGTCCACGCGTTGCTCACGCATGCTGCCCGCGATTTTGCCCAGCTCCGTGCGCTCGCCCGTAGCGACCACATAGCCGCGCCCGCGCCCAGAGACCACGATTGCGCCAGAGTAAAGCATATTCGCGCGGTCGGCGACGGGCGTCTCGGGCGGTACAGGCGCAACCTGCTTGTATACAGGTACCGACTCGCCCGTCAGCAGCGACTCGTCCACCTGCAGTGCAGTTGCCTGAAACAGTCGAATATCGGCAGGCACACGCACACCCGACTCCAGCAGCACCACATCGCCCGGCACCAGCTCACGGCTCTCTATGTCGTGTTCTCTACCATCGCGTATCACCAGCGCGTGTGGGGCAGTCAGCTGCATCAACGCGCGCACCGATTTCTCTGCCCGATACTCCTGAATAAACCCGATGGTGGCGTTCAAAATCAGCACCGCTGCGATAACGCCCGTGTCGATATAGTCGCCCAGCAATAGAGTCACAACTGCTGCCACCAGCAAAATGTAAATCAGCGGGCTTTTGAACTGGTGCAGGATGAGTTCAAAAATGCTGATGGGTTTGATGGCTTCCAGTTCGTTGTAGCCATACTGTTGCAGGCGTCGCTGCACCTCCTGAGTGCTCAGCCCCTGCTCATCCGTGCGCAACTGCGCTGCGACTTGCTCGACGGGCAGTGCGTGCGGGGTGAACTCTTGCGGCAGCAACACAGGCGCTTCGACCAGCGGATTCTGCATAGCGGTCAACCTCCTGTAGGTAAGGATACCTGAAAGAGCCTAACCTTCAGGGAGACTGCTCAGGGACTGTGTAGGAATCACCTGAGGAAGCCGTTTTGCCTGTACCTGACACACCAACACTGGAGGGCGAGGCGCCTGCCGAGCCATCCTCCGTAGCGTTGAGAACCGCTCACCATCTCGCGTGGGGAGACCTGGAAGGCGAGGCGCCTGCCGAGCCTTCAGTTCAGCGGCTGGAAAATGTACGGCTCGGCAGAAGCCTCGCCCTCCAAAAGTGCGTTTCACCGGCGGACACATCTCAGCTTCTTACGTTAGTTGAGCGATTGCTTCAGCGATTCGCTCGATACCTGCCTGAATAATCGCTTCTGATGTGGCATACGAAAGACGGATGTACCCCGGTGCACAGAAACCTTCGCCAGGCACAGTTGCCACACGCGCTTCGTTGAGTAAAAACTCCGCCACATCCGCCGAAGACTCCAACGTGCGCTCACTGAACTGCCGTCCAATCAAGCCCTGCACGTTCGCGTAGGCGTAGAACGCGCCGCGCGGCATCCAACACTGCACCCCTTCGAGGCTGTTCAGCCCGTCCACCATCAGTTGTCGGCGGCGATTGAAAGTAGTTAGCAGCGTCTCGCGCCATTCGGTGTTGGCGTTCTGCAGCGCGGCTAAGGCGGCGTGCTGAGCGATGGTACAGGCGTTGGAGGTCATCTGGTCTTGCAAACGGTTCACAGCTTGAGCCACCTCGCGCGGCGCGCCCAAGTACCCAATCCGCCAGCCCGTCATCGCAAAGCTCTTGGAGACGCCATTCACCGTAATTGTGCGGTTTAGTACATCCTTGCCTAATGCGCCGATGCTCTCGTGCGTATGCCCATCGTATACGAGGTACTCGTAGATCTCGTCCACGACCAGCCACAGGTCGTGCGTGAGGGCGAGCGAGGCTATTTCCTTGAGCTGCTTCCTGCCAAATACTGCGCCGGTGGGGTTGCAGGGCGTGTTCAGCACAATCGCTTTGGTTCGTGGGGTAATCGTGCGGCGCAGGGCGTCATAGTCGGGCAGAAAGTCGGTTGTCTCGTCGGCGGGCACATACACAGGAACCGCGCCCATCAGTTTCACCTGCTCGGGGTACGATACCCAGCACGGCGTTGGGATAATCACCTCGTCGCCCGGGTCTAAAATCGCCATGAACGCGCCAAACAGTGAGTGCTTTGCGCCGCAGGAGACCACAATCTGGTCGGGCGCATAGCGCAAGCCGTTCTCGCGCTCGAACTTTTCGCTGATGGCTTCGCGCAGGGGGAGGATACCAGGCGTGGGGGTGTATTTGGTATAGCCTGCGTGGATGGCTTCCAGCGCGCCCATTTTGGCGAATTCGGGCGTGTCGAAATCGGGTTCGCCTGCCGTGAAACTCAGCACATCGACTCCCTGACGCCGCAACTCTTGGGCGCGTGCAGTCAGTGCAAGCGTGGGCGACGGCTGCACTCCCCGCGCCCGTTGGGACAATCCGCTTCGCATCGCGTTATAGGATACCTTGCATAAGGCATCGCGCCGACCCCCGAACAGGAATCGGCGCGATAGCACACTACACCCACTTGATGAGGAAGATTAGCGCGGCTTGTCGTCGTCCACGGTGAAGCGGTACATCACACAGGTCTGACCGCACACCTGCGGGTTGGTCGCCGCGAGGTAGTCCAACGTGACGGCTTTCGCGTGCCCGTCGACCCAGACCACATTCGCGAGCTTCATGTGGCGCCCAAGAATTGCACCGTTGTTGCGGCGGTTCAGCAGCGCCGGGAACGGGAAGGTCTCGTTCGGGCGTGTGGGCTGCGGGTCGTTTAGGTCGGCGCGATAGAAGTCCGCGCTTTGCCCCATGTTCTGCACTTCGGCAATCAGTACGGTGTCGGCAGGCTCGGCAATGATTGCCAGAGGCTTGTTGTTCGGTGGGGTGCAGGTCGAGATTGTGTTCTGCACGCCACAGCCGTTGTAGTACATATTGTTAATCGCGTAGCTACCGAAGCGTCGCCCCACGTTGGTCAAGCCGTTCGGGTCGCCGCAGTCCGCCTCGCGGCGCACTTCCGCCGGGTTCTGCGTGTAGGGCTGGAACACATAGGGGCGGTTCGGACCCAGCGTATGCGCCTGACCTGTTACCAGCGTGCCGCTAATCGGCGCGAACGGGTCGCTCGGACAGTTGTGAATCTGGGTATTCTTGATATAGGGCTGAATCACGTCCATCCAGCGCGGGGAGGAACAGTTGACGAAGTGATTGCCCTCCATCACGCGGGGCGGATCCGCAAACGCGTTGCGCGGTACCATCTCGTCGAAGTCCTGAACGTACATCTGCACGCCCAGACCGATCTGCTTCACGTTCGACAAACAGCCTGTCTGGCGGGCTTTCTCACGCGCCTGTGCAAACACAGGGAAGAGAATCGCCGCCAGAATCGCAATAATCGCGATAACCACCAGCAGCTCAATCAGTGTAAATCCTTTGCGCATGGCGTATACCTCCACGCGCATGAATGTACCTATAGGCATGTTAAAAGAGTGTTAATAAATCCACGCGCGGGGCAATCGCTAAACAATTAACATCGCATCCCCAAAGCTGAGAAACCGATACCGCTCGCGCACGGCTTCGTGGTAGGCTTGTAGGACAAACTCGCGCCCAGCGAACGCACTCACCAGTACCAACATCGTGGTGCGCGGCATATGAAAGTTGGTGATGATAGCGTCTACCACCTTGAACTCGTAGCCTGGCGTGATATAGAGATGGGTCTCGGCGGAGCCTGCCTGTACCTTATGTTTACCTACTACTGCGCTTTCTAAGGTACGGATGCTGGTGGTGCCCACCGCCACGATGCGCCCGCGCGTGTTGTTAATGGCTTCGGCGGCTGCAGGGCTAATCGTGTACCATTCGCCGTGCATTTGGTGTTGTTCCACCTGCTCGGTTTTGAGGGGGCGGAAGGTGTCGAGGCTCACATGCAGCGTGATGTAGACGATTTGCACGCCCTGCGCTTTCAGTTGTTCCAGCAGGTTGGGCGTGAAGTGCAGCCCGGCGGTGGGCGCGGCGGCGGAGCCGGGCTGGTGCGCGTACACGGTTTGGTAGCGTTCGGGGTCGGTCAGTTGACGGTGAATATAGGGCGGTAGCGGCACTTGTCCGATGCGCGGTAGGATGTGTTCAGGCGGCTCGTCACAGAGCAGGCGCACGAGCCGCAGTCCTCCTTCCAGTCTGTGCTCAATCTGCACTTCTAGCAGATCGCCAACAACCACGCGACTACCGTCGGGCAGGCGTCTACCGGGCTTGACTAAGGCGTGCCAGCGACCATCAGCGAGCGGGTGCAGCAGGAAGACCTCCGCTTCGCCGCCCGTAGGCTTGCGCCCGCGCAGCCGCCACGCCGAGACGCGCGTATCGTTCAGCACCAGTGTATCGCCCGCCTGCAGGTATTCGGGTAGCTCGTAAAACCGCCGATGCTCGATTGCCTGGGCGGCGCGGTTCAGTACCATCAGGCGCGAGTGGTCGCGCGGCTCAATCGGCTCTTGCGCAATCAGCTCTTCAGGCAGCTCGTAGTCGAACAGGCGTGCGTCCATCGTCAGCGTCCTCGCGCGCTCAGCCATGCCCAGAAGGTTAGCAGCAGCGTGAGAATAATGCTAATTAGAATACTTGTGCCCAGCGGGAAGTAGAACTGGAACCCGTCTCGCTGAATGGCGATGTCGCCCGGCATGCGCCAGCTGCGCACGCCCAGCCGATCCAACCCAATCAGCAGCAGCCCAACCAGTATCAGCACTGCGCCCAACCCCAACAACACCTTGCCCACAGAACTCATCGATTGAAAATTTTACCTGAGAGATCACCTGAGAAATGTATTGGGCAGCAATCGCACACAGAACACCGCTACCGGAGGGCGAGGCTCCCGCCGAGCCGCCCCTTCCTCCAAGCTTTGGAGGGTAAGGCGCCCGCCGCGCCCTCCAGAAGCAGTGCTCAGATAGCACAAGCCTACAGACGAATCCTGACTCTCGTATTCGTAAATAGTTTCCAAGCTGGCACGGACTGGATATACTATTGCCATGCGCTATCAGGTGGTTGGCTCGCCCATTCCGCTTGCTGTACCTACGGAAGACCCTATCCACCGCGCAGCGTTCGCCTATCGTGTGCAGGGCATCGAGGAAGCAGCGCAAACGACGGTGCTGTTAGAGGTTTATGCACAGCGCGGTACGCTCTACCCCTATGCCGAGCGCGCCTGTAGGCTGCTGCTGAGCTGCTATCATCTGGCGCGTACCCGGTTGGGCTTAGACCATCCTGTGCGCTACGACCGCTTGCTGCGCGTGTTCCTGATGACGGAAGGCAGAGCAGGCGCGGAGCAGCAGCAGAACCTGCTGTATATGTACGATTTGAGCGAACGCGTGCCATCGCACGAATGGGTGCGCGAGCTAACGCACGAGTATGGGCACTGGATAATTCCGCCGATTAACTCCTACACCGAGCCAGAGCCGTGGGCGAACGGCGATTTAGGCGAGCGGTGGTTCACTTATCACTTACTGGAATCGCAGAAGCGCAGTTCGGATGAACTGAACATAATGCCCGACTCGCTGATGGGCGCATCGCCGAATACGCTGCAAGCGTACCTGCGCCGCGCAGTGGAGCCGCTGGTGGAGCGCGTGGCGCGTGAGGGGCTGAGCCTGCAGCGCTGGCGATCGCGTCGGCGCGATGGGTTTGAAGAGTATCTGGCGCTTGCACTCTATATAGACCGCGTATACGGCAGCGCACGACTGGGCAGAGCGATGCTGTGTGCGGGCGGTGTGGAGCCAGACGATTTTTTGCGCGGCGCACGCGAGAGCCTGACGGAGGTGGACACACTCACGGCGCGAGTGCCCTTCAAGGATGCCTATCTCTTCCTGCCCGGCGGCGTGGCGCGCTGGAGAGTTGTGCAGCCACGCGAGGCAAGGCTCACACCCGACCCGAAGCGCCCCGAATGGGTGCGCTGTAGCACGACGGAGCTGACGCTCCGCTCGCGCTAACCCCAAGGAGTGGGCACGCGGTTCGGGTCTTCGATGCGGCGCGCCTCCACGCGCACGCCCTTTTCGGTCAACTCGCGCACGTGGCTCTCAGCTTTGCGGCGCGGCAGGTTGGTCAGCATCACCATCGGAACCGATTCCAGCAGTTTCTTCACATCGGGGCGGTTCAGGTCTAAAAACCGCTCCAACGCCAGAATCGCCTGCTCCTCTTTGAGCCGTTCCACGCCGAGCAGTACCAGCTCGTAAGGCGTCGGGTCGTCCTGAGGTAGCGGCATGCCGACGGGCACCCGCCCCGTCGTGCGGATGGGGAACTCACGTTGGCACTGCTCGCAAATCGCCGCCGTCGCCTTTACTGAGACCTGCTCCATCGAGCCACAGTGCGGGCACTTGACGGCAATCACCTCCATCACGCGCCCATTCTCTATGGGCACACGCTTAAGGCAGTGGTCGCAGGTGAAGTCGCTCTGCGGCGGTCCGGTCAGCACGGTCTCCTTATGGCAGAAGGGACACTCCACAGGATATGAAGGCACTTTGGTCGTTTTATAATACGACCAGAGCGCATAACCCCAGGAGCCGAGCCAGACCAGCCCGAAACCCCACGAGAACGAGTAGAAAATACCACCATATCGCCAAAAGAGGAAAGTAAACGCAAGCGCCACCAGCCCCACGATGCCATAAATCACCGCCTGCGTGTATTCCTTCTCAACTGCGTCAGAACGCTTGATGGGTTCGTCCACGCTCTCGCCTCCTGTCTATAGATACGACAGAAGTGGACGAAATTCCTGCTCAAGTAGAATGATGCGAGATTCTCACTTCGCGCGGAATAACAGGGTTTTCGCAGCAGCAGTTGTCATTCCACGCGAAGCGAGGTCTCTACGCCTGCTCCGACGCTTCGGTTTCGCCTGTAGGTCGCGCCAGAAGCCCGTGCACTAGTTGCTCAGCGAACATGCGTCCGATTTGCTCTTTGCTGAGCGAGCCACGCGGGTTGTACCAGTTCGGAATCCAGTTCAGCGCGCCCAGCACGACATACGACGCCATTTTCACATCCTGTGCCTCAAAGATGCCTTGCTCGATACCCTCTTGAATACATTGCTGATAGTTCTGCTCGTACTGATCGCGCAGAGTGATAATCTCTTTGCGTTTGCGCGGGGGCAACGCCTGATGCTCGCGCAACACCACCACGCTGTACACTGCCGTTGCGCTGGCGACAATCCGTACATACTCTTCAATCATCGCGCGCAATTTCGCATCGGGTGGGTCAGGGCGCGCCATAATCTCCAGCTGTGATTCCAGCAGGGCGGTCATCGCGCGCTTGTAAAGTTGATACAGTAGGTCGCTCTTGTCCGATACATAGTAGTAGATGCTGGCTTTGGTTAAGCCCAGCTCCTTCGCGATTTCGTCCACCGTGCTGGCGTGGTAGCCTTTCTTCGAGAATACGCGCGCCGCGCCATTCAGAATCTGCTCGCGACGCACCTCTTGTCGTTCCGTTCGTTTCGCCATCGTATGGTCGCCTCTCCTACAACATAGAATCACGGGTAATTATACATCTTTGCCAGTTCGCGATAGGTAAATAGCCGAATCTTCTGCTCCTGCAGGATGCGCTTGAACTCTGACTCTTGTAGAATCTCCAGTTCCTGCACACGATAGCGCCAGCCGCCCGTGACAGCGTTGCCTTCGGGGTCGTCCATACCCAGATGCACAATCAGCTCATTCACACCGGGCTTGAGGGTACGCAGGTACTGATGTAGTCGCTCGCGGTGGCGGTCTTTACTCTCGCCAGGCGCATATTGCGGGTTGAGGTAATCAATCGTCGGAAGTCCAGCCGCTCGAATGCGCTGGTACACCTCGCGGTAATCCAGCCCGCGCGCCGCTGCCATCAGAAGCATCTCCTGCGTGGGGCTAAAGACCATCGGTGGGATTTTGTAGTCCATCGCGACCTTCAGGAACACCTCAAAAAATCGCGCGTCGGAGTAGAGCGTGCCCATATGCGAGTCTAAGTGGGTCGGTTTCAGCCCCATCTGCAGCGCGAGTTCGATTTGAGCGCGGATTTCGGTCTCAATCTCTTGTGGCTTGGCGTTGCGCACCACCTGCTCCACGCTGCGCCACATGTAGCCCTGTGGGTCGAGCAAGCCCCTCACTTTGTCTGCGGGCGCAACAGGACGCCAGCGAATCGTACTCCACTCGCTGGTAAGTGTCAGGTGCAGCCCTACATCGGCGTCGGGATGCTTCTTGCACCATTCCACCGCCTCCGCCACCCATGCACAGGGCATCATGATGCTTGCACTGCTGATTGCGCCTGTCTCCAGCGCGAGGCTGGTGGCGCGATTCTTGGAGTGGCACATGCCGAAATCGTCGGCGTGGATAATCAGCAGTTTCTCGTCGGTCTTCGGTTGCCAGTCTTGAAATCGCTCGCGGCGTCGCATAGTTGCTCATTCGGCGTGCACACACGATTTCCTGCCTGAAAGCTCGGCGGTAATAGCAGCGTGATGAAAAGACATACGCTGCTATTTGGTAGCGTGCAGCGCTGGCTGCGCAGCACGCGTTTGTCGCCCAAGCAGAGGTGTGTCCCTTCAGTCGTGTGAAGTCGTTCAGCACACGCCTATGCACGCATAGACAAATTAGGGTATAATACGTTAGGAGGCAAACCTATGAATAAGTTCGGTCTGATTCTGGCACTGGCCGCTCTGCTGGGCGCGGGCGCAGCGGCTCTCATCGTCGGCGCAAAGGGCAGTGAGACAACCCCGACCGCAGTTGTAACAACCCCTGAGAAGGCGTCCTGCTGCTCTGGGCACAGCAAGTAAGTACGGGAACCACAGGGGGAAGGCACATGCTGACCCCCTTCTACGCGCAATTTAGATTCCTCGCTTCGCTTGGGGATGACAACAACGGTCGCTTAGCCTAACGTTATTATTCCAAGCGTAGCGAGGAATTTTTGCCATAACGGTTATGATACGCAAAGCCATCGTGCCGATGGCGGGACTGGGCACACGGTTGTACCCCATCGGCGTTGTGATACCAAAGGGGCTGATGCCGTTCGTGCTGCCAAACGGCGTACTCACCACTGGGCTACAACTGATTGCTGAAACACTGATTGCGGCGGGCGTGGAGCAGATTGGCGTGGTCGTCTCCCCAGAGAATCGCCCCGTATACGAGGCGTTTTTAGAGGGTGGCGGCGCGCGCTACGCCCCAGCACGCGCCAAACGCCCTGAAATGCAGCGCGCCTACGAGTCCCTGCAGACCATCCGCTGGCGTTTGACCTTCATCGAGCAGCCCGAATTGTGGGGGCTGGGGCACGCGGTGTGGTGCGCACGTGTGTTCGCCGACGGCGAGCCGACACTGGTCTTTCTGGGCGACCATATCCCTCTGCCGCTGGGCGACCCTGAGCCGATTCGGCAAATTGCAGATGCGTTTGAGGCGCGACATCATCCTGTGTATGGGGTGCATCGCGTGCCTACGAACAAAGTTTCGCTCTACGGCATCTTGCAGGGCGAGCCGACCGGCACACCGCGCCTACACCGCTTGCTTCAACTCTATGAAAAGCCAACACCCGAATACGCCCTGCAGTACTTGCATACGGTGAGCTTACCCCCCAGCGAGTTTTTCGCGCACAGTGGCGTGTACGCATTCCCATCCTCACTATGGAGCGCGCTGGAGCAACTCGCCGCTGAGTATGACCCCACTCAAGGCGAATGGACTCTTACCCAAGCGCAGCAACGCCTGCTCCAACAGATGCCTGCGTATCTTTGCGAGACGGAACACCACTGGCTCGATTTCGGCACAGCCCACGAATACCGACAGACTTTTTGCTACCTTGCGGAGTGCCACGATGTATAAGACCGAGTACCGCTATCAAGGCGAGCTAATCACGCTCACGGCTCAGCCCGACGGCAAAGGCTGGCAGGTCATTCTGCCCAACGGCGCGGAACACACAGTCTTGCACGCTGAGGCAAGGGAACACACCCTCACGCTCCACACGTCGACAGGAATTGTCCAACTTGCCTTCGCCCACACGCCGCAGGGCGTGGAGGTGCAATATCGCGGTCGTGTGTATCGGTTCCAGCGAGCCGAGCCAACTCGTAAAGGCGCAGCCCAACACTCCAGCGCGGAGGGCGTCCTCACCGCGCCGATGCCGGGCTTGGTCACTAAAGTGTTCGTACAACAGGGCGAGCGCGTGGAGGTAGGTCAACGCCTGCTGACCTTAGAGGCGATGAAGACTGAGCAGTCGCTGCGTGCGCCGTTCGCGGGTGTGGTGCTGCAACTCAACGCCCGTGAGGGCGAGCTGGTACAGGAAGGAACAGTGCTGGTGGAGATTACCGAAACACAATCAACTGCGCCAGAGTGAAGTAGAGCAGCAGCCCTGAAGCGTCCACAACAGTGGTGATGAACGGGGCGGACATCACCGCAGGGTCTATATTGAGCCGTTTGGCAATCAGGGGCAGCGTCGCGCCAACGGTAGTGGCGAGAGTGATAATACCCACCTGCGCCAACCCTACCGTGAGCGCGATGCTGAGCTGCTTGCTCCAGTCGTAGCCCAGCCGTGTCCAAAACAGCGCGTTGAGGATGCCAATCACGCCAATCAGCGCGCCCAGCAGCAGCCCTGTGCGCAGCTCGCGCCCCATCACGCGCAGGATGTGCTGCCAACGTACTTCGCCCAGCGCAATCGCGCGGGTAATCGTGGTGGTGGTTTGCGCCCCTGCGTTGCCCCCAGAGCCGATTAGCAGCGGAATGAACCACGCCAGTGCGGTAACTTCCTGAATCGCCTCATCATAGGTGCGCAACACCGCGCCTGAAAAGAGTTGCGCCACGAACAGGAACACCAGCCAGCGCACGCGCTTGCGGACTAAGTCCCACGGGCGTTGACGGAAATACGGCTCTTCCGTCGCCTCCACGCCACCAAGTTTCAGGACATCCTCCGTACTTTCGCTCACCAGAATATCCACCACATCGTCCACTGTCACGATGCCCAGCATGCGCCCCAGCCCGTCCACGACAGGCACAGCGAGCAAATCGTACTTAGAAAGCAGGTTCGCCACCTCTTCCTGGTCGGTCTCGGGCTGAACCACGATGGGTTCGGATTCCATAATCTGCTCGATGCGCTTGCTGGGGTCGCTAATCACCACATCGCGCAGCGAGCAGACACCCACCAGTCGCTGGCGGTTGTCCACCACATATAGGTAGTAAATCGTCTCGATTTCTCTGCCCACCTGACGCAGGTAGTCGAGGCACATCTCCACAGTCCAGTCGGGGCGCACGCGCACATATTGGCGCACCATCAGGCGTCCCGCGGTGTTTTCGGGGTACTCCAGCAGTTCACGCACCTCGCGGGCTTCGGGCGGCGCCATTTGCTGCAGCAACGCCTCTGCTTTCGCCTCGTCCAGCTCGTCGAGAATCTGCGCGGCATCGTCGGCGGGTATTAGTTGCAGCAGGCGGGCGGCTTTCTCCAGAGGGATATGCTCGAAAATCTCGTCGACTAAGGCAGGTTCCAGATACTCAATCACTTCGGAGGCGACAGATTCGTCCATCAGCAGCAGGGCGTGGGCTTGTTCAGCGGGGCTGTCCATCATCGTGAGCGCCTCGGCGATGTCCTGCGGCGCGTACTCTTCCAACAGCTGTTGCAGGGCGCCGTCGGGCTGTTGCAACGCCTCGCGCAACTCCTCTAAGAGTGCCTCCGTGCGTGTCTCCATTTCGCGTCCACTATAGACTATACCTGAACGGCGCGTCGGGTATAATTTAGCCACGCTAAACATGATAAATGGACGCGAGCAAGGATTCGGGACATTCTCCATCGTAGGCGCAGACCCGCGCACGGGCGAAGTGGGCGTGGCGGTCGCCTCTAAGTTTCTGGCGGTCGGTTCAGTAGTTCCGTTTGCGCAAGCGGGCATCGGAGCCGTCGCCACGCAGTCGTATGCGAACACCACCTACGGACCGCGCGGGCTACAACTAATGCGCCAGAAGGTAGAGCCGCAGAAAATTATCAATCGCATCACGCGCGACGACCCGCAACGCGAGCAGCGCCAGGTAGGTATTGTGGATGCACAGGGGCGCAGCGCGACCTTTACGGGCAAGAACTGCATCCGCTGGGCGGGCGGCATCGCGGGCAAGAACTTCGCGGCGCAGGGCAACATCCTCACGGGCGAAGCCGTCGTGAAGGCGATGGTGCAGGCGTTCCAGAACACGCAAGGCGAACTCGCGCTGAAACTAATGGCGGCGTTGGAAGCGGGCGAGCAGGCAGGCGGCGACTCGCGCGGCAAGCAGTCGGCAGCGATTCTCGTGGCGCGCCCCAACGGCGGCTACGGCGGATTCGACGACCGCTACATCGACCTGCGCGTGGACGACCACCCCGAACCCATACAAGAACTGCGCCGACTGCTGAACCTGCAACTGCTGTTCCGCCGCCAGGAACGGGCATTTCGGCTGTACGAGCGCAAGCAGTATCAGGCAGCGGCACGCGTGTTTGCCGACATTATCCGCGACGCGCCCGACGATGCTAACGCGCACTATAACTACGCTTGTATCCTCGCGCTTTCGGGCAGCCCCAAAGCCGCCCTGCGCCATCTGAAGCGCGCACTCGAGTTGGACCGCAACCTCGTGCGCATCGCCGTCGGCGACCCCGACTTCGCATCACTACGCAACAACCCCGAATTTCAAGATTTACTCAAGCAGTATCAGTAGGAGGACACTATGCCAACCATCTATATCCCAACCGCGCTGAGACCCTACGCCGACAATCAGGCGTCGCTGACAGTGGAAGCGTCCACCGTTGGCGAGGCGATGTCGAAACTCACCGAAGCGTTCCCCAAGCTGCGCCAGCATCTATTCAAAGAGGATGGACAGCTACGCAGTTTTGTGAACCTGTATTTGGGCGATGAGGATGTGCGCCACCTGCAGGGGCTGGACACACCGCTTGCGCCCGATGCCGAGCTAACGATTGTACCCTCCGTCGCGGGAGGCAGCACAGCGACCGCTGAGAAACCCGCCACACGCAGCATTATCGACGACGCACGCCTGCAAGCCGTTAGCCTCTCGCAGGAGGAGGTGCTGCGCTACAGCCGCCACCTGATTATGCCCGAAGTGACGATGGAAGGGCAACGCCGCCTCAAAGCCGCGCGCGTACTACTGATTGGTACAGGCGGACTCGGTTCGCCCCTTGCCCTCTACCTCGCGGCAGCAGGCGTGGGCACCATCGGACTCGTCGACTTCGATGTGGTGGATTACTCCAACCTGCAACGCCAGATTATCCACTTCACAAGCGACGTAGGGCGTCCTAAACTGCAGTCCGCTATCGAGAAGATTCAGTCGATTAACCCGCACGTGCAAGTAATCCCGTTCGAGACGCGCCTCACCTCGGAGAACGCGCTGGACATCATGCGCGACTTCGACGTGATTGTGGACGGCACGGATAACTTCCCCACACGCTATCTGGTGAACGACGCCTGCGTGCTGTTGGGTAAGCCAAATGTGTATGGTAGCATCTTTCGCTTCGAGGGGCAGGCATCGGTGTTCTGGGCGGAGCGCGGTCCGTGCTATCGGTGCTTGTATCCGGAGCCACCGCCGCCCGGTTTAGTGCCAAGCTGCGCGGAGGGAGGCGTGTTGGGTATCCTGCCGGGCTTGATTGGGCTGGTACAGGCGACGGAGACGATTAAGCTGATTCTGGGCGCGGGCGAGCCGCTGATTGGCAGGCTGCTGCTGCTGGACGCGCTGGGCATGCGCTGGCGCGAGCTGAAACTGCGCAAAGATCCGCACTGCCCAGTGTGCGGCGAGAACCCTACCGTGCGCGAGCTCATCGACTATGTGGAGTTCTGCGGGCTGCGCGGTGAGGAGGTTGTGGTGACCGACGGTTTGCCCTGCATCACGCCACAAGAGCTGAAACGCCGACTGGACGCGGGCGAGCCACTGGTATTGCTCGATGTGCGCGAGCCTTACGAGCTGGAGATCAGCCGCTTGCCCAATATCAAGCACATTCGCATGGCGGAGGTGCCAGAGCGCGTGCATGAACTCAACCCCGCCGACGAGATTGTGGTCATCTGCCGTTCGGGTGGGCGCAGCGGGCAAATCACGCGCCTGCTGCAGCAGATGGGCTACCGCCGCGTGAAGAACCTCACGGGCGGCATGAACGGCTACGCGCAGGAAGTCGATCAGAATCTACCTGTGTACTAAACCGATATGAGATTCCTCGCCCTCGCCTCAGCATAACGGCGTGGCTGCACGACTTACAAGTGTCCTGCTAAGGCGAAGGCGGGGGGCTCTGTCTCAAAGACTGTTTAGGAACACGAGTCAACGGGTTCGACCGTAGACACACCCCGTCTTGCACGCCCGTGGGGGGCGAGGCGGGATACTCGTGGAGGACTCCCTCACTGACTTTGTAGACGCACCCAGTCTTGAACGCCCGTGGAGGGCGAGGCTCCCGCCGAGCCGTCAACTACTCAACGTTTTCTGCTCGAGAAAGGCAACGACGGACGGCTCGGCGGGAGCCTCGCCCTCCAGAAGCAGCAGTTCGCGTGGAAAGTCACTATCCTATGGAGTTCCTCAACAGCACCACCATAGCTCACCTAGTTGAACTAAGCAGATTACTTAAGTGCCTCCGCCACCTCATCGCGCACAGGCAGCGGCTCCAGCAACATCTCTT
>CAYVKB010000022.1:0-33184 GCA_964451985.1 uncultured Fimbriimonadales bacterium | reverse complement strand
TTCGTCGGCGGGGACGCCGATGCTACGGTTGGGGTTGGTTTCGTCGGCGGGGACGCCGACGCTACGAAATCCGAATCTGGACAGGTATAGCAAGGGTGTATTATAGTAGGCATCCCATCGTTGCTGGCGGGGGATTATAAGTAGGCTCCGAATGAGCCTCCCCGCAACGGCTGCTGCAACGCCTCGATAATCCGCCCGAACGTATGCGTGTGCAGGAAACCCCACAGCACAACACTTCCGCCCATAAGGGCGACCAGAAACCACCCGCCCCGTGCGCCTGCACGCCAAGTCGCGCCCACGCCCACGCCCCATGCCCATACCATGCCCATCAGCATTATAAACGCCGTGAACGGATCCAGATATCGTATCAGTTTCAGCGCAACCCACAGCGGCGCAAGCAGCAGCCCTGTGAGAACCAGCGACAGCAGCAGTGTCAACAACCCAAACGCCACGCGCGAACCCCAACGCGACCGCCCCAACCAGCCCAGCGCGTCCACCCACTGTGGCAAATCCCAGCGCATCTCCGCAAACGGGCGATTGGCTATCTGTGGCTTAATACCCCGACGGCGCAACTCGCGCAACACACACAGATAGTGCGACTGATACCGCACCGGATGGATATGAAAGTAAACATCCAGCAGCTCCTCATCGGAACACTGCTGCAGGCGTTCTCGGTACTGTTGCAGATCGAACCACCACCGCGGTGCAATCATAACCCCGCGAGATTCTACCCTTTCAGTCCCGTCAATGTAATCCCGCGCACATACGCCCGCTGCGTAATCAGAAACAGCACCACCAGCGGTGCAGTGACTACCGTCGCCGCTGCCATCAGCAGGTTCCACTGCTCGCCGTGCCGTCCCAGAAAATATTGCAGCCCCACCGCTAAGGTGAACTTGCTGGAGTCGTTGAGGTAGATGAGCGGTCCCATAAAGTCCGTCCACGCCCACACGAACGAGAACAGCGCGACCGTTGCCACCGCAGGCTTGGACATAGGCGCGACCAACCGCCACAGAATCGTCCACTCGTTGCAGCCGTCCAGCCGCGCGGCGTCAATCAGTTCTTGCGGTAGCGTGATGAAAAATTGGCGCAGCATGAAAATCAGAAAGGCGTTGCCCAGAAATGCAGGCACAATCAGCGGCAGGAAGGTGTCCACCCAGCCCAGCCAGCGGAAGAGCAGAAACACAGGCAGTAGCGTGACCTGTGGAGGTAGCATCAGCGTGCTGAGCATCGCCCAGAACCAGAAGTTGCGCCCGCGCCAGCGCATCCGCGCGAACGCATACGCGGGCGGCAGGCAGCTCAGCACTGTGCCCAGCGCAATCAGCACAGCGATAATCAGTGTGTTGCGCAGATACAGCCAGAACGGAAAGGTAGTCAGCGCGTTCTGGTAGTTCTCCCACGCGATGCGCTGCGGAATCCAGCGAATCTTCTCCGTGAACAGTTCGTCGTCGGGCTTGAGCGAGGTAGAGAGCATCCACAGGATGGGCAGCATCCACAGCGCAAGCAGCATCAAAATCACACCGTGCGCCGCCAAGTTCCGAAGCCGGCGTTTACGCATCAGTTACCTCCTGCTCGCTTTTCGCCTCATCTGCCAGGTGACTGCCGCTACACAGAGCACGCTGTCTTGTACCGACGGCGAACGGGTGCAATTTTGCCGCTATCTCATCGGAGGCAGGCGCCTCACCACGCGAGAGCATGCGTCGGAATTTCGTTTACACTTGGTGATTTCCTGCCTAAAGCACGCTTGAGGCGAGGCTAGCTGAGATTCCACACTCTGCTTGGAATAACCTATGATTCTCGTACATAGAGAGGGTGTCCGCTTAGGTGAAACAGGAATCTCATCTGCGCAAAATCGGTGTCCAGCAAGGTGGTTGCGAAATTAAGGTAAACTTTAGGTGGGAGCAACCTATGAATAATCAAACGCTACAGTTCACTACTCCTGTCGTGCAACACGGTTCGCGTTGCTGGGTTGTGCTGCCTGACGACCTTCCACGACGATGGGGCGAAAAGTCGCACTACTACCTCACGGGCGAAATCGAAGGTCATCCCTTTCGGGGACGCGCTGAGCGAAAAGATGGAGTGTTTATCTTGCCTCTTGGCACGACTTGGCTGAAAGATAATGGGGTTGAACCGAACCAGCACGTCAACTGTCATCTTCGTTTGGAAGGTCCGCTGGTAGACGAACTGACGACGGACATTCGCGAGGCAATTCAAGCGGATATGGATGCTCAAGCGTTTTTTGAATCGATTGCGCCGTTCTACCGCAAGGCATATCTCCGCTGGATTGAGAGCGCACGCACGCCTGCTACCCGCATGAACCGCATCGCTGAGACCGTGCAATGCCTCCGCAAGGGGCAGATGCAGAGGTAATAGTACCATATCTACTTGGAGGAGGTTGAGTCTATCAGGCGATGGAGGACGGTACGAGAGAGCCTTCAATTATTAAAGCCGGTACTTTCGTATTTTGCCTTCGCCCCCTCAATAGCCTCCTGCCTGCCCTTCGGCGCGTGGGTCAGAACCAGCGGAATAACAGCTTTCCAAACGCTGAATGACTTGCACACTACTTGGATGGGTTCCGAGGGGTGTTGTGCGCACACTATGCCCACGCTGGCGCAGCGATTCCAGCAGATCGCCCTCTTGCTCTTCGATGCTTAATGTGCCGGGCGAGGGGTCAGTGCTTTGCGCAGGCTGCCATGCCCAACGGGGCTGCTCGATAGCGCGTTGCGGCTCCAGCCCGAAGTCGGTGAGTTGGCTGATGATTTGCAGGTTCGTCTGTACCTGAATGTCGCCGCCGGGCGTGCCCCCCACATACGCCAGCGCTTCGCCCCGCGTAATCAGATAGGCGTTCAGCGTGTGCATGGGGCGTTTGCCGGGCTGCAGGCGGTTCGGGCTATCGGGTTTCAGCGAGAAGCCCCGCATGCGGTTATTGAGCAGGATGCCTGTGCCTTCCACCACCACGCCGCTACCGAACGGGTGATAGACGCTTTGAATAAACGAAATTGCGTTGCCCTCTTTGTCAGCGACGCAAAAGTAGGTAGTGTTCGTATCGCGCAGTTTGCCAGGCGCATACACAGCTTGCGCCTTGTCTATCGATAGAGCGGCGCGCCGCTCGCGAATGAAATCGGGCGCGAGCAGCGATTCGGCGCGTGCGCTCACCATGCGTGGATCGCCCATGTAGGCCCATCGGTCGGCGAAAGCAGCCTTGATGGCTTCCACCATTAGATGCGTGCGCTGCACGGCGTCCATCGCCTTCAGGTCGTAGCCGTCCAACAGCGCGAGGGCTTCCATCAGGATGATCCCCTGCGATACGGGAGGCTGCCCGTGAACCGTGTAGTTACGGTAGCGCACGCGCAGGGGTTGCAGAACCTCGCTCTCGTGGCGGGCGAGGTCGTCGGGTTCGAACCAGCCGCTCTGCTCCCGGCTGAACGCCACGATGCGCCGCGCGATTTCGCCCTTGTAAAAAGCGTCGCGCCCGCCGGCGGCGATGGCTTTCAGCGTGCGTGCCGTGTCCAGGCAGCGCACGGTTTCGCCCGCGCGGGGGGCACGCTCCTGCCCAAGCAGCCCGCGTATCACGGGGCGCAGGTCATTCGAGCGACTCGCGTTGCGCCAGATGTTCGCCTTGCGCTCGCTAATGGGGTAGCCCTGCTCGGCGTACTCGATCGCTGGCTCCAGCAAGCGCGGCAGGGGCAACCTACCATACTGCGCGTGCAGGCGGAACCAAGCGTCCACCAAGCCAGGCACGGTGGCGGCGATAATCCCGCGTAGGGGAATGCCGTTCGGAAAACGCTCGGGCGTCGCCGTCTGTGGGGCTGCCCCTGAACCGTTCAGCGCAAGTGTCTGCCGTTTGGAAGCATCATACAGCAATGCAAAAGCGTCGCCGCCTAAATGACTTGCCCACGGCTCCACCACGCACAACACCGCCGAAGTCGCAATCGCCGCGTCCACAAAGCTACCGCCGCTCCGCAGGAGATGCAACCCCGCGCTCACCGCCAACGGCTGCGAACTCGCCACAATCCCATTCCGAGCAAACACTGCGCTGCGTGAGAGCATCGGGTAAGTTTTCGTGCAGGTGCAATGAATTCCTGTCGCCCCGTTGCCCCCAACGTTCCCTCGCATCCTTCCGATACGGAGGATGGCACCATGCTCTGGCGTCGCAAACCCAAAACCGAGTTAGCTCGTGAATACGCGCCAGTGGAAATCGACACGCACGGCGAACGCGAAGCGACCGAATTCGACGACGAACTGCTTGCCAAACACGGCTACGCCGTCTACGACCGTATGCTGACCGACGCGCACGTCAAGGCATGCTTCAACCTCAAGCGGTGGGGCGTGCTGAGCGTCCCGTGGCGCTTGGAGCCTGCCGACGACACGCCCGAAGCGCAGCGCGTCCACGAATTCGTGCTACAGAGTCTGCAGACCATGCAGGGCGGTGTGTTCAGCCTGCTATGGCGCACACTGGATGCTCTCGCGAAAGGTGTCGCCATCTTAGAAAAACTGTACGCCTCGCGCGCCGAGCCACCCTATGCGGGACTCTGGACACTGCTGGGCTTCAAGGCGAAGAACCCTGCGCTATTTCGCTACGAAGTGGACGCCTATCGAAACCTGAAATCGCTGATTCTGTACGCGCCCGACGGCGAGCGGCTGAGCCTACCCCGCGAGAAGTTTATCGTATACGCCTACAACCCGCGCTACGAGTCGCCTGCAGGCGAATCCGACCTGCGCGCCGCCTACCGCGCTTGGCGCAGCAAGGAGCGTATCCTGCAGCTGTGGGACCTGTTTCTGGCGAAGTACGCTTCGCCCACACTGATTGGCGTCTACAGGCGTGGCTTACCCCCTGCGCAGCAAGAGGAGCTGCTGCGCGCCCTCGACAAAGTGCAGCAAGAAACCGCCATCATCGTGCCCGAAGAGGTGAAAGTGGACGCACTGGAGTTCAAACAGTCCGGTGCTGAAAGCTTCGCCCAAGCCATCGCCCACCACAACGCCGAAATCGCCAAAAGCATTCTCGGCGAGACCCTCACCACCGACGAAGGGCAGCGCGTCGGCAGCCTCGCGCTGGGACAGGTGCATCTAAAGGTGCTGCAAACTCAACTCCGTTCACTCCGCGCCGACCTTGCCGAGCGCGTGATGCAAGACCAGGTGATTCGACCGCTGGTGCGATTAAATTTTGGGGACGCGCCAGAACCGAGATTCGTTTGGATAGAGGAGTGACTCATGGTCGGGGCGGGCAGATTCGAACTGCCGACCTCTCCCACCCGAAAGGAGCGCTCTACCATGCTGAGCTACGCCCCGACCTTACTATACAATTGTACCCCATCTGCACGCGAGGCGTCAAGGGCATACAGGATTCTCCAGCCTGATTGCGAATCCATAGCGTATGCAACGCACAGCACTTTATGACGCGCACTTGCAGGCAGGCGGTCGCATGGTCGAGTTCGCGGGCTGGGAGATGCCCGTGCAGTACGCAGGGATTATCCACGAAACGCATGCCGTGCGCCGATGCTGGGGTCTGTTCGATGTGAGCCACATGGCGCGTGCCTACTTTCGGGGCAGATACGCACGCGCTTTTCTGGATCGGTTAGTACCTTCCGACCTGCGCAAGGTCGCGCCCATGACGGGGCAATACACTGTGCTGACCAACGAGCACGGCGGCGTCGTGGACGATATTATCATCTATGAACTGCAGCCCGACGAGTACCTGATGGTGTTCAACGCAGCGAATCGTGGGAAAGACCTGAACTGGTTCCACCGCTGGCGGGCGGAGTGGGATATGCCTGTCGAAATCGACGACCAAACCGAGCAGACCGTGATGCTGGCGGTTCAGGGACCGGAAGCGACGACGCACCTGAGTGAGCTGCTGAACTATCCGCTGGGCGCGACGCCGCGTTTCGGGGCGACCTTCGTGGAGTGGGAGGGAACACGCCTGTTCGCTGCACGCACGGGCTATACGGGCGAAGACGGCTTTGAACTTATCGCCCCTGCTGAGGTGGGCGTGCGCCTGTGGCGAGCGTTGCTGGCGATGGGCGCGACCCCATGCGGATTGGGCGCACGCGACACCCTGCGCGTGGAAGCGGGACTCCACCTCTATGGGCACGAACTCACCGACGACACCAACCCCATCGAGGCAGGCTTGGGCTGGCTGGTCAGCGACCGCACAGACTACATCGGTGCGGAGGTCATCCAAAACGCCAAACTCACGGGCGTCTCACGCAAACTGATGGGGGTGCGACTGCAGGAACGCGGTGTGCCCCGTGAGGGCTACCCTGTGCTCATCGAAGGGCAGCTCGTCAGCGTCCTCACCAGCGGAGTCTACTCGCCCACCTTAGAGCAGGGTATCGGGATGGTATACCTGCCCACTGAATACACCAAAGTGGGAACCCCCTGCGCGGTAGAGATTCGTGGCAAAGCCGTGCCTGCGGTCGTCAGCACGCGCCGTTTCCTGAAAACGCTATGAGCAAGCCGGGCTCGATGCGCACGCACGACACGCCCCACCCGCCCGACGAGACACGAGTCGCCCATCGCGCTCGTTGGGACGCTTTCGCCCAACGTTTGCGAGCGCACCTGCGCCTCGCGTTGGGATTGACGCCCAACCTACCCTCCGCGCCCTTACGCGTTCTGCGCCGCGAATCCCATCGCGGGGATGGCTTCCGCATCGAACGGTTCGCGCTGGAGACCCTGACGAACTTCTACCTCACGGGCAGCCTGTTTATCCCTGAAACGCCTGCGGGTAAGCGTGCCCCCGTCATGCTGCAACCGCATGGGCACTACGAACGCGGTAGGTTCAACGAGCCTGATATCCTACGCGCCGTTGCACTGGCGCAAGCGGGTGTGTACGTGCTAACCTACGACATGCTGGGCTACAACGACCAGTTCCAGCTACCCCATTACGGTGCGGAGCCGCTGGAATGGCGACGCTGGGGCTTCAGCCGCGCGGGATTGCAAACCTGGAATAGCCTGTGCGCCTTCGAGTGGCTGCGTCGCCAGCCCGAAATTGACCCAAAGCGCATCGGTTGCAACGGCATCTCAGGAGGCGGCACGCAAACTTTTCTGCTGAGCGCGTTGGAGCCGCGCCTCGCCTGTGCCGCGCCCGTGAAGATGGTCTCCAGCGTGATGCAGGGCGGCTGCGTTTGCGAGAATGCGCCGCTGCTGCGCCTGTTCGCGGGCAACCCCGAAATCGTCGCGCTGACCGCGCCCCGCCTGTTGATGCTGATTTCCGATTCAGGCGACTGGACGCGCGATAACCCCGCTGTGGTTGTGCCCTACCTGCAGCACGTGTACGCCTTGCACAACGCCGAGACAGCGCTCACCCACGCCCATTACGAAGAGGGACATCAGTGGGGTAGTGCGCCGCGAGAAGCCTATTACCAGTGGCTGGCACGCCTGTGGGGGCTGTCCCGCACGCCTCAAGACCCGACGCTGAACTGGGAGTCGCTGTTGCCTGCGCTGCGCGTATGGGACGACGAATTGCCCAAGCCCAGCGAAGCCCCCATAGGCGAAGAACTATTCCGCCTGTACCAAAAACTGGCGCGCAGTTCAGCGACCCGTTGGCGGCGCACCGCCCGATTTAAAAGCGAAGCCCGCGACGCGCTGCTGAGCATGCTGGGCCTGGAACGCCCCGAAGCCGCTCTGAGCGACCCCGTGCCCGAACCGTGGGCGGACGCCCTGCACCCCGCTCGCCCATCGCGCCTTGCAATTATCTTCGGCGACGCCGCCTCGCACCGCTGGCAACGCGCGCGCTATAATGTCCTCCAATTGCCTGAACTACCCCGCACCGCTCCAACCAGCGACTACGCCTACTTCTCAACCTACAACCTCACCCCCGACACGGCGCGCGCCCGCGCAGTGCTGAGCCTCCTCCTGCGCCTGCGCCCTCGCACAGCGCAGCTGATCGTCGTCGCGCAGGGCGAGTGGACAATCCTGTGCGCCATCGCCTGCATTATCGCTCAAACTCCGCTGGACGCACAAGGCATTCCCGAAATGGACTCGTTAGACCTACCCTGCTACGCGCGAATCGGCGGCTGGAACACCCTGCAAGCCCTTCTAACTCGCCCCAGTTAGCCCGATTTCAAGGTACAATATGCATGAGGTGCGCCGGTGCGATTAGATGAGTTCAAACAACGTATTGAAGCCGAGTTCGGACCGAACCTGAAAAACGCCACGCCTGCGAATGTGCGCGAGTTTCTGGACAAACTCCAGCAAGAGGCGTGGGACAATCAGCGCCGGTATAACGAGCGCTACGAAATGCCCATCGAGAACGCGCGCACCTACGAAGAGGTGATGAAAGAGTTCTTCGTGGATGTACTGGACTTGCCCGCCGAGAAAGCCGTGATGCTCCTTTGGACGCTCGCGCTGGATTTAACTTTCGCTGCGATTGAACACCAGTATTCTGAAGTGCTGGATCCGCTGTTTCGGACGATAGAGAGTACTGAGTGAGTGGTTGTGAAATCCCGTATTCCGTTCAGTGCGGAATCGCGCACAATAGGGCAGAATCTCCCATGAAAACCACTTTGGGGAGGTTCTACCATGTCGTTCAATGAGGCTCAACAGTATGTTGGCATGGAATGTACGGTCGCCTGGCGCGACCGGCGCGGGGAAGTGCAAGAGCGGAATCTGTTCATATCCGACGTCTCATTTGTGCCACTCTATGGCATCTGCCTGATTACTGACTACATGGAGATTCGCCTCGATCGCGTGGTGAGTGTCCGTGCAGTGAATGAGATGGTAGATTCGGCGGCAGCGTAAATCAGCCTCAGGGAAGGAAGGACGCGCTGCGCGAGGCACCTCCTCGCGCAGCGCTTTGGGCTCTAATTTGGGCTGATAGCGACTTTCATCACGCCGTCCTGACGCTCCATGAACACCTCATACGCTTCGCGAATGTCGTCCAGTTTGAAGCGGTGAGTCAGCAGCGGGGTCAGGTCGACGCGGTGTGTGCGAATCATCTCCATCAGACGGCGCATACGCTCCTTACCGCCCGGACAGAGGGTTGTGACGATTTTGATGTCCGCCAGTCCTGCGCCGAAGGTCTCATAGGGAATCTGGAGCTTGCCACTGTAGACGCCTAAGCTGGACAGCACACCGCCCGGACGTAGGCTGCGCAAGCAGTTCTCCCACGTCTCCTGCAAGCCGAGCGCCTCTATTGCCACATCTGCGCCGCCGTCGGTGAGTTTCTTAATCTCGGCGATGACGTCACACTCCTGCGGGTTCAACACGACATCGACGCCCATCCGCTTGGCGAACTCGAGGCGATGCGGGTCGCTGTCGACGCCAATCACCAGTGCCGCCCCCATCAGTCGCGCGCCGATGCTTGCGCACAGTCCAATCGGTCCCTGAGCAAACACCACCACTGCGTCGCCGATGTGCACAGGGGCCGACTCAGCCCCGCTGAAGCCCGTCGAGGCGATGTCCGCCAGCAGCACGACTTGCTCATCGGTGAGTTCATCGGGGATTTTGGCGAGGTTCGCTTGCGCGTTCGGCACGATGGCGTATTCCGCTTGCACGCCGTTGATTGTGTTGCCGAACCGCCAGCCACCAATCGCCTGATAGCCGGTTCCGTGTCCGCACTGCGCCCACTGCGCCGACAGACACGCACGACACTGCCCACACGGAGTTACTGCGCCCACCAATACGCGGTCGCCCGGCGCGTAGCCCGTGACGCCTGGACCAACCTCCTCGATCACGCCGACTGGCTCGTGTCCGATAATCAACCCAGAGCGCACGGGATATTCGCCCTTGACGATATGGACATCGGTGCCGCAGATGGTGGTCAACGTGACTCGAATCAGCGCTTCGCCGGGACCAGGGGTGGGGACAGGCACTTCCTCGATACCGAACCGCATCACATCGCGGAAAACATTCGCCCGCATCGTTGCCATAATGGTTCCTCCCAAGCATCGCGGGGTATCGCTCCGCCCACAAATACGAGCAGGCGCGCGATGCAACTTCTCTTTCGGAGCGAAACAACGGACTCCTGCCAGTAGAGATTCCCAAAACTTACACCTATCGGGTATGATTCTTCCGATATGAAAACTCGTGTATCGTTGCCGGACGTCGCTTCGGAACAGGACTCGCGCGGCGTGGCACTGCATGCGGTTGGTATTCGCGGATTGCGGCTGCCTGTGCTGGTGCGTACCCCTTTGGATGCAGTGCAGCAAGTTATCGCTGTTGCCGACTTGAGCGTGGATATCGACGCCGAGCAGCGCGGCGCACATATGAGCCGACTCGTTGCTACTCTGTATGAGTGGGCGTCTGTTCCCCGCACGCCTGCTGAGGTGAAAAACCTACTGGAAGAGACCCGCGACCGCTTAGGCAGCCGCGCGGCGCAGATGCGGATGCAGTTTCCCTACTTTTTGGAAGTGCCCGCGCCCGTAACCCAAACGCTCGGCTGGCTCGATGTGGAAGTGGAATGGGGATGCAAACTCAACAACGGTGCGTCGTTTGCTATCAGCCACTTCGTGTTCCCAGCGATGACGCTGTGTCCTTGCAGCAAGGCGATTTCCGAATACGGCGCACACAACCAGCGTGCGCTGGTGCGCATGTGGCTCCACACGAAGGATAAGCTCCCGCGCCTGCCCGATGAGTATCTGCCGCTGGTGCAAGAATCGGCAAGCTCGCTGGTCTACCCCGTGCTGAAACGCCCTGACGAGAAGTTCGTAACCGAGTACAGCTACGAAAATCCCCGCTTTGTGGAGGATGTGGCGCGCGAGCTGGCGTTGCGCCTCTCGGAACGCGAGGAGCTCAGCGGCTTCCGCGTGGAGTGCGAGTCGATTGAGTCGATTCACAACCACAACGCGTTCGCGATGTACGAGTCGCCGCGCCGTAAGTGAGGCGCACGATGCCCCCGCTAATCGTCGTCTCGGACTTGGATGTGACTCTGGGTGGACGCGCCATCCTGACTGGCGTGTCGATGGAGCTATCAGCAGGCGAGACGATTGCGCTCATCGGTCCCAACGGAGCGGGCAAGACGACCCTGCTGCGCGTGCTGTTGGGATTGCTGCCGTATCAGGGTCGCGTGCAGGTGCTTGGTAAGCCACCTGAAAAACTCAGCCGTGCGGAACGTCAACAGATTGGCTATGTGCCGCAGGCGTTGCAGTTCGACCGCACGATGCCCCTGCTCACACGCGAGTTGCTGTGGGCGTTGCTGGGCGAGCGAGCACAAAAACCAGAGCAGCTGCGCACTATTCTCCAAGCTGTCGATGCGATTCACTTACTGGATAAGCCCGTGCGTACGTTGTCGGGGGGCGAGCTGCAGCGTGTGGTGATTGCCGCCGCGCTCGCCCTACAACCCAAACTTCTGCTGCTGGATGAACCCGCCACAGGAATCGATGTCGGCGTGCGCCTGCAGTTCTATGAACTCATCGAACGCCTCCGCGCCGAGCAGGGGATGGGCGTGCTGATAGTGTCGCACGACCTGAGCGTCGTCAGTCGCTACGCCACACGAGTCGTGTGCATCCACCATCGCCTCATCTGCACGGGCGCGCCCGAGGAGATTCTCCAAATGCCCCTCCTGGAAGAACTTTATGGGCATCCCGTGGGCGTGTACCAACATCGGCACGATTGAGAGAGTGGTAGGTTCCCACAAAGGCGGACTACCCTACCAGGCTCGCCACGCTCACTTCCGCTGCGAGTTTGCCTGCGATTTCCCGAAACGCCTGCGCCTGCGCTGAATCGGGCGCGGCAATCACAGCAGGCTGACCTGAGTCGCTGGCGACGCTAACCGTCGGGTCGAGCGGCACTGACCCCAGAAACGGCGCACCGAGCTTCTCCGCGAACACACGCGCGCCCGGACCCGGAAAAATCGCCGTGCGCTCGCCGCAGTGGGGGCACACGAACTCCGCCATGTTCTCCACCACGCCCAAGATAGGCGCGTTCAGCCGCCTGAAGAGCGCGACCGACTTGCCTGCAATCGAGGCTGCCACCGCCTGCGGGGTCATCACAATCACCACACCCGTCAGGGGCACAATCTGCGCGGTGGTCATCGGCGCGTCGCCTGTGCCCGGCGGCAAGTCCACCAACAGGTAGTCCAGCGCGCCCCAACGCACATCCGCGAACAGCTGGCGCACCGTGCCCGCCACAATCGGACCGCGCCACATTGCCGCCTGGTCTTCCTCCAGCAGGAACCCGATGGACATCACCGACACGCCGTAGCGCCGTATCGGGATAATCTGCCCCGACTCCACCAGCGGATGCTCGCCCTGACAGCCCAGCATTTTGGGGATGCTGGGACCGTAAATATCGGCGTCCAGCAGTCCCACCTTCGCGCCCGACTGCGCCAACGCAACTGCCAAGTTCACCGAGACCGTCGACTTGCCCACGCCCCCCTTACCGCTGGCGATGGCAATCACGTGTTTTACTTCGGGCAGCAGGTCTTCAGGAGCAACGCTGCGCCCACGCACCTGCGCCGTCATCTCCACATTCACCGCCGACACGCCCGGAATCTGCGCAATCAGCTGCTCGGCTTCCGTCTTCATCTGGTCTTTCACAGGGCAGGCGGGCGTAGTGAGTTCAATTACAGCCTTCACCGCGCCGTCGCAAATCACCACATCTTTCACAAAGCCCAGCGACACGATATCACGATGCAAATCGGGGTCGATAATATTCCTCAGGGCGTCCAAAACATGCTCGCGGGTTACCATAGGCATCGTCGGTCTCCTGCGCCAATATTTAGCGTGGCTAAATTGTACCCCAAAGCGATGCTACGCCAGCGTTTCCCGAATGACTTGCACGACCGGCGTAATCGCTTCTTCCACCAGATCCATCGTCTCGGCTTCGACCATCACACGGATAGCGTTTTCGGTGCCTGAGGCACGCACACTGAGCCTGCCGCGCACATGCAGCATCGCCTCCACCGTGCGAATGCGCTCTTGGATGGTCGGATGCGACTGCCATGCGTGCTTATCATGAACGGGGATAGTGATTAGTTTCTGCGGATACGGCTCGAACGGGTGCGCGATTTGGGAGAACGGCTTTTGGTAGTGCAGATACAGCCCCAGCGTTTCGAGCATGGTGATGAGTCCGTCGCCGGTGGTGGCGCGCTCGCTGAAGATGATATGCCCTGACTGCTCGCCGCCGACGAGTGCGCCAGTCGCTCGCATCGCCTCCGCCACATAGCGGTCGCCGACTTTGGTGCGCTGCAGGGTGATGCCTTCGGCTTCGAGGCGTCGCTGCATGCCGAGGTTGCTCATCTCGGTAGCGACGACGAGGGGTGGGTGGAGGGCGTTCTGCCGATAGCGGGTGATTGCCCACAGGGTCATAATAGCGTCGCCGTCGATAGGGTCGCCGTTCTCGTCGCAGAACAGGGCGCGGTCGGCGTCCCCATCGAACGCCACGCCCAAATCGGCGTTGGTCTCCAGCACCGCGCGTTGCAAAGTTTCCAAGTGGGTCGAGCCGCAGCCCAAGTTGATGTTGTCGCCGTCGGGTTCGCCCCCATACAGGTTCACTTTCGCGCCGAGTTCGTGCAGTACGACGGGGGCGTATTGGCTTGCCGCGCCGTTGGCGCAATCCACAACGATATGCACGCCGCGCAGCGGCTCGCGCTCGCTCGTCAACTCGCGCATAGTGTGCAGCAAATAGAGCAAATACTGTTCGCTCTCACGCTCTTCGAATTGCCACAAGCCGATTCGGTCAGGTGGCGGGTAGGGGAACGGTTCGGGGGCGTCTTGCAGACGGGCTTCGATTTGCGCTTCGTACTCGTCGGGGAACTTATAGCCGTCGCCGCCGATGAGTTTCACGCCGTTGTCGCGGGCGGGGTTATGCGAGGCAGAGATTACGACGCCCAAGTCGTAGTGCCCCTCACGCGCGAGGTAAGCGACGGCAGGAGTAGGCACGACGCCCGCAGAGGTCGCGTACACGCCCACGGCGCACAGCCCGCTGGCTAAGGCAGCTTCCAGCATTGCGCCGCTACGCCGCGTGTCGCGCCCAATCAGCACGCGCGGCGGGTCATGCGGCGTGGTCTCCAACAGTTGCTGTCCAATCGCGCGTCCCAAGCGCATCACGAATTCCGGCGTGAGTAGTTCGTTCGCCACGCCGCGCACGCCGTCGGTTCCGAAATAGCGTCTCATGCCTGCACATCCAAGCCCGGGTTGGGCGTCGGTTCGGGGCGTTTCGCCACAATCACACGGCTGGGGCGCAGCACGCGCTCGCCCATCCGATAGCCGCGCTCCACTTCGTCTATCACAATATTGTCTTCGTACTCGGCGGATTCCACGCGCTGGATTGCCTCGTGCAGGTTCGGGTCGAACGGCTGCCCCACAGCGATAATCGGGTGAATATCGTAACGCGCCAGCAGAGCTTTAATTTGCCGTTCGGTCATCCGCACGCCTTCCATCAGCGGCTCCAGCTCGCGTGTTGCCTCCGCCGCTTGCAACGCGCGCTCAAAGTTGTCCAGAATCGGCAGCAGGTCTTCCATCAGCGATTCCAGCAGCAACCCGCGCTGCCGTTCCATCTCGTCGTGCTGGCGGCGTCGGTAGTTTTGGAAATCCGCCAGCGTGCGCAAGTATAGATTTTTTTGCTCTTCGTAAGCCTGCTCCAACTCTGCAATCCGCGCCTGCAGCTCGTTTTGTTCAGGCGCGGTTGGCTCCTGCGCAGCAGTTGGTTCTTGGTTGGTCATGGTCGGTTCCATCGCGCCCTCCCTCTATCGAGTATGGTTTCTATCAACCGAATGTAGGGTGCGTCGACTTCTAAGTCGTAGGTCAGTCGCATGGCTATCAAACAGTATACCTTGTAAAATGTAGGGGCGCGTCCGCGACGCGCCCCACAAGAGCCTGCAACCGCAACGTCGC
This sequence comes from uncultured Fimbriimonadales bacterium, assembly GCA_964451985.1. Classification (GTDB taxonomy): domain Bacteria; phylum Armatimonadota; class Fimbriimonadia; order Fimbriimonadales; family GBS-DC; genus GBS-DC. Next base: position 18,413 of record CAYVKB010000022.1, on the reverse strand, counting down.
GGATGCTCCGACAGGTATTAGTAGCCGCCTCCGCCGCCCATGTACTGTTCGAAGAACTTGCGCCCCATCTCGAACATCTCGCGCTGCTGGTCGGGGGAGAGGGTCTGCCAGTATTCAAAAGACATGCGCATCCCCTCAAAAATCATCTGGTTGCGCAGGTTGGGGTCGGCGTTCATCCACATGTTCATGCCGGCACGCAAGGCTTGGCTGCGCTCTTCAGGGGCCATCTGCGCCAGCAGGTCGAACAGTTGCTGCTGCATTTGCGCGAACTGCTCCATTTTGGTGCCACGCAGTGCGGTAGCAGGCTGTTGACGCGGGTTCAGAATCACATACACAGGTTTGGAGCTAAAGGGCGGCTGGATCTGCTCCAGCGTCTGCTCTAAGTCCTGCGGCACGGGGATATTCGTGCGGAACGAGTTAAGTGTGGACGTTCGTGGGTTGACCACCAGCACGCCGCCCAGTTCGATGTTGAGCAGTGCACGCACCGAGCTGAGAATCTGTTCCGGGTTCGGCTCCGCGCCTAACACGCGGTTCACATACACCTTGCGCCACACCACATCCCGCGCGTTCGCAGTTAGTTCGTCCAGCGCGCGCTCTAAGGTGTCTGCCTGCGTTGGCACTACGCGCGTGGTCAGGTTCGGGTCTACAACTATTTGCACTTGGAATTTCTGTGCGATTTCCTGTGCGGCTTGCGCGATAGGCACGCGCCCGTCATCCTGTTGGCTTGCCCCGCGTTGCGTGCGCGCGCCCGTTTGTGCGCTGCCCAGTGCAATCGTCACCGCCAATCCCACCAACCATACCATTCGCATTTTTGTGGTCCTCCGTTAAAATCTGCAGGAATCATTTCCCGCCTGCTGAATATTGTACCACACGCGCGTGTAAAATATGCTATAATTCAAGCACGAGCGGTAGGGACTCTATGGGTAGGAGCGATAACATATGGCTATGACACGCAGAACAGCAGGCGAATACCTGCTGGAGAAGGGCTTGGTTACGCAAGAACAGCTGGAAGACGCGCGCAAAGTACAACAGTCAACAGGGAAAGACCTGGTACAGATCCTAGTCGACCAGGCGGTGGTGAGCGAGCGCGATGCCTACGAAGCGAAAGCCTTTGAGCTGGGAATGCCCTTTGTCGATTTGGATCGCGTGCAGCCTGAGCCGTCCGCGTTGAACGTGGTCAAGGAGCACATCGCCAAGCGCTACAACGTTATCCCCGTTAAGAAAGACGGCAACATTTTGTATCTGGCGATGGCTGACCCCAACAACGTGATGGCGATTGACGACGTGCGAGTGAACTCGCGCTGCATGGTGCGCCAGGTAATTGCTGCGCCGGGCGCGATTGAGGACGCCATTCGCAAAGCCTACGGCGGCTCGGCGGTCGCTGCCGATGGCGCGACGCCCGCCCCAACCGACGGAGGTGCACCTACCCGCCCTCAAGACCTGCGCGGCAGCGTGATGACCGATGTCGCTGCTTACAGTGCGCGCGGCGACACTGAAGACGACGAGAAAGCCGCCCTGCGCGAAGCGGAAGAGGGGCCCATCGTGCGCGTGGCGAACACCATCATTCAGCAAGCCATCAACGAACGCGCCAGCGATATCCACGTGGAGCCACAGCCGCGCAACCTGCGCGTGCGCTACCGAATTGACGGCGTGCTGCACGAAGCCCTCTCACTGCCCAAGTATGTGCAAGCCCCCCTCATCTCGCGCTATAAAATTATGGCGGAGATGAACATCGCCGAAAAACGCCTGCCCCAAGACGGACGTATCCCTATCCGCTACAATCAAAAAGACTACGACCTGCGCGTGTCGTCCATCCCTACGCCCCACGGCGAAAAAATCGTTATGCGTATTCTGGACAAGACCAGCGTGCTGTTGGGCTTGAACAAACTCGGTTTCACTCCCGAAACTCAAGCCCGCCTCGAAGAGCTGGTTATTCAGCCGCAGGGCATGGTGCTCTCCACCGGACCCACAGGTTCGGGTAAGACGACCACTCAGTATTCGGTACTTCACAAGCTCAACTCCGTCGAAAAGAACATCCTGACGATTGAGGACCCGATTGAGTACCAGCTGCCAGGCATCTCGCAGGTGCAGGTGAACCGCAAGGCGGGCTTGACCTTCGCGAGCGCACTGCGCGCGTTCCTGCGTCAAGACCCCGACATTATCATGGTGGGCGAGATGCGCGACTTGGAGACGGCGGAGATTGCGATTGAAGCGTCGCTGACAGGACACTTGGTGTTGTCGACGCTGCACACGAACGACGCGCCGTCCGCCGTGATTCGTATGGTGGATATGGGCGTGGAGCCGTACCTGATTGCTGCGACCGTGACGGGCGTGATGGCGCAACGCCTTGCCCGCCGTGTGTGTCAGCACTGCAAGGAACCGCGCGAAATCCCCGCCGCCGACCTGCGCGCCTTCGGGTTCCAAATCGAAAACCCCGACCAGATGGTGACCATCTGGGAAGGCGTGGGCTGCGACCACTGCCGCGGACGCGGCTACGCGGGGCGCGTCGGTATCTACGAGTTGATGGTGGTTAACGCCGAAATCGCCGAACTCATCGTGCGCCGCGCGCCACTCTCCGACATCAAAGAAGCCGCCAAAGCGAACGGCATGAAAGAGCTACGCGAGGACGGCTTGGTTAAGGTACTGGAAGGCATGACCACTCCCGACGAAGTGCGCCGCGTGGTCTTTACCGCAGGATTTTATTAATACTGAGGAGGTCTCACTAAACCATGAATATGAACCAAACGCCAACCGTAGCGATGCCGAGCATGCCGGCAGGTGGCGTTGCGACGCCAACTGCGACGCAGCCCGCCGTAGCGCAGCCGCGCAGCCTCGAGGACGCCCATATCGACGAACTGTTGCAAATCGTAACCGAGAAGGGCGCGTCCGACTTGCACCTGTGCCCGTTCGTAGAACCTGTGATTCGAGTCGACGGGCAACTGCTGCGACTCAATTACGAAAAAGCGCAGCCCACCCAGACGCAGCGAATGATGTACGAAATCCTTACCGACGAACAGATCCAAAAGTTCGAAACGAACTACGAACTGGACTTCTCCTACAGCCTGCACAAAATCGCGCGGTTCCGTGTGAATGTGTATAAGGACAAGGGCGCAGTGGCGGCGGCATTCCGCTTGATTCCCGCCCGCGTGCCTACTGTGCGCGACTTGAACCTGCCACCCGTGCTGGAAGAACTCACACGCCGCCCGCGCGGACTGATCCTGGTGACAGGTCCCACAGGGTCGGGTAAGTCCACCTCGCTCGCGGCGATGATTAACCAAATCAACACCGAGCGCAGCGTGCATATCATTACTGTTGAAGATCCGATTGAGTACCTCCACCAGCACAAGTCCAGCATCATCAATCAGCGCGAGTTGGGGCAGGACACCAAGTCGTTCGCGGCTGCGCTCCGCTCGGCGTTGCGTGAGGACCCCGACGTGATTCTGGTCGGCGAGATGCGCGATTTGGAGACGATTCAGCTCGCCATCACCGCCGCCGAGACGGGACACTTGGTGTTCGCCACACTCCACACGAACAACGCTGCCGAGTCGATTGACCGTATCGTGGACGTGTTCCCGCCGGGTCAGCAGGAGCAGATTCGCATTCAGCTTGCGAACAACTTGCAGGCGATTATTAGTCAGCAGCTGCTGCCTCGCGCGGGTCAGCCTGGGCGCGTGCCCGCGGTGGAAGTGATGATTGCGACGCCCGCAATCCGCAACCTCATCCGCGAGAACAAGACTCACCAGATCCACACCATGATTCAGACCAGCGGACAGATGGGCATGCAGACGATGGATCAGTCGCTGCGCGACCTGTACGTGAAGGGCTGGGTGACCTACGAAGAGGCGATGTCGCGGGCGATTAACCCCGACGAGCTGCGCAAGATGATTGCGCCGGGTGGGATGCCGGGCACTTCGGGAACCACGCCGCCCCCGCGCGGACGCTAAGGAGGCAAGCCGACGATGCCGTACTTCAACTATACGATTCGAGACGCTAACGGGCAAACCCGACAGGGCAAGGTCGAAGCGCCCAACGCCGAAGAACTCAAAAAACGGCTTCAGGCGGAAGGGCTGCAGGTGCTGGAGGTTACCGAAGACCGCAAAGCGCCGCGCGTGCCCGCCGGCGGCTACGGGCGCGTAAAACTGAGCGACCTTGCTATCTTCTCACGTCAGTTCTCCACGATGCTGGACGCTGGCGTGTCGCTGATTCGCTGTTTGGATGTGTTGCAGGCGCAAACGAACAACGCTCGCCTGCGCAAAATCCTGATGGACCTCTCCGCCCGCGTCGAATCGGGTGAGAGCCTCTCCCGCTCGATGGCACGCCACCCGAAAGCGTTCAGCCAGCTGATTATCGGTCTGATTCGCGCAGGTGAGGTCGGCGGCGTGCTGGAGGAGTCGCTCCAACGCATCGCGGGCTTCTTGGAAAAGGATGTGGAGCTGCGACGCAAAATCCGCTCCGCGCTCACCTACCCCGTTATCGTGTTGCTCGCGGCGATTGGTATTGTGATTTTCCTTGTGACGTGGCTTGTGCCGCAGTTCGCCGACCTGTTCAAGGAACTCGGTATCAAGGAGATGCCTGCGATGACGCAGTTCCTGATTGACCTCAGCGCGCTCTTTACGCAACGCTGGTATGTGGTGGTCATCTCGGTAATCGTGATTCTCATCGCGTACAAGCTGTTCGTGAGTACGCGCGTGGGCAGGCGCGTCGCCGATAGGGTGAAGCTGCGTATTCCTGTGTTCGGACCGCTGCACCACAAAATCGTGATGGCGCGTTTCAGCCGCACGATGGGCACACTACTGGCATCGGGCGTGCCGATTCTGCAGGCGATGGAGACCGTCGCGGGCGTGGTGGGCAACTCGGTCGTATCGGACGCAGTAATCGAATCCCGCTCGCGTATCCGAGAAGGAGAGAAAATCGCCGACCCGCTTCAGCGCAGCAAGATGTTCCCGCCGATGGTAGTGCATATGGTTAGCGTAGGCGAGGAGTCAGGTTCGCTCGACCACATGCTGAACAAAATCGCCGACTTCTACGAGAACGAGGTGGAGATGACAATCGCCAGTCTCACAGCGGCGATTGAACCGGTGATGATTGTGCTGCTGGGCTTCATCGTCGGCTTCATCGTGATTGCGATGTTCCTGCCGATGATTGAGGTGATCTCGAACCTCAGCCAGAACCAGAGTTAATGCTTCCTGCGTGGAGCATCGTTTTCGGTGTGGCGTTCGGGGCAGCGGTAGGCAGCTTCTTGAATGTGCTAATCTACCGCTTGCCCCGAAACCTTTCGATCGTATTCCCGCCATCGCACTGCCCCGCCTGTGGACATCGGTTGGGACTGCTGGATTTATTCCCGCTGCTGAGCTATCTGTTTCAAGCAGGCAAGTGTCGCTACTGCCGCACGCGGATCCCCCTGCGCTACTTTCTGGTGGAGTTGTGGAACGCGGGCGTGTGGGCTTGGCTGTGGTATCAGTGGCTGATTGTGGGCGAATCGCCCCTGCGGTTCGTGTTCTATGCACTGTCGGCGTCGGTCTTAATTGCCATCTTTTTCATCGATTTGCAGCACTATATCATTCCCGACGAGTTGAATGTGGCGTTGCTGATTTTGGGGCTGTTGCATGCAGGCTTGCTGGCAGGTATGCCGACCGACTGGAACTGGGCGTCGCTGGGTGTGTTGAGCCTGCGCAACGCCGCGCTAGGCGCACTCATTGGGGCAGGGCTGTTTAGCCTAATTGCGATTCTGGGGCGGATTGCCTTTCGCAAGGATGCGATGGGACACGGCGATATCAAGCTCGTGCGTGGGATGGGCGCGCTGTTGCTTGCGCCCGGCATGCTGACCGCGTTCGCCATCTCCATCGCGGCGGGGGCGATTCTGGGGGGCTTGTGGACGCTCTGGCGCGCCCGCCAAGCCAGCGCTGCCCATCACGCTGAAGACAAGGATGATATGGGCGAACCTTTGCCCCCTGAACCGATGGGCAGTCTTCTGCTCTGGTGTGCGCTCTACACGCTTTGGGTGGACGCGCTGATTACTTTGCTGCCCCGCCGTGTGCAGCAGCGCGTGTACGCCTCGCTTGGTCAACCCGAAGAAGAACTTGCCGACGACACCTTTGAAGAGACGCCCACAATGTTGCCGTTCGGTCCGTTTCTGGCGGTGGGTGCGCTGGTCACCATGCTCTTTGGGGGTGCGCTATCGGGCTGGATACAAGCGTACTTCGAGTGGGCGGGGTTTTAGGTATACTTCCCTCACGATGCAGGAGGGCTGGGCGATTGTTCAGGGCGAGCGTGTAAGTTTCGAACGCGAGCGCGGCGTGAGCGCGATTACCGTCTCGGCAGAAGTAACCTATCTGTTCGTGCGCGCGCCCCAAGCGGAGAGCCTCACGGTGCAACGCCAACGAATCTTGAACCTGCTGCGCGAGGCGGAGATTCCCATCTTTCTGATTAAGTTGCAGCGCGCAGGGCTGAGTTTCGGCGTGAATGCCGAAGTCGCCGAATGCGCCTGTGCGCTGCTGGAAGCCGAAGGATTTCGTGTCTCGGTGAAACCCCGCCGTGTGATGGTCTCCATCTTCGCTCAGAACATGCGCGAGCTGCACGGTGTGTTCGCCACTGTCGCGGAAGTGCTGTACGAGGCGGGTGTGGCGATTGAGCAGATGAGCGACGCGCACAACCGTATCACATGCCTCATCGAAGCCGAACGCGCTCCTGAAGTCGTGGAGAAACTAAGCGCAGCGTTCGGGCTAACCAAGCCGAGCGTGCAGAATGTATGATTGACCGAAGGAGAACGCTATGAGAATTAAGCTAGCGGTTGCAGGGCTAACGCACGGGCATGTGTGGGGCTTGCTGGAGCAGTGGGCAGCGCAGCCGGAGGTGGAGCTGACCGCCGTCGCCGACGCCACACCCCTGTTGGAACGCGCCCAGAGCCGATTCCAACGCGCCTACACCGACTGGCGCGCGATGCTGGAATCCGAGCAGCCTGACGTTGTGCTGGCGTGTGCCGACAACCGCACCAGCGCGGAAATCGCGATCGAAGCACTCAGGTACGGCGCGCATGTGATGGTAGAGAAGCCGATGGCGGCTGACCTCGCCGACGCCGAACGGATGCTGCAAGCCGCCCGCAGCGCGAACCGACTGCTGATGATTAACTGGCCCACGCGCTGGAATCCCGCCCTTCAGACCCTGCTGGAGCGCGCCAAGCGGGGCGACTTCGGCGCAATCTTCGAGTTTCGGTTCCGTGCAGGGCACGCCGGACCACGCGAAATCGGTTGCGACCCGTACTTTGTGGCTTGGCTGTACGACGAGAACCTGAACGGCGCGGGCGCATTAGCCGATTTCGCCTGCTACGGCGCAGTGATGAGCGCGTATCTACTGGGCGAACCTGAAACCGTACTGGCAACGCGCGGCAACCTAACCAAAGACTACCCCATCGCCGACGATAATGCTATCGTCATCGCGCGCTATCCAAAGGCGATTGCCGTGTTGGAAGCCACATGGTCACAAATCGGCTCCGACGGCGCGCCCAACCCCATCGTGTACGGCACCGAAGCGACCGCAGGTGTGGTGGACGGCAAACTACGCATCCACAGGCGCGGCACAGAGGTGTCTTTCGAAGAACCCACCCCCATGCCCCAAGGCGCACGCAACGCCCCCGAATATTTCCTGAACTGCCTCCACACCGGCGCACAACCCGAAGGCGTGCTGAACCCCGAAATCGCGCTGATTGCTCAGCGGATTGTGGAACAGGCGAAAGCAGTGTAGGAGCGGTTTACAACCGCTCCTACAAGCTTAGGGCGTGCGCTATCTCAGGTCCCTCATCTTCGCTCGGAATGAAGAAACAACTGTCATTCCGAGCGAGTTAGGAATCTCATCTGCCTCACGGACAGACGATACGCCGCACCACGAAGTGATCGACGCCCGCCTCTACGATAGAGTCGTTCGGGTTGTCGCTGGTACCAAAGCGGACGCGCACTTGGGCAGTCGGCGCTACATAGTCGCCTACTCGGAAGCTGCGGCGTACCCACTGGTTCTCGCTACCAGTGAAGGTCACCGTCTCCACGCGTGTCCATGTGGCTCCGTTGTCGTTGGACACCTCCACCCAGAAAGCGTCGTTCAGCGCAGTCCCGTTAAAGAACCAGCGGTAGTACTCGATAATCGCGTCCGCACCTGCGAGGTTAATCACAGGCGAAACGAGGTGCGTGGGACCGCCGTCCACATCCGCTTCGCCGACCGAACCGCCTTGACTCCCTTGCCCCGTGAAGGCGCAGTTGGCACCTGGATCCGGCGAGTCGTTGCCAGGATTGGCAGGTTGTCCATTCAGAGAGGTGCCGCGGGGTACGCCGCGCGTCCACGCGCCTGCTGTCAGCGACGAGTCGTTCTGGACGCTCCAGCCGAGGCTGGTCTCAAAGGTGTCTTCGAGAACGACCTGCATACTCGTCGCTGCGAGTGTATTAAGGGGCGCATTTGCGCCCGCACGCGGGTAGAAGGTCGAACGGGCTTGGGTGTCGCGTGCCTCGATGTAGTACTCAAAGCTACTGCCGCACGGGGGCACAGGAACTGCTGTAAAGGCTCGGTCGTTGCCCACGCGGTTCATGCGCACGGTCTGCCACGCGCCTCGATTCACACGATAGTGCAGGAACACGGCGTTCATATCGCGTTGCCCCGTGAGGTCGCTCACGCGCACGATAAAGCGCATCAGGGGTTGTGCGAGGCTGCCCGGAATCGCCGGCGCGACGACCGCATCCGGCAGCGTCTGCGGCTCGATGCGTAGCCAATCCAGCTGTGGCGCGGGCAGGTTGTGTCGCGCAAAGCCCGTCGCTATCTGCACATAGTGCGGCGTACCGTTGTAAATGTCGCCGTCGTTGTCGTCTAAGGTCAGCACATCGATAGTAATCTGCGGAGAGATACCCGTCGGGCGTATCAGGATACTGTTCAGATACCATTCGCGCACCCGATCGAGGGCGAACTGCTGATTATTGGAGTAGCGGTTGCGCATCTCCAGCCAGGTCTGCCAGAACGCGCCGCTAATCACCTGCCCGCAGGCATGCACACCCAGCGACTGCGACGAGCAGGGGTGCTGACGGCTGTTCACACAGTTGCGAATGCACCCTGTGCCCACCCCGCGAAACTCGATGCCTAAGCAGGGGTCTACCGTCAGGAACGCGGCTGTGACATCGGAGATGCCCTCATGATAGTCGCCGCTGGCGTTCGGATGCCCCATCGCGATAATGAAGTGCCCGTACTCGTGGTAGATGACCGTCGAGTAGCAAGTATTCACACAGCCGCCGCCCGCCTGATAGAAATTAATCGTGCGGTTGCTGTAGAAAGCGTTGCAGGAGTTCGCGATGTTCACATTACACGGGATCTGGATGTCCACGCCCGGATAGTTGGGGTTGATAGACTTCACAAAATCGTATACGATTTGCGTGTGAATCAGCCCGTTCAGCTGCGCCGTGTTGAACTGAGTGGGCGTGGCGTTGAACAGGAAGTCCACAAACGCAGGGGGGTTGACCGTCTGCTCCAGCACCATCGTGCTGCCTGCTTGGTCGTTCACGCGCACAGCGGTACCAATCAGTTCTGCACGCACGGTTGCGCTACTAACGTTGCCTGCAGACAGAGTAAATCGTCCGTCGATTGCGCTGAAGATACTGTTGCCTCCCACCACGCTCACACGCAGCTTCGGGATGGCACGAAGCACAGGCGGGTTGGCGGTGGTATCGGGACGCAAGCCGGGCGTTACGTAGCCGCGCACCTGCCCGGTGATGTCGTTGTAGTAAATCTCCGAGCGCCACTCCAGCAACTCGCCCGTGTGTGCATCTACGAACACGCGATACCGCTCGGGCTTCTCCAGCGAGAACCTATCTACGGAAAATGCCCACGCGACGCGCGTATGCTCCTCATGCGGGTAAATCACGAGTTCGGGCTTGCTGTCGGCGTGCAAATCGGTGCGGAGCTTCTCAACGATTTGCACTGCGTCGTCGGGCGAGAGCTTGGGTGTGGTGGAGACGGGGTTCACAAACCGTACGGCGTTGCTCGCCAGCACGAGTGGATAGCCTGTCACCTCGCGTACCAGTAGCGTCAATTCACCCTTGTCTACAGGAATACCATCCACCTGTTGCTGGAAGTAGACGGCGGTGAACTTGCCGCGCATCACATCTTGAATACCGTTCAGTACCAGTTGGCTCGCGCCAGGCGCAAACAGCTCGGCGTAACGGTTCACAAACGCCTGTGCGGAATCGATGGCGGAACTGCCGTAGCCGAACGGTTTACCCCACACACGGCGCACCTGGTCGCCTTCGGTATAGACCAGCACACCCGGATATTCGCGTTGGAGTTGCTGCGTGAGAACGGCTTGCGTTTGCAACGCGTTGAGCGACTGCGCCCAGGCAGATAAAGCGAAGCCTGCCACTAAAAACAAGACCAAGAACTTGTGGAACCTAACCATAGAAGAAACCTCCTTCAGAAAGTATACAACAGTTTGACGGGATACGCCAAATTTCCTCTCGCGATTGGGTACAATCAGGGGCGTTGGAGGAGTTAAGGTATGAAGCGAACTTATCAACCCAATAACCGCCATCGGCACAAAGTACACGGTTTTCGGCGTCGGATGCGCAGCAAGGACGGGCGAAATGTACTCAAGCGTCGCCGTCTGAAGGGGCGCTGGCGACTGACCGTCGAGTGAGATGCTGCCGCGTGCGGGGCGACTGCGAAAGAAGCGCGAATTTGAAAGGGCGTATCAAAAGGGGCGGCGGGTGAGTATGGAATCGTTCACGATGTATGTGCATGCACGAGGCGAAGACACACCGACACGGTTCGGTTTCGTGGTCGGGCGTCGCTTCGGGACGCATGTACAGCGCAATCGGATGAAACGGCGGCTGCGGGCAGCGGCGCGCGGGCTGTGGGAACGCCTGCCCGCGGGCTACGATGTGGTGTGCGTGGCGCGTACCGCCGCCGCAACCACGCCCGTCGAGCAGATACGTCTGCAGATGCAACGCGCCCTACAGCAAGCGGGCGTCCACGCAGGGGGCGACACATGAGACGATACGCAGCCAGCGTGCCAGAGACTTCACGCCCTTCACTTGCCGCCCGCGCACTCATCGGCGCAATCCGCGTCTACCAGTGGTTTTCCCGACTCACGCCGCCCACCTGTCGGTATTACCCCACGTGCTCGCACTACACGCTTGAAGCGATACAACGCTACGGCGCACTGCAGGGGTTATGGCTGGGGCTGAAACGGATTCTGCGGTGTCATCCGTTCGCAGCAGGTGGTGATGACCCCGTGCCTGACCTAAGTAGAACGGACACTCCTGCTCGTGCAGCGAGCTTGGCGCAGGGCACGGTTGTGAATGGCGACGGTGCGCGAGAAGTGCAAGGCAATGTCCGTGCGACAGGTGGGGCGCAGGGCACGGACAGAAATGTCCATGCTACGTTGGACTTGAAGCGAGGCAACCATCATGGCGCAACAAGAACCGATTGATCAGAGGAAGCTGTTCACGCAGACCTTAGTCATCTCAATGATTATCTGGCTGCTGGTGATTATGGGCTGGAGCTACTTCTCCCGCCCGCCTGTCTCCGATAAGCAGCCTGAACAGATTGTCAAAGAGATTGAGCAGCTGCGTGCAGAGAAGGACTACGTGGAGGCGTCGCGCCGAGCCCAGGAATTAGCCACGCGCTATCGCGGCGCGGAGTTCGGCGCACTTGGCATCTTACTGGAAGCGAAGATTTTTTACGAAGATAGACAAGACCCGCGCGAGGCGTACAACCGCCTGCGCCAACTGGAAGAGCTGTACCCCAACACGCAGGTTTATAAAGAGCAGGGGCTGCCGATGCTGGAGCAGGTGTCGCGCAAAATCGATGAAGAGATGGGACAGCTGCCCAGCTACCGCGCGCTGGACGCGATTATGAACCTGTTCAACTTCGCAGGTGATGGACGGTTCCTTCTGGGCATTTTCTTCATCGCCGCCGTCATCCGCCTGATTCAAGTGCCCCTTGTCAACCGCCAGTTCGCCAGTATGCGCAAAATGTTGCAACTGCAGCCCAAGCTGCAAGAACTGCAGCAAAAATACACAGGGCAGGAACTGATGCAACGGCAAATGGCGCTGTATAAAAAGTACGGCGTAAATCCGATGGGGGGCTGTCTGTACGCGCTGCTGCCGATTCCGTTCCTGATTCTGGTCTATAATGCGTTTCTGGTGTATCAGGTGCAGTTTCGTGCGGGGCACTTCCTGTGGATTAACCCCGACATGGCGGCGCGATTTCCAGGTTTGTTAGGCGCACACTTGGGGCAGTTCGATGCGCCGCTGGTGCTGCTGTACGCTGCCAGTATGTACATCACCAGCCGATTAACCATCACCGACCCATCGCAAGCGCAGATGCAGAAGACGATGGCGATTTTCACGACACTGATGTTGCTGGTGTTCTCGTGGCAGTTTCGGTTCCCTGCAGCGTTCATTCTGTACTGGTTGCTGACGAACGTTTTCTATACAGTTCACTATAAACTTTACATGCGCACGCCTGCGCCGGAGTTGACCCCTGTGGATGGTTCGGATGGTCAGGAGCCGCGCAACGGTTCGGTGGAGAAGCCCAAGCCGATGGGTTATCAACCGCCGAAAAAACGCTCGAAGCGCAAATGAGAAGGAGGGCATGGATAAATGACATCGGTAGAAGCGACAGGCAATACCTTGGAAGAGGCGAAGAGCCGCGCGTTAGGCATGCTGGGCGTGAGCCGCAACGCGCAGGTGGAGTTCGAAGTGCTGGAGGAGACCCCCCCGCGCGTGCGCGCCACCCTGATTGGCGAGGAGCAACCCTATGTGGTGACCCCACAAATCGCGCGTAAAACCGCTGACTATGTAGACCATTTTGTGCGCCGTTTGCCGTTGCAGGTGCAGGCGGTGCTGCGCCACTCGCACGGGCGCTATGTGGAAGTAGAGCTGGTGGGACGCGACGCGAGTATCTTGGTGGGCAAGAACGGTGAGGTGTTGGATCGGTTGCAGTTTTTGCTGAATAACATCGTGCCGCGTGTGATTGAGCCGCAGGTGCGCGTAGTGCTGGACGGCGCGGGCTGGCGCCGTCGCCGCACAGAACGCCTGCGCAATCAGGTGATTGCGATTGCAAACGAGGTCAAGCTACGCGGTGAGGAGGCGGTGCTGCCTCCGATGCCCCCGCATGAACGACGCATTGTACATCAGGCACTGAAAGACGACCCCGAAGTGATGACCTACAGCGAGGGCGACGAGCCGAACCGCTATGTGGTGATTTCGCCGCGCGGCTAAGGCGCGGTCAGCCGTCGCAAGGCTTCGCGATACCGCTGTGCCGTCTGCGCCACGATGTTTTCGGGCAACTCGGGCGCAGGCGGCTGCTTGTTCCAGCCGATAGACTCCAGATAATCGCGCACGAACTGCTTGTCGAAGCTGGGCTGAGGCTTGCCCGGTTCGTACAGCGCGGCGTCCCAAAAGCGCGAAGAGTCGGGCGTGAGCGCCTCGTCGATCAGCAGCACGCGCCCCTCAGAATCTTTGCCGAACTCGAACTTGGTGTCGGCAAGCAGGATGCCGCGTGTGCGGGCGTAGGCGTGCGCTTCTTTGTACAGGCGCAACGTGTGCTCGCGCAGCCGCGACGCCGTCTCCACACCCACCAGTGCGCACGCCTGCTCGAAGCTAATATTCTCATCGTGCCCTGTGTGTGCTTTCGTGGCGGGCGTGAAGATAGGTTCGGGCAACTCCGCTGACTCGGCAAGACGCGGGGGCAATCCAACGCCGTGCAAGTGAACAGGCGCATCGGCGGTCTCGCCCCCCGCGGCGCGGTACTCCTTCCACAGCGAGCCTGCAATGTAGCCCCGCGCCACACACTCAATCGGAAACGGCTGGGCGCGCCTGACCAGCATACTGCGCCCATCCAGCTGCTCGCGATGGGCATCTGGCTCCGATATGCCCGCCCGCCGCAGGGCAGAGCGAATATCCGTCCACGCCGCGCTGATGAGGTGATGGGGCATCCACTCCTCGAACTTGCGGAACCAGAACACGCTCAGCTGCGTCAGTACGCGCCCCTTATCAGGTATCGGCGTGGGCAAGATGACATCGAATGCGGAAAGTCTATCGGTGGCGACCATCAGCAGGCAGTCGCCCAAGTCGTAAGTGTCGCGCACTTTGCCCCGCGCGTGCAGCGGCAGGGGCAGGCTGGTCTCGAACAGCGTCATCGGGCAGAGGATTCGGGCTTTGGGAGGCAGTTTCCTGCTAAGGCTGTTGTTCCGAAAAAACGTTTGGGGGGCGATTTGCGACGCTGTCGTGCGATTACAAATCGCCCCTGCCCGGGAATTGTCTACAGGTTCAGTGTACTGCGTCGTGTGGCGTAGCGTAGTAGGAAGCCTGGAGGCGGATTGTTCCCTTGAATAGCAAGTCCCAACACGTTAGTGGGGCTGGAGGTGACCAACGCCTGCAGGCTCACATCCAGCGAAGCGCCGCGCTGTATCGACCAGTTCGTGTTCCAACCTGCCAGGTTCGACAACACGGGGCTGCTGTACGTGGTAGCGTTGTTCAACCATTCACTGGAGATGAGGATGCGATAACGAACGGGTTGAGCGCCACCCGAAAGCTCCATCAGGTAGCCACGCACGGGCGACTCTCCATAAGCGAGATTCGTTGCGCTGATGGAGACGGGACCTGAAGTATTGACGGAGAAGAGCGGGCTGGTAAACGGCGCAGGCAGAGTAAAGCTAAGGTTGCTGGGCAAAGTTGTAAGTACTTCATCCACACCGCGTCCTTCCGAACTGGCAAGTTTGATGCGGAACACCTCACCTGGATTCAACACGCCGATCGGAATTATTGGGTAGCGTAGGAACGCGCCGTCCAAAATCGCAGTACCCACGCCAATGATGCTCGCACGTGTGCTCGATAGGAAGTACACCTGTCCAGTGACGGTTTCGTTCGCGCCAGAGTCGATGCCTGATACGCTCGCCGTGCCGCTGCTCACATCGAACACGCGCACGAGCGAGCCGTCGGCTTGACCGAAATCGATGTTGTAGGTTGTGGCGTTGCTGAACGTGCGGTTACGTTGCAGCCACATACGGTTCGGGACATTCCCTGAGAGGCGCACAGCAATTACATCGTAGCTACCCGGCGAAACACCCTGTAGAGTGTAATTGCCCGCGGCGACTGTAGCAGTGTCCCCGACAGCAATCAACGCCTGACCACCGTTCAAACCCTGCACGTTGCCGCTCACGCTGAAGGTGTTGCCGGGCGTCACACCGCAGTTGGCGATGATCTGAGGCATCTCACTGCGCGTCGCATGCACGACGTTCACCGTCGGCTTCGCGCCAGGGCACACATACGCAACCGAGTAGCGCCCATCTGAAGCGGTCACATCAACGGTTCCGCTAAACCCACTGGAGGTGGAGAGGGTACTCCACGACCCGTCCGCGCCGTCCTGGAACGCAACCCACTGTGCGTTCTGAATGTCGAGGCTCACAGGATTAGTGGGAGGTGGCGTCGAACCAGTCGTGAATCTGAAGGTCGAGACACCTACAGGCGGCACTCCGCTCAAATTACGCACGCCTGAAAAGTTGACCGTGTACAGCGTGTTGTTCCTGAGTGGGCTATTCGGTGTAAAGACCAGTGTCTGCCCACTTATCGCAATTGTGCCCTGAACACTGTCGTCTGTCGCTGTTACAGTAATGGTGGAGTTTCCTGCAAGTACTTGGTTGAAGTTCAGTGTAATCGTGGTATTCAGGGGTACATTCGTTGCATTTGCAGCAGGCGTGCTGCTCACCAAAGCGAAATTCACAGGCGGCGTTCCACTGCCTCCACCGCCACCGCAGCCAGCAAGTCCGGCGAGTAATACCACAATACTCAAAAAGCCAAATACCCTAAGAGCAGTCTGTTTCATTGTCTCCTCCGTGTGCCAGAATTCGACGCCTGATACAACCATATGTTCCTGTGCGAGTATACCTTGTAGTTGCCTTGTGAGAAAAAATCTGACTCTACCTGAGTAGTGCGCCCTCATAAGCCGACAGGCATTCTGTAATGGGCAGGTTCACCTGTTCTTGTCCGTTCAGCGCGATGCGCACCCGCTCGCCGCCCGTTTCGCCAATAACATAGCTTGCCAGCCCATCCGCTTCAGCGAGTTGCTGAATGGCAGGGGCGTTTTCGGGTTTGGCAGAGATAATCACGCGCGTCTGTCTTTCGCCGAACAAGGCAGCGTCGGGACGCGGGGTGAAGTCGGTTGCTTCGGCGGGTAGGTCAACGCTTGCACCCATGCCGTGCACCAGCGCACACTCGGCAAGCGCGACGGCGAACCCGCCCTCACTCAAGTCGTGCATAGATTGCACCAGCCGCTGGCTCGCCAGTTCTACCAGCAGGCGGTGCAGGTTGCGCTCGGCTGCTAAGTTGAGTGGCTCAGGCATGCCGCGTTCGATGCCGTGGATCACATGCAGATATTCGCTTGCGCCGATGCCGAAGTGGGAGGATGTCCTCACCCCCGCCCCTTCTCCAACGCCATAGGAGAGGGAGGGCTGACCCCCACTCTCCCACGCCGTAGGATGGGGGGCTGAGGAATGAGGGCAAATCAACAACACCACATCGCCCGCCCTCTTAAATCCCATCCCCACAGCATCCTCCGCGCGTTCCAGGATACCCAGCATGCCAATCGTAGGCGTAGGGTACACCGCACCGCGCTCACTCTCGTTATAGAAACTCACGTTGCCCGACACGACAGGCGTACCGAAAAACTCGCTTGCATCGGCGATGCCACGCACAGCCTGCTCGAACTGATAGAAGATTTCGGGGCGTTGTGGGTTGCCGAAGTTTAAGCAGTCGGTGATGGCACGGGGAGTTGCGCCCACGCACGCCACGTTCCGCGCCGCCTCCGCCACTGCTATCTGCCCACCCCGATAGGGATGCAGATAGCAGTAGCGCGAGTTGCAGTCGATCTTTAGCGCGATGCCTTTCTCCGAACCGCGAATGCGCAGCGCAGCAGCGTCGCCCGCGCCTGGCGGGATAATCGTCTGTGTGCCCACCAGCCAGTCGTACTGCTCGTATACCCAGCGCTTACTCGCTATCGTGGGCGCACTCAGCAGTTTCAGCAGCACGGCGTTCATATCGTCGGGCACAGGAACCTGCGCGAGGTCTAACTGCTGCGCCTCTTTGAGATACTCTGGCTCCTCAGTTTCCAGATAGTACACGGGGCAGTGCTTGGTCAGCAGATCGGGCGGAATCTCGGCGACGATTTGCCCATGATGGCGCACGCGCAGGATTGGCTCCTCCGACACGCGCCCGATAACGACCGCGTTCAGCCCCCACTTGCGGAAGATTTGCGCCACCTCCTCCTCACGCCCTGCTTGTACATAGAGTAGCATTCGCTCTTGCGATTCGGAAAGCATGATTTCATAAGGCGTCATATCGGCTTCGCGCGTGGGCACAAGGCTGGTATCGATCTCCACGCCCGTACCCGATTTGGAGGTCGGCTCGCAGGTGGTGCAGGTCAGCCCTGCCGCGCCCATGTCCTGTATGCCCAGTACTGCACCCGTCTCTATCGCCTCCAGTGTGGCTTCAATCAGCAATTTCTCCATAAACGGGTCGCCGATTTGCACATTCGGGCGTTTCTCTTCTTGGTCTTCGCCCAGCGTCTCAGAGGCAAAGGTCGCGCCGTGAATCCCATCGCGCCCCGTGCTTGCGCCTACATACATCACTGCGCTGCCGGGCACATCGGCGCGGGCGGTCATAATCCGATTCAGGGGCACGACGCCCACCGCCATCGCGTTCACCAGCGGGTTGCCCGAATAACACGGATGAAAATAGACCTCGCCTGCCACCGTCGGCACGCCGATACAGTTGCCATAGCTGGAGATGCCCTCCACCACGTGCTCGAACAAATAGCGGTTGCGTGGCTCATGCAGGGGACCAAAACGCAGCGAGTCTAAAATCGCAATCGGGCGTGCGCCCATCGTGAAAATGTCGCGAATAATACCCCCCACGCCCGTCGCCGCGCCCTGATGCGGCTCCACCGCTGACGGATGGTTATGGCTCTCCACCTTGAAGGCAATCCCAAGATTTTCATCCAACGGAATCACCCCCGCATTTTCGAAGCCTGCCCCCTCCAACGACTCACGATACTTTTTGAACAGGCTCAGTACGGGGCGAGAGTATTTATAGCCACAGTGTTCCGACCACATCACTGCGAACATACCAAGCTCCACATCGGTCGGTTCGCGTCCCATCAGCTCCACGATGCGTTGATACTCGGCGTCGGTCAGCCCCATCTCGCGCCACACTTCGGGCGCACGGCGCAGCGTTATCATCAAGCAAAAGTGTACCTAACAGGCATCAGCGTCATCTCCATTCCTATCCTCTCCCCCCTCCTTCAGGTTCCCCCCACAACGCGAGGGGAACCAAGCAACTGGCAAGGCTCCCCCGCTGCACGAGGGGAACCGAACCAAGCAACTGACA
>CAYVKB010000021.1:18248-34073 GCA_964451985.1 uncultured Fimbriimonadales bacterium | reverse complement strand
TACGGGGGTAGGTTTCGTCGGCGGGGACGCCGACGCTACGGCACTGAATGTTCCTATTGCTATTGTTCCTAACACACGCGATGCTCTCTGGCGCATCGCCCAACGCTTCTACGGCGACCCCTCGCGCCAACTGCTGACCATCGGCGTCACAGGCACGAACGGCAAAACCACCACCACCCATATGCTGCAGAAAATCCTTGTCGCATGGGGCAAGCCGACGCTGATTGTAGGCACGCTGGGCGCGTGGATTGACTGCCCTAACGGCAGCCGGCTCACCCTCGCACAGGAAGGCGAGTTCACCACGCCTGAAGTGTACCAGTTGCAGGCGTTGCTGAAAACCGCCCTCGAGAACGGAGCAAAAGCCGCCGTGATGGAGGTCTCCTCGCACGCTCTCGACCAGCGACGCGCCGACGGCGTCCACTTCGACGCGGGCGTGTTTACCAACCTCACTCAAGACCACCTCGACTATCACGGCACGATGGACGCCTACGCCGCTGCCAAGCTGCGTTTGTTCACCGACCTCGCCGAGCAGAGCGCAAAGTTGTTCAAGGCAATCATCAACATCGACGATGAGTGGGGCAGACGGTTTGCGGCGCGAGCGAAGGGCGCGGTGTTCACCTACGGGCGGTCGGAGAGCGCACTGGTGCAGGCAACGCGCGTGGAGTACGGGCTGCAGGGACTGAGGTTCACACTGCGCACGCCGTCGCAAAGTGAAACGGATGTTCGCTTACCCCTGGTTGCCCCCTACAATTTATATAACGCCCTCGCTGCTGCTGCGACAGCATTGGCGCTGGGCGTTCCAATAGAGGCAATTCAGCAGGGCTTGATGAGTCTGGAGCAGGTGGCGGGGCGGTTCCAACGTGCGCCGATTGACGCCGAGTATGAGGTGATTGTAGACTTCGCGCACACGCCCGACGCCCTACAGCGCGTGCTTCAGGCAGGGCGGATGCTGAAACCCACGCGCCTGACCGTGCTGTTCGGCTGCGGGGGCGACCGCGACGCCACCAAACGTCCGCTGATGGGCAAAATCGCCGCCGAACTCGCCGACCGCGTAATCCTCACCTCCGACAACCCGCGCACTGAAGACCCTCAGGCGATCCTGGAGCAGATCCTGGCGGGCGTACCCGATGCGCTGCGCTCCAAAGTCGCGCTGGTGGAGGTGGACAGGCGACGTGCCATCGAGTATGCCCTGCACACCGCCCAACTGGGCGAGCTGATTCTACTGGCGGGCAAGGGGCACGAGCCATACCAGATTATCGGGACAGAGAAACTGCCGTTCAGCGATTTAGAAGTCGCGAAGGAGGTAGCAGGAGCGAAGCGATGAGACGAGCGATGCGCTTATCGGAGGTCATCGAAGCGACGGGGGCAAAAGCAGTTAACCTCACCCCTCCATCTCCCCTATCCGCACGCCGAGAGGGGAGCGACATCCCCGCCCCGTTTACAGGGAGAGGGCAGGGGGATGAGATTGTTATCACTGGCGTCTCTACCGACAGCCGCGTGATAGAGCCGGGCGACCTGTTCGTCGCCTTGCGAGGCAATCGTACCGACGGACACCAATATCTGCAAGAGGTGTTTGATAAAGGTGCAGTCGCCGCGCTGGTGGAGTACGCCCCACTGGGTGCGGAAGACATGCCGCTGCTGCGCGTGCCCAACACGGTGGACGCACTCGGACGTCTCGCCCGATACTATCGCCGCCAGTTCCCAGTCACGGTCATCGGTATCACAGGCAGCACGGGCAAAACCACTACCAAAGAGATGATTGCCGTCGCGCTGGAGGCGGGTTATCCGCGCGCTGTGCATAAAAGCGCAGGCAACCTGAACACCGAGATTGGCGTGCCGATGACGCTGTTCGAGTTGGACGAAACGCATCGTTATCTGGTGCAGGAGATGGCGATGCGGGGACGGGCGCAGATTGCATATCTCGCGGAAATCGCCGAGCCGCGCGTGGGCGTGATTACGCAAATTGGTTGGTCGCACATCGAGCAGCTGGGCAGCCGTGAGGCGATTGCCGAAGCCAAGTCGGAGCTGGTGCAATCCCTACCGCGTGACGGAATCGCCATCTTACCCCGCGACGACAAGTTCTATGAATTTCTGCGTGGGCGGTGCGCCTGCGAGACGATTTACACTTTCGGGCGACATCCAGAGGCGCAGGCGCGCCTGACTGAGGTGCAGTTGGGCGAAGAGTTCACAGCAGGCGAGGTCGTGCTGGACTTGCCGAACCAGCAAGCGCGTGTGTGGCTGGAGCTGCCGTATCTGGGCGAGCATCTACTGCTGAACGCAACCGCAGCCCTGCTAACAGCGGTCGTGCTGGGGGTGGAGCCGAACGCCGCTGCACGCGCTCTGCGCCACCTACAGATGCCCGAAATGCGCATGGCAATCCAGAAGCAGCCCGACGGCTGGACGCTGATTAACGACGCCTACAACGCGAATCCCGACTCAATGCGCGCGGCGTTGCAGGTACTGTTGTGTCAAGTGCCTGCGCGGCGGCGGATTGCCGTGCTGGGCGATATGAAGGAGCTCGGCGCGTTCAGCATGCGCTTGCACTGGGGTCTGGGACGATGGCTGGCGGGGCAATCGTTAGACTATCTGGTTTTAGTTGGAACCGAAGTGCTATGGACGGCGGCTGCCGCCAGGGAGGGCGGATTTCCCCCCAGCCGACTGCTGCACTTCGAGACGCCCCAGCAAGCGCGCGAATGGTTGCTGCGCAATGTGCAGGCGGGCGACTACGTGCTGCTGAAAGGCTCGCGCGCACTGGGGCTGGAGCAGGTGGTGATGCGTTGACCACAATCTTTGTGTTTCTGGTCGCTGCGCTGACCGCGCTGTTGCTGGGCAAGCCTGTGATTGGCTGGCTGGCGCGGATTAAGGCGCGTCAGACCATCTACGCCTACGCGCCTGAAACGCATCGTCCCAAAGAGGGTACGCCCACGATGGGAGGGTTCCTAATAATTCTGGGCGTGCTGGTGGGGATGGTGGCGTGGGGTGTGGCGCACAAGGACAAAAATCTGACCATTACACTGGTAATTTTTGCAGGCGCGCTGTGGTTCGCAGTGATTGGGTTGCTGGACGACTACTGGATGCAGCGTCTCACGGGGCGGCGTGGGTTGGAGTGGAAGTCGAAGCTGGCGTTGCAACTCGTGGCGGCGGCGGTGAGCGTGTACATGTTATGGCTGGCGATGCCTCCGCCCGTGATGGACGAGACGCTACGAACCTT
This sequence comes from uncultured Fimbriimonadales bacterium, assembly GCA_964451985.1. Lineage (GTDB taxonomy): Bacteria > Armatimonadota > Fimbriimonadia > Fimbriimonadales > GBS-DC > GBS-DC. The sequence continues at coordinate 30,862 of CAYVKB010000021.1, read as the reverse complement.
CACAGGCGAGAGCTTTAGCGAGCTGGCGTTGGAGTTCGGCTGGGGCTACTACTTGTTGGCAGTGCTGTGGGTGGTCGGCTGGGTGAACGCTTTCAACCTGACCGACGGCTTAGACGGTTTGGCGGCAGGGCTGACGGCGATTGCGTTCCTACCGCTGTGCAGCTATGCGGGTTCTACGGAGGGAGCAGAATACGCACCGATGCTGCTGGGCGCGTGCGTCGGCTACCTGTGGTGGAATGTGCATCCCGCAAAAGTGTTCATGGGCGACACCGGTTCGATGTTTCTGGGCGCAAGTTTCGGGCTGCTGACACTGAGGATGCTGCTTTCCTCGCCCACCTGGCTGAACGCGGCAAGCTATACGCTTATCGGCGGCGTGTTTGCCATTGAGATCCTGAGCGTGGTGGTGCAGCTGGGTTCGGTTAAGTTGCGCGGTGGCAAGCGCATCTTCAAGGCGACGCCCATCCACCACCACTTTGAGCTGATGGGCTGGTCAGAGCCGACAATCGTGATGCGCTTCTGGCTGGCAGGTGCGCTCTTAGTTGGTGTAGGGTTGCTATTAAAGCAACTGTAGTGCGGATATCTGTCTATGCGCAGGCATGAGCCGTAGGTGGCACGGACATTCCTGTTGTGTAGTACCTGCCCTGACTGAAGCGCAAGAGATTGCAGCAGTTTGGTTGTAAGTTGCGCTTGGACAGAAATGTCCAAGCCACGAGAGAGCAGGATGAACAACTTTGACGACAAGCGAGTGGCGGTAATAGGAGCAGGGCGTAGCGGTTGTGCGACAGCGGGCGCGCTGATACGACGCGGCGCAAGAGTGGAGCTGTACGACCGCAAGCCGCTTGCCGAGCTGACGCTTGCCCAGCCCCTGCAGGCACATGGCGTCGTGCTTCACGCCGAGACTGACGCGCCCTCAACCTTGCAGGGCTACGACCTCGTGATTGTCAGCCCCGGAGTGCCGCCCAGCCATCCGATTTTCGCGCTGGCAGAGCAGGGAGGCGTCCCTGTGTGGAGCGAAATCGAACTTGCTTACCACATCAGCCCCGCGCCGATTATCGCCATCACCGGCACGAATGGTAAAACCACAACCACCCTGCTAACACATCATATTTTGCGCACGATGGGGTTGAAGGCACGGTTGTGCGGGAACATAGCGGGCACGGCGGGCGACCTAACGCTTACCGAAGCCGCCGAAACCGCCACTTCCGACGAGTGGCTGGTCGCGGAGGTGAGTTCATTCCAGTTGCTGCATACACATGCCTTCCGACCGCGCATCGCTGTGATTACGAATATTCGCGAGGACCACCTGGACTATCACGGCAGCTGGGAAGCCTACGCGCTGGCGAAAGCGAAGATTTTGGCGAATTTGGAGGCAGGGGAACACGCGGTGCTGAACGGGGAGGATGAGGGTGTGAGATGGGTTTTGAGTCGTTTTGACTGGTCCTCACCCCCCGACTTCCTCTCCCGCAGCGCGGGAAAGGGGGAGCCTGGCGCAGTGCACGTTGCTCGCATCCCCTCCCCCACGACGTGGGAGAGGGGGCAGGGGGGTGAGGGCAATCCAAGCGAAACTCTCCCTGCTTACACCACGGGAGATGGGGATACGGGGAATAAGGACAACCTCCACAAACCCACCCTCATCCTCTTCTCCACTCAAAATTCCATCGTCTCTCTCGCTGACGGGACACTCAACCTCGCCGAGACACCTATGCCTGCGTTGCCAGGAACGCACAATCTTGAAAACGCCCTTGCCGCTGCGCATGTAGCGGCGATACTGGGCTGCACGACCGAGCAGCTACGCAGTGCGCTTGCCACTTTCACAGGCGCGCCGCACCGAATGGAGTTCGTGGGTGAGTGGGGCGGCGTGCGATACATTAACAATTCCATGTGTACGAATGCTGACGCGCTGGAGAAATCTCTGCAAGCCGCGCCCAAACCGTGTATCGTAATCGCAGGTGGCGTAGATAAAAATGACAGTATCCAAAGGATTGCCGAATCGATTGCTCGACACGCCCGCGCCGCCTTGCTAATTGGACGGGACGGGCAGGCGATTGGCGACGCGCTGAATCGGATGGGCTACACCGCGTGGCAGTACGCCGAGACACTGGAGAACGCCGTACGACTGGCTCAAGCGCAGGCAATGGCAGGGGAGTGCATCATCCTTGCGTCCGGCTGCGCCAGTTTCGACCAGTTTCGTAACTTCGCCCATCGCGGCGAGGAGTTCAAGCGGATAGTAATGGAGGTGAACGGGTGAGGAGCCTATCTGCCCATGCATCGGTGGCGCGTGCACGCAGTGCCGCTGAAACAGCCAGCGTGCCCAGAGTGCAAATCCACAGCGCGATGGTGTGGACGCCATTCGTGCTTGCGCTAATCGGCTTGGTGTTCCAGTTCAGTGTGGGCATCACGGAGTTGCTGCGCCTAGACAAGGGAGGTGCAGCACCGAGCCTGTTCACGGCGTTGCGTCCTGCGCTGATGCAGACGGCGTGGCTCATCGTCGGCGCGGGGGCGATGGGCGTTGCGCGATTAGTACGCGGGCGGTTCTGGCTGGGCACAGCGTGGTTGTGGCTGATTCTGAGCTTGCTGGGTCTGGCGTGGCTGGCGTTGAGGCTGCCCGGCACGATAACGCTGAACGGCGCGACGCGTTGGATTGGCGTCTCACTGCCAGGAGTCGGGGCGGTCACTGTGCAGCCGGCTGAGTTTTTCAAGTTTGCCGTGCTACTGTGGTTCGTATGGGTGTATAGTGCGGCGCGTCCGAAAGGCGTGCTGCTGGGTGGACTGCTGTGGCTAGCTGGAATCGTCTTAATTGTGCGCCAACCCGATAAGGACACGGCGGGGCTTATCTTCCTCATCGGTTTCGGCGTGATGTTTCTGGGTGGGCTGAGCTGGAGCAGAGTACTGCAGGGGCTGACACTGGCGATGTTGGCAGGCTTGTTGCTAACCTTCGTGCCGCTGCTGCTGAGCTACCTCCGCAATCAGCCGCTGGAGAAGCAGCCCGGCGCGTATGTGACGCGGCGCGTGCTGGCAACGCTGAATCCGCGTGCCTATGAAAGCGACATTGGCTACCAGATGGTGCGGGCGCAGATTGCTGTGGGCAGCGGTGGCTTGCTGGGCGTGGGCTTGGGTGAGGGACGCGAGAAGCATCACCTGCCCGCTGCCGAGAACGATTACATCTTCGCCACTATTGCTGAGGAGACAGGCTTGGTCGGCGGCTTGCTGGTGGTGGGGCTGTTGGGACTGTTCGTGTGGTCGTGTTTACGCAACGCCGAGCGCGCCCCCACGCGCCCCGCACGGCTGTTTCTGGGCGGGCTAGGCGTATGGGTCGGCGTCGGCGCGCTGATGAACATCAGTATGGCAATTGGCTTGCTCCCCACGATGGGCTTGCCGCTACCGTTTGTGAGCGCGGGCGGTTCTGCGCTGGTCAGCCTGATGGTGGCAGTCGGTGTCGCGCAGTCGCTGATGAGGGAGAAGCCATGAAGGTCGCAATCGCCGGCGGTATCACAGGTGGGCATCTGTTCCCTGCGCTGACGGTAGCGCACGCACTGCAAGCGCGCGGGCACAGCATAATGTATCTCGGTGCACGGCACGGTATCGAAGCTCGCCTGGAGCTGCGCATCCCGCATGCGCTGCTTGAGATGAGTGGACTACGCTCCACCAAGCGCACCCCGTGGAGCGTGCCGCTGACACTCTGGCGGGCGAGCCGTGAGGCGCGGCGCATCTTAGACCAGTTCGGTGGGGAGCTACTGTTCACTACTGGCGGTTATGCTTCCATCCCAATCGCGATGGCGTACCTGAAGCAGGGTAAGGGGCTAATCCTGCTGGAGCCAGACGCGCTGCCGGGTAAGGCGAATCGCTGGTTGGCGAAACGCGCCGCGCAGATTTGCGTGAACTTCGAGGAGGCGATAACGGCGTTCGGCACAGAGCGCATTTTGCGTACGGGCTTGCCTCTGCGCCCTGAAGTGTATCAGCCTGAGCTGGAGCAGGGCAGGGCGCGCGATGCGTTCGGGCTGAAACGCGAGCAGTTCACCGTGCTGGTGGTAGGTGGCAGTCAGGGCGCCGTGGCGTTGAACGAAGCCGTGCTGAACACCGTGCAGTACCTGCCGTCGAGCGCACTTCAGTGGCTGCACCTGACAGGCGAGGCGCACTACGAGACCGTGCGCGCTACCGCCGAGCGTATGGGGCTTAACGGCAACTATCATCCGCGCCCGTTCCTGAACGCGCAGCAGATGGGCGCCGCCTATCGCGCGGCGGATGTGGTAGTGGGGCGGGGCGGGGCGGGCAGCCTCACCGAGTTCGCCCTCAACGGATTGCCGATGATTGTGATTCCCTATCCGCATGCGGCGGGGGGGCATCAGCGGTATAATTGCCGTGCGCTGGCGAAGCGCGGTGCAGCCATACTGCTCGAGCAGGCGGAACTTTCCCCCCAGACTCTGGCGGAACAGCTGCTGAGCCTGCGCGACTGCCCCGAGCTGCGCGCCCGCATGCAACATGCCGCGCGCCAGTGGGCAATCCCAGACGCAACGGAACGAATCGTGCAACTGTTGGAGGAGGTAGGAGGATGTACACGCCCACAGGCGTCCGTTTGACCACCCATCGCGAGCCAGACCTGTCGATGCGGTTCCACTTTGTCGGTATCGGTGGGGCGGGCATGTCGGCGTTGGCGCGCTGGCTGCGACACAAAGGCGTCGCCGTCAGCGGTTCGGATATGGTCGAGTCTGCCACCTTAGACGCGCTGCGCGCCCTCGGCGCGGACGCCTACGCCCCTCACGACGCCCTGCGCATGGGGCAACCCGACTGGCTGATTGTCTCCGACGCGATTCACCCCGACAACCCTGAAGTGATTGAAGCGCAGCGACGCGAAATCCCTATCTGGCGACGGTCGCAACTGCTGGGCTGGCTGCTGCGCGACTACAAGGTGATTGCGATTGCGGGCACGCACGGCAAATCCACCACCACCGCCATGACTGCCGCGATTCTGGAAGCCGCGGGCTACGACCCCGTCGTGTTGATTGGCGCGGATGTGCCCCTGCCTGCGCCGTGGCAGGGCAACCTGCGGCTGGGGCAGGGTGAGTGGGCAGTTGTGGAAGCCTGCGAGGCATATGACTCGTTTCTCGACCTGCAGCCCCACATCGCGCTAATCACGAACATCGAGGCGGACCACCTGGACTATCACGGCACTTTTGAGCGGCTGCTGAAAAGTTTTGTAAACTTCGCCAAACATGTACCTCGCGAGGGCTACCTGATTGCCTGTGGCGACAGTCCCGGCGTGCGCGAGATGGCGAAAATGCTGCACGGCGTCGGCGGACACGAACGACCCCCCATCCTATACGGGCTGGGCGCACAGAACGACCTGGAAGCGGAGATTCTGCACCGCACGCCCTCCCATACCGAGTTCCGCGTGCATAACAGCCACTGGCTTTCGGAAGCGGAGCCTATTGTGCGCATCCCGTACTTGGGCGAGCAGAACGTGCAGAACGCTCTGGGAGCCATCTGCATCGCGCTGCTGCTGGACATCTCGGTTAACGTAATCTCCGACGCCCTGGCGAACTTCCGGGGTGTCAAGCGGCGTCAGGAAATTGTCGGCGAGGCGACGGGCGTCACTATTGTGGACGACTATGCGCACCACCCAACCGAAATTCGCGCTGCGCTGAGTGCGTTGCGCCAACGGTTCCCGAATCGACGGCTGGTGGTGGTGTACCAGCCCCACCTGTACAGCCGCACGCGCGATCAGTTGCGTGGGCTAATCGACAGCCTGAGCGCGGCGGATTTTGTAGTGATTACCGACATCTATCCCGCCCGCGAGCAGCCGATTCCGGGCGTGAGCGCGGCGCTAATCGCCGACGGGCTGCTGGAGCGCGAGACGCCCCCTACACTGTATGTACCCATCAAGGAGCAAATTCCCCAACGCCTGCTGCCCCATCTGCGCCCGAACGATGTGGTGGTGGTGATGGGTGCGGGCGACATCGAGAAAATTGAACCTGTGCTACTGCGCCGGTTGGAAGCGCAGGGGCAGGCGCGGCGGCTTACGGTCGCCGTGCTGATGGGCGGCGATTCGCCCGAACGCGATGTATCGTTGCTATCGGGCTTGCGCGTGATGCAGGCGTTAAACTCAGATAAGTATCACGCCGTCGCGGTCGACCCCGCACTGCTGAAAGGCAAGGAGGGCTTCTGGGGTTTGCAGGAGCTGCTGACCCATGAGCGTCCTGATGTCGCGCTGATTGCCCTGCATGGCAAGCACGGCGAGGATGGCGCGGTGCAGGGACTGCTGGAGCTGCTGGGCATCCCCTACTCTGGTTCAGGCGTGCTGCCCAGCGCGCTGGCGATGAACAAATACGCTGCGAAAATCGTGTTCCGTGAGGCGGGGCTAACCGTACCCGCGGGGCTGCTGGTGGGCGACTATGAGGACGACACGCTGGAGCGCATCCGCAGGCGGCTGAGCCTGCCGCTGATGGTCAAACCCAATCAGGGGGGATCCACACTGGGCGCAACGCGCGTGTTTGACTGGAGTGAGCTGCCCCGCGCCCTGCGCAAAGCCCTCGCCTACGACGAGAGCGTGTTGGTGGAGGAGCTTATCGAGGGTGTGGAGGTCTCCGTGCCTGTACTGGGCAGGCGCGAGCCGCAGGCGCTGCCCCCTGTCGAAATCGCCCCTAAGAGCGGCTACTACGACTTTCAGGCGAAATACATTCCGGGCGCGACGGAAGAAATCGTGCCTGCCCGTTTGCCGAGCGAGATTCTGAGCCTGCTCCAGGAGACGGCGGTTGCGGCGCACCTCGCGCTGGGCTGCCGAGGCTTGAGCCGCGTGGACATGATTGTGCGCGAGACCACCCCCTATGTGCTGGAGGTGAACACGATTCCGGGCTTGACTCCCACCTCGCTGCTGCCGCGCAGCGCGGAAGCAGCGGGCATCAGCTTCAGCGAGCTGGTGGAGCGCATCCTGCAAGACACATTGGAGGGCGTATGAAGCTTCGGAGGCGCGAGAAGGGTGTGAGAGTCAAACTAAGTAGCACGGACAGTCTTATCCGTGCAGGTAGTGCTTGGACAGGGTTGCCTAAGCCACGAGTGCCCGTTCAGGAACCCACCGGCAAATTCGCCCCGTCTGTCCCACTTGCTAAGCCCATGCGCCGTCGTGCCACCAAACCCAGCCGTACCCGAAAACTTTTCACATGGCTGTGGCGCAACGCTGAGCCGCTCGCGTGGGGCGCAACGCTATGCGCGCTTGCCTTCAGTCTCTGGTTCTCACCTCGCACGCAGATCACACACTTGACTGTGCGGGGTGTCCCGTCGGAAGCATACGTCGATGTGGAGCAAACAATCGGCAGCCATTTGCGTTCGCCCCTCGCACTCTCCGACGCCCCGCGCCAGATAGAGCAGACACTTCGGCAGGTGGACTGGATACAGCATGCCCAGTGGCGCGTGGCGGGCATAGGCAGGGCACACATCCACATCACGCCCCGAACACCTGATGTGCTGATTGAGACCGCAAACGGCTCACGAATCTTCGCCGACCCGACAGGATTTCTCTTTGCGCCGCCGAATGAAAGGGCGATACCCCTGAGTGGGCGGATGCGACTGGGGCAGGGCTACTCGACCCCTCAGCGCGGGGACGTTTTGAACGGCGAGATGCGCAGAGCGTTTACGATTTTGCAGCGAATGCACGCCCGCGCAGATGTTCACAACCTGCGTGTGCGGCTTTCCAAAACGCAAGGCATACGGCTATGGTGTAACTTCCAGCGTGGATTGGAGCCGCCTTTCCCGCTCCAGGTGCGCTTTGGCGACGCCAGCAATCTGTCCGTGCAATTGGAGCGACTCGGCAAAATCCTGGAAATGCCGCTGGAACGACTGCGCGAAAGCGACTATATCGACGTCAGCACGCCTGGCGCGGAGGTTATCAAGCCGCGCCGCGCAACTGCGGGGGGATAAACGATGAGCGAAAGCAAAATGTATCAGATGGTAGTCTTTTTCGGAATCTGGCTGGTGGTCGGGCTGCTGCTGGGACTGGCGTTCAAAGAGCAGACGCGCATCCGCACGGCGGAGCTGCCCAGCGCGCGCCTGCCCGAACTCGCACGCGCCTATGTGCAGGAGAAACAGTCCAACGCCGCCTTAGAAGACGAAATCCGCCAGCTGCGCCAGCGCATCAACGAACTCGAAAATGCCTTCACCAGCGGCGCGAAGCAAACCCAACTGCTCAATCAGAGTTTGCAAGAGGCGAAAATGATTGCGGGACTAGTGGATGTAGAGGGGCCGGGCATAGAACTTACCCTGCGCGACAGCACGCGCAAACCCGCGGGCGAGTCGATTGAGCAGCTTTTGCCCGAGCTATACACGATTCATGACTACGACCTGCTGCGTGTGGTGAACGAACTGCGTCAGGCAGGCGCGGAGGCGATTAGCATCAACGGGCAGCGCATCGTGGCGACTACGGGCATTCGTTGCACAGGACCTGTTGTGTTTATCAACGATGTGAAGATGGCATCGCCGTTCACCGTGCTGGCGATTGGCGACCCCAAAACGCTCAAAGGCGCGCTGGAGATGCCTGGTGGCGTGTTGGCAGACCTCAAAAGCGTCGACCCAAAAATGGTGCAGGTTAAACAAGTGGACAAGGTGCGCATTCCGGCGTTCAGCGGCTCGACACAGTTCCGCTACGCGCAGCCCGCGCCCCCACAGGAGGTGAAGCAATGATTCTGGTCGGCGCGGTCGGGCTACTGCTGGGCGTGATTATCGCCTCACTGCTGCTGGATATTCCGATGCCGGAAGAGTGGGCGGCGTACCTGTCGCTGGCAGCGCTGGCGGGGCTGGATACGGCGTTTGGCGGCTGGCGCGCCGCCTTAGAAGGACGATTCCACGCCGATGTGTTCGTCTCAGGTTTCATCGTGAACGCGCTTTTAGCCGCAGCGCTGGCGTATCTGGGCGACCGAATCGGCGTGGACCTATTCCTCGCCGCAGTCGTCACGCTCGGCGGGCGGATGTTCCTTAATCTCTCCTTAATCCGAAGGTATTATCTGAACCAGTTCGCGCTCAAAAGGCAACGAGGATGACGCTCATTACAGGACTCGATATCGGCACAACGAAAGTCTGCTGCTTCACAGCGCAGTGTGGGAAAGACGGTGCGCTGCAGGTCGTGGGCTACGGCGTTGCGCCCTGCCGCGGCTTGAAGCAGGGACAGGTGGTCGATATGGAGCAGACTGTGCAAGCCATCCAGCAAGCCGTGCACGAAGCGCAGACGATGGGCGATGTGACTATCACAGGCGCGATTGTAGGCGTGACAGGCGAGCATATCGAGTCGATTCAACGACGCGCGGAAATCACCATCACCCGCCCCGACCACGAAGTGTTGCCCGAAGACCTCGAGCGTCTGCGCTATCACCTGCAACAGATACACCTACCGCCCGACCGCGAGCTGCTGCATACACTTATACGACAATATATTCTCGACGGGCAATTAGGTATCCTTAATCCCCTCGGGATGAGCGCGTCCCACCTGCAGGCAGAGGCGACACTGATTACAGGTGGCGTGACCTTTCTACAGAACTTGCGCCGTTGCGTGGAGCGTGCCGGGCTGCAAGTACAGGCGATGGCGTTGGAGCCTTACGCCTCCGGACTGGCGACGCTGACCCCTGAAGAACGCGAGATTGGCGTCGCCCTCATCGATATCGGCGGCGGTACCACGGACGTGGCAGTGTTCCACGAGAACAGCCTGCTGTTCTCCAGCGCGGTGCCCTTGGGCGGGAATCAGGTCACCCGCGATATCTATATCATGTTTCGCTTGGCGAACCCGGAGGAAGCCGAGCGATTAAAACACGAATTTGGGAGCGCGTTAGCGGAGCGCGTGCCCGAAACGGAACGGGTATCCTATCGGGAAATGGGAACCCATGAGGAGCGTCGGGTGCCCCGGCGACTGTTCACCGAAGTAATCGAGGAGAGGATGCGCGAGATTTTGGAGTTAGCCCGCGAGGAGCTGGAGCGTTCGGGGCTGTACGACCGCTTGGCAGCAGGAGTCGTATTAACTGGGGGCGGCTCGTGTTTGCCTTGCACTGCCGAGCTGGGGCGGCAGCTGTTTGGCGCGTTGCCCGTGCGTATCGGCACGCCGCAGGCGTTGGGCGTCGCGTTGCCCGCCGTGCTGCAGCAGCCCGCCTACGCTACTGCCATCGGGTTGGCACTCTACGGCGCGCAATTTCTCCCCGATAGCTATTCCGCCAGCGCGCCCGCGCAACTATGGCAAAATATCGTTCAAATCATCTCACGTTGGTTCAAACGCAACCGCTAACACATCCTCGTTTTAGGAGAACCGTCATGGCAAAGGATCGTGCAACTCATCGGGATACTACAGCAGACAGAGAACTGTCGGAACTGCAAGCGATATTGAAGGTCGTCGGTGTCGGCGGCGGCGGTGGCAACGCCGTCAACCGCATGATTGAGGTGGGCGTGGAAGGCGTCGAGTTCATCGCGATGAACACCGACGCGCAGGTGCTCAACAAATCGCGCGCCCCTATCAAAATGCAGCTCGGCATCGGAATCACCCGCGGACTGGGGGCAGGCGGGAACCCCGAATCCGGGCGTAGCGCCGCCGAAGAGAGCCGACAGGAAATCCGCAAAGTATTGGAAGGTGCAGACCTCGTGTTCATCACCGCAGGACTGGGGGGCGGTACGGGCACAGGCGCTGCGCCCATCATCGCCGAAATTGCCCAGGAACTGGGCGCACTGACCATCGCCGTCGTCACCAAACCCTTCAAGTTCGAAGGACCCCGACGACTTAAAGTTGCCGAAGAAGGCGCACAACTGCTGCGCCAACATGTCGACGCAATGATTGTGGTTCATAATGACCGTCTTATCGATATCTCCGAACGCACCACCACGATGACCGAAGCATTCCGCATGGCGGATGATGTGCTGCGCAGCGGCGTACAGGGCGTCTCGGACATCATCAACTACCCTGGCGAGATTAATGTGGACTTTGCTGATGTGCGCACTATCTTCCATAACGCTGGCACTGCGCTGATGGGTATCGGCAAGGGCACAGGCGAGAACCGGATGATTCAAGCCGTGCAAGAAGCATCCACCAGCAAACTGTTGGAGGCGTCCATCTATGGCGCGCGCCGACTACTGGTGAATATCACCACGGGCGAGGATATTGGCATTTTCGAGGTACAGGAGGCGATGAACCAGCTCTACGAGATGACCGACCCCGAAGAGGCGAACATTATCTTCGGACATGTGGTGAAGCCCGGCATGGTAGATGTGGTGCAGGTAACAGTTTTGGCCACGGGCTTCCCCGACGATCAGATAGGGCGGGCGGTAGTAGCGCCGTCTGAGCCGCGTCGCGAGCCGCACCCACTGGATAAGAGCTTTGGTAGTCGTTCCGGCATGAACGAACGCCCCGCACCGTCGGAATTGCCCCGTGCTACGCCGACGCCGCCCGAACGTGCCAAGCCCGAACCCGCGCGCCCCACACGCGAAGACCTTGAAGTGCCCACCTTCCTGCGCCGACGCGGGCAGTGAGCTGGATGAGCTTCGTTAAAGACAGCGCCGTCGCTACGCCAAGCGTAGCGACGGCGAAATGATGAGTGTTGATTGGTAACGTCCGTTAGCGCACTCGTCGTCGGCGCAGCCCCAGTAAACCTGTCAGACCTGCGCCCAGCGTAATCATGCTCGCCGGCTCCGGCACGTTCACGCCGAGGTTCACAAATCCCTCCGCGCTCGCGCCCGGCTGGAGCACCATGCGCCACTGGTACGCGCCTGTAATGTCCGCTGCGCCAAACGTCGCCGCTGTGTTGGGCAGATTGGTGACTGTGGTGTTCGTTAGCCCCAGGCGATCGGAAGTAAAAGCCGCGATTTGCCAGCCCACCAGGTTCGCGCCGGAAGCGATGTAGTTCCAGCCTTCCAGCCCCGGCGCGGCGTTCGGTGGCGTGGTGGTTGCAGGGCCGTCCCAAATCTTAATCCACCCGCCTACTGGGCTGCCCGGACTGAAAAACTCCAGACGCGCCATGTCGTTGCTGCCGCCCGTGCCCGATGGACCGATCACATCCAGGTCCAGATAGTTGAAGAAGTTCAGCTCAATCGCGTTGTTCGAGGTGTTGGTCACGCGCCAGCGCGCGGACAAGATTGCCACTCCCAGGCTCTGGAAGGTTCCCGTGCCGGGCGCGCCCACAATTCCGTCGAGCGCATAGGAGATTCGGAACTGTAGCGCGTTCGCCACGCCTGCCACTGGCTCACTGTAGGTCAGCGTACCGAAAGCGTACTGTCCTGGCACTGCGCCTGCGGAGCTTTGCGCCGCCACCAGGTTGCTCAGGGCAAACTCGCGCGTGTCGGCACTGCCGCCCACGAACGCCCCCCGATACCACCAATAGTGCTGGAACAGGTGGTCGGGCATGTGCCGCGCACATAGTTCGCTAAGCCACCGCCTGTGCCCGTGCGCGCCGTCGTTGAGAAAGTATTATCTACGCGGTAAGTCCATCCACCGTCCACCAGTTGCAGAAAACCGGGGGAGCTGGTGCTAATCGTACCCGATTGCGCCAGTGCGACGCTTGCCAGAGTGAGCGCGATAGGAATCGCTATTGCCTTTCGTATGCAGTTCGTCTGCATGGATACTACCTCCTCGATGAAGAAGACTCAAGAAACGCTTCAAA
>CAYVKB010000021.1:0-18148 GCA_964451985.1 uncultured Fimbriimonadales bacterium | reverse complement strand
GTCGATCCGCATGCACGCGTCTCTCGATGACGCGCCCCTGTATTCTCAGGCAGTTTCTCACGAAGCAGCTCTCTTCAGGACCCAGACCAACTTCAGGTATGATTCGCTGGAGGTTCCCCATGATTGACCGTATTCGTAAGAGTTATGAAATCGGTGAGTTGACTGAGGCGACAGCAGGCAGTGACCCTGTGGCGCTGTTGCAAACCTGGCTGAAAGATGCACTGAATGCCGAGATTGTCGAGCCGAACGCGATGTGCTTGGCAACAGTAGACGAGCAAGGCAATCCCGACGCACGGTTCGTACTCCTGCGTGGGTTTGAAGAGCGCGGACTGGTGTTCTACACCAACAGTCAGAGTACGAAAGGTAGGCAGTTGGCGAATCGTCCGTATGCGACGCTGGTGTTCTGGTGGGGCGCACTGGAGCGTCAGGTGCGAATACGCGGACGTATCGAACTGGTGAGCGACGCCGAGTCCGACGCCTACTTCGCCACACGCCCGCGCGGTCATCAACTGGCGGCATGGGTCTCGCCTCAGAGCGAGCCAATCCCCGACCGCGCATGGCTGGAGAACCGTGCCGCTGAAGTAGAGCGCGAGTTCGAGGGACGCGAGGTACCCCGACCGCCCTATTGGACGGGCTATCGCCTGATACCTGACACGTTCGAGTTCTGGCAAGGTCGTCGGAACCGACTGCATGACCGACTGTTGTATACGCGCGAGACGGGCGGCTGGAAACGCGAAAGGCTGGCGCCCTGAAACCCCAACCTTGATACTTTCAGGTGCAAAGCGCAGGAAATTCTGGGGCAGCGCCAATCTTTGATTGGTATGCAACGGCGTGTCTATGGGAATCAGTGAGCAGCTTCGCTCCAGAACTCTCGTAGGGCAGGGTATAGACGCCGGTAGCGTGTGTAAATTGCCTCGTAGGCGTCTTGTTGCACAGGGTCGGGTTTCGTTTCAGAAGCGAGTTGCACGGCTGCTGCGCAAGCTTCAGGCACAGTCTGCCATACGCCCGTGCCCACACCTGCCAGCAGCGCGACGCCGTAGGCAGGACCCTCTTCGGCTTGCAGGGTATGAACCGACTGCCCGAACACGCTGGCGATGATTTGCCGCCACAGGGAGCTTCTCGCGCCGCCGCCCGTGAGACGTAGTTCGTGTAAGGGCACTTCCATCGCTCTTAGGATCTCCAGCGAGTCGCGCAGTCCAAACGCGACGCCTTCCAGCACGGCGCGGGTGCAGTGCGGACGATGGTGCGCAAGGGTTAGTCCCACGAATGCGCTGCGCGCCTGCGGGTCGGGGTAGGGCGTGCGCTCACCCGATAGATACGGCGCAAAGAGTAAGCCCTCTGCGCCTGCGGGAACGCCCGCCGCCTCCTGCACTAACGCCTCGTAGTCAGTGTCAGGCGCAAAGGTCTCGCGATACCACTGTAGCGCGCCACCTGCCATCAGCATCACGCCCATCACATGCCACGCGCCAGGTACAGCGTGGCAAAAAGTGTGCGTACGGTAGTGAGGGTCTACCTGCGGCGTGTCTAAGTGAGCGAACACCACACCGCTGGTTCCCAACGCCACCGACACGCGCCCTGTTTGCACCACGCCGACGCCGACTGCCCCTGCTGCTTGGTCGCCCGCGCCGCCCACCACAGGCGTGCCCTCCGCTAAGCCTGTCGCTGCTGCCGCCGGCGCTGATACGCGCCCCGTAATCTCAGGCGACTCGTACACTCTGGGAAACCATGCACGGGGCAGCTCCAAAGCGTCCAATATCTCATACGCCCAGTCGCGCTGAGGCACATTGAATAGTGCCGTCCCAGAGGCGTCCGAAACCTCTGTCGCTGACTCGCCCGTGAGACGGTAGCGAATGAAATCTTTGGGCAACAGCACTTGGCGCACGCGGGCGTAGTGATCGGGCTCGTGGCGGCGCAGCCACAAAATCTTGCCTGCCTGAAAGCCTGTCAGCACGGGGTTTAGCGTGGTCTCCAGAATCGCCCGTTCGCCGATTTGCTCGGTCATCCACGCACACTCGGCAGCAGTGCGCTGGTCGCACCACAACAGCGCGGGTCGAATCGACTCACCGTTTTCGTCCAGAAACACCGAGCCGTGCATCTGCCCGCTCAGCCCCACGCTGCACACTTGATTAGCTGCAACGCCCGCCTGCCCCAACACCGCGCGAATCGCTGTGCAGGTCGCGTTCCACCAGTCGTTGGGGTCTTGCTCTGCCCACAGGGGCTGCGGGGTATGCAGCGGATACGACTCGCTCGCGCTGGCGACCACCGCGCCGCGCGCGTCTACCAGCAACGCCTTCACGCCCGATGTGCCCAAATCGACGCCGAGTAGGTACACGAGGCTACAATTCAGCACAGTTTTTGAGAATCCTGCAGGGAACTTTTCGCGCTCCTCATCGTATCGATATATGCACAACGGTCTATGAATGGGCTAAACGAGCAGCGAGCCATTCGGATTGCACGGGCACTGGCAGATCCCACGCGCCTGAGCATCCTGCGCACGCTGCTACAGCACTCCGAGCTCTCCTGTGGCGAGCTTGCCGAGCGATTCCCGATAGCGCAATCCACCGTATCCCACCACCTGAACGCCCTGATGAACGCGGGGTTGGTGGCGATGCGCAAGCAAGGGCAACATCACTACTTCCGCGCTGTGCGAGAGACGCTATGCAGCTTCGCGCAGTGGCTCGCCACACTGGAGCAGACCGTGTGCGACCATTCTCAGGAGGAGGTTTACTATGGCTAAACGGTTCCGTACGCGCTTTTGGGCGCACTTGGCAATTCTGGCGACAGTTGTCGGTTCGTGGCAATCCGTGCAGGCGCAGCCTGTGACTTACCGAATCGACCCCGTTCACTCGTTTATCGTTTTCCGCGTGAAGCACCTGAACACGGGCTTCGCCTATGGACGGTTCAACACCTTCTCGGGCACTATCGTGGTGGACGAGCGCAATCCGGGCAACAGCTCGATCCAGCTGGAGATCGACGCGAACAGCGTGGACACGGGCAACTCACAGCGCGACGACCACCTGCGCAACCCGGACTTTTTCAACGCGCGTCAGTTCCCCAAGATTACTTTCCAGAGTACGCGCGTGCGCAAAATTAACGACACCACCGTAGAGGTGCAGGGCAACTTGACGATTCGCGGTGTGACTCGTCCTGTGACAGCGCGTGTGACGCTGACGGGTCGCGGGCGCAATCAGCGTGGTCAGGAGATTATCGGGTTCGAGACTACCTTCACCATCCGTCGTAGCCAGTTCGGGGTGAACTACGGCTTGAACGGCGGCTTGGATGATGAGGTGCGCGTGACGTTTGCTGTGGAGGGCATTCGTCAGTGAGTGTAATTCTCCAGAGTATGCTCACGGCGGGGCTGGCTTCAGTCGCGGCGGCGGTGTTCTGGCTGCTGGGCTGGCGGCTCCGCCGCGCCCATGTTTGGCTTAGTGCGCTGGGGCTGAGCGTTGGGTTTATGGTGCTCTACTGGCGGATTTTGGGTCGCCCCGATTTCCCGCCGATCGACGCCACCCAGTGGGCGTTCTGGTTCGCGTTGATGGCGTTGCCGCTGGGCTGGTTGGCGGGCATCGGCGCAGTGTACCGCTGGGTGTGGGCATGGGGTGCGCTACTGGGTACGCTGTGGCTGTTCGTGTTGCCTTTTCGCCCGCTGATAGAGTCGGGTTTCTGGACACCGACGGTTGGCGTGGCGTATATCGTCGGCTTTGGTGTCGCCACTTGGCTCTTGATAACTCTGACTGCGCCGCTGGGCGATGAGCCGGGCGCAGCAACGCCATTCCTGATTGCCACACTGGGCGGTATCAGCGCGGGCATGCTGTTCTACGGCGGCAAAAGCGCGTCGCTGTCGCAGCTGTCGGGCACACTGGGCGGCATCTTGGGAATTGGCGTTCCGCTGGGGCTGCTGCTGCGCGGCTTCAAAGTTGGCAGGGGCGCAGTGGCGATGACGATGCTGCTGTTTATGCTGCTCTGGACAACCGCGCTGGGGTTTGCGAGCCTGACGCTGGGGCAGCTGGGGCTGCTTTATCTGCTTGCGTTCACACCCGCGTTGTACACCCTGCCCGCGCTGCAACGCCAATCGCCCCTGATGCGCTTTGCCATTCCACTGGCGATTCTCATCGTGCTTGGCGGTGCGTCGGTCGGACTTCAATATAACGCTTATATGTCGCAGGGCGGCGACTACTACAGCTACTAAGCCATTCAGGGCACAAAGGTATACTTCACTCCGTCTAAAGAGCTGGAGGCTTAAGATGCGTGTTTTGGCAAGTTGGCTACTGATTATCGGACTATCGGTCGGAGCGTTAGCACAGACGGTGCGCGACGCGGTGAACCTCGCGAATCAAGGCAAAACCCAAGAGGCTATCGAGGCTTTTGAAGCGCTCTACCAGCGCGACGAGAACAACGCGACTGTGGTGAGCTGGTTGGGCTATCTTTATCTAAGAACAGGGAAGTATGCTGAGGCAGTTCCGATGTTGGAGCGCGCCACACGCCTCACCCCGCGCAACGCAGAGGCTTGGAACAATCTCGGCAACGCCTACCTGCACACCAATCAGTTGGAGAAATCCATCAATGCCTACCGCAAGGCGATCGAACTCAAGCCGAACGATGCCGACGCACATTACAATCTGGGTAACCTGTACACCAAGACTCGCCAGTACCAGAAGGCGGTGGAGCATTACCAGCGGGCGATTCAGCTGAATCCGCGCGATGCGAACGCGCATAACAATTTGGGCTATGCGTTCCAGATGCAGCAGCTCAACTCACGCGCGGTGCAGCACTATAAGCGCGCGGTGGAGCTAGAGCCACGCAACCCCACGTTCCGCTACAACTACGGGCTAATTCTCTCGGCGCAGGGGCAGTGGCAGGAAGCGACGACACATCTGGAACAGGCGATGACACAGATGCCCAACGAGGCGAATGGCTGGCTCAAACTTGGCGAGGCGTACACCCGCCTGCGCCAGCCCGACAAGGCGATTCAGGTGCTGCAGCGCGGCGTGGCAGCGAACCCCGATAACGCCGACCTGCACTACAACCTTGGTGTGGCGCACCTGCAGCGGGGCAACCTTGCGGCAGCGGCGACCTCGTTGGAGAGCACACTGAACCTGCGCCCGAACGATGTGGACGCCCTGAACCAGCTCGGCTTTGTGCAACTACGCCAGCGCCGACTGGATGATGCCATCGCCACGCTGGAACGCGCGCTCGAGCTCAACCCGCGCCTCACCAGCGCACGGCTGAACCTCGCGACCGCCAAACGCCTGAGCGGCGCAACCGACGAGGCGCTCCAACTCTATCAGCAGGTAGTTGCCGCAGACCCCAAAAATCAGGAAGCCCGCCTTGCGATTGGTGACTTGATGCTGGAACGAGGCGACCTGCGCGGCGCGGAGTCGCAGTATCGCGCCGTGCTGAAAGACAACGAACGCTCGCACGTGGCGTGGAACAACCTCGGGCTGGTGCTGATGCGCACGAACCGCACGCAGGAGGCAATTCAGGCGTTGGAGCGGGCAGTCGCTCTGAACCCGCGCTCGGCGGTGTACCTGAATAATCTCGGCGCTGCCTACGAACGCGCAGGGCAAATCGCCAAAGCGCGCACGCGCTACGAGGAAGCACTCAAGTTAGACCCCAAACTGGAGGACGCCCGCAAGAACCTGAACCGGCTGGCGAACCGATAGCATGGCGAACGCGCTGATTATCTACAACGCGGGTAAGCCCGACGCGGCGCGCCGTGCCCAAGAGACGGCGCAGTGGCTCCGCGCGGAGGGCTACGGCGTCGTCTTAGCCGACCAACCCACCGCCGCCCGCTGGAATCAGCCACCCGACCCAAACTTGTCTATAGTCATCACCTTAGGCGGCGACGGCACGCTGCTTACTGGCGCCGCCATCGCCGCTCCTGCCGGTGTGCCCCTACTTGGCGTGCATATGGGCAGATTCGGGTTCATTGCCCAGGTGGAACCCGACGAGATACTTGACGCCCTCCAACGCTGGCAGGCGGGTGACTACCAGATTCAGGAACGCCTGATGGTGCAAGCGCGTGTGGAGGGCGAGGTGCGCGTGTCCGTCGCGCTGAACGAAATCACCTTGCTGCGCATGCCCACTGCGCCCATGCTCAACTTCACAATTCGCATCAACGATTTGCTGCTCACTACCTACCCGGCGGACGGCTCGCTGGTGTCCACACCCACTGGCTCGACGGCGTATGCGCTCTCGACGGGCGCGCCCGTAGTGCATCCGCTTACGGAGGCACTGGTGCTTGCGCCCATATCGCCCCACACGCTGGGCGCGCGCCCGCTCGTGCTACCCCCCAACGCCCGCATCCGCATCGACCTCGACTGCGCCGCTACGAACGAACCCAACGCGCAGGCAATCATGACCACCGACGGCAGACGCCACCAGACGCTCAGCATGGGACAATCTGTGCATATCACCGCCGCGCCGTACCGCACTAAGCTTCTCTCTTTCAACGAAGGCGAGTTTTTCGAGAAACTACGCGACCGCCTACTGTGGGGCGCGCGTGTGAATGAGTAGCGATGGTTTCACCAATCCACCTCGCGGATTGGCTGAGGGATTTTGCGCCTTCGGAACGGTTGCAGCAGTTAGCCCTCACTCCCCAGCCTCCCCTGATAAGGGTTCAGTGATTTTGTGCGCGTGCTTGATTTTTCTGACCTCTCCCCCCTGTCCCCTTCTCTGCAAACGGAGAGGAGGTATTGCGGCGGCGGGAACGCCACCCCCTTCTCCGCTTACGAAGAGTGGGTGAGGTGAAGAAATTAGGAGACACTCGTCAAGCACCCTCTTAGCAGGATTCGCCCAGCCTGTACAGTATTGAGGGCGCATGCTACCCCTCACACGTCGCGGCAAGGCGTTGGTAGAGATTATCGTTCAAAAGGGGGCGACAGAGCCAGAACGCCACGCCGCTGAAGAGCTGAAAACACACTTGCAGCGAATTACGGGCGCAACTTTCGAGCTGTGTGAAGCCGATGCCTTGCCCCCGCGCGCAATAGTGATAGGGCAGGGTGAACTCGCTGAACGCATACGCCCCGATGTGAACTGGGGCGCGCTGAGCGGCGAGGAAACGGTAATTGCCGGTCGCGATGGCTACCTGCTGCTAACTGGCGGACGCCCGCGCGGGACGCTGTACGCCGTGTATCGGTTCCTGCAGACGCAGTTGGGTGTGCGCTGGTGGACGCCATGGGCGCAACAACTCCCTCGCAAGCGCGACTTGAGTGTGCCCGAACTGAACCTGCGCGAGCAGCCCGCATTTGAATATCGCGAGCCATTCTGGTTCCACGCCTTTGATGGCGACTGGGCGGCACGGAACTACTCCAACGGGCATCGTCCTAACCTGACCGCCAAGCACGGAGGCAAAATTGAGTACGTGGGCTTCGTGCATACCTCGTTCTGGCTGGTTCCGCCGCAAACCTATTTCGCGCAGCACCCTGACTGGTACAGCCTCATCGACGGCAAGCGGCAGTGGGAGAAGGCGCAACTGTGCTGGACGAACCCCAGCCTGCGCGATTTTCTCACTGAGCGCGTGCGACAGATTCTCAAGCAGCACCCGGAGGCACAGATTATCTCCATCTCACAAGAGGATTGGACAGGCGCGTGTCAGTGCGAGCGTTGCCGTGCAGTTGAGGAGCGTGAAGGCTCCGCGGTTGCGCCGATACTGGAGGCGGTGAACCTGATTGCCGAGCGGCTGGAGCGCGAGTTTCCGCACGTGGCATTCGATACGCTCGCCTACTGGTACACGCGCAAGCCCACGCGCCGCCTGCGACCCCGTCCGAACGTGATAGTGCGCCTCTGCTCGATTGAGTGCAGCTTTGCCCAGCCTCTCGAATCGCCCGCCAACGCCGACTTCGCCGACGATATCCGTGGCTGGAGTGAACGCTGCCAGCGGCTCTATGTATGGGACTACACCACTAACTTCTCGCACTATCTATTGCCCCATCCGAACTACTTTGTGCTGGGGGCAAACCTGCGCTTCTTTCACAAGCATGGCGTGCGGGGCGTGTTCGAGCAGGGCGCGTACCAGTCGCACGGGGGCGAAATGGCGGAGCTGAAAGCGTGGCTGCTGGCGCAACTCCTCTGGAACCCCTATCAGGACGACGCTCGATTATTGGATGAGTTCCTGCGGGGCTACTACGGCGTGGCGTCGCGGTATGTGAAACGCTATCTGCAACTAATGGCAACTGCTGCACGAGAGTTCAGGCTCAGCTGCTTCACGAAGCCTGAGGATGCGCGGCACCTGCGCTACGCCGTACTACGTCAGGCGGAGACGCTCTGGGAACGCGCCGAACAAGCCGTGCAAGGCAATCCCGACTTGCGCTGGCGTGTGCAAATCGCCCGATTGCCCGTCTGGTACGCATGGTTAGTGAATTGGGACAGGTTGCAGGCGCAGGCAAGCGAGGCAAAACAATCCTGGCAACCCCCCGCTGAAAAGCGCACCCTTGCGGAACACTGGCTCCAACGCGCCACCGCGCCTGGTCCGGCAGGCTGGCAACCGATTACGCATGTGAACGAGTCTGGACTAACGCCTGAGAACTTTGTGAAGCAGATGCTGGGATAGCAGTACTACCGAGCTGGAAGTATACCGAGATTGCCTAAACCTCGCCCCACACATCGTACACATCCGCGTGGGTGATGTGCACCGCCACAAACGCGCCAGGCTGTACTGGGCAGTGTTTCACATACACCAAGCCATCCACATCGGGCGCGTCGCGGTGGGAGCGTCCTACCGCGTGCATGCCGTCTTCGCTATGACCTTCGATCAAGACGCGCAGGGTTTTGTCTACCAGTTGCCGGTTGCGCGCGAGGGAAATCTGCTGCTGGAAGCGCATCAGTTTATCGAATCGCTCGCGCTTCACTCGGAACGGCACCTGGTCGGGCATCTCGGCGGAGGGAGTCCCCTTCTCGCGCGAGTAGATGAACGCACCCACGCGGTCGAGTTGCGCCGCCTGCACAAAGTCCAAGAGATTCTGGAACTCGGACTCGCCCTCGCCAGGAAAGCCCACGATGAAGGTTGTACGGATGGCGATTTCGGGCATCGCGGCGCGGAGTTTCTCGATCATCTTCAGGTAGCGTTCACCGTCACCGGGGCGACGCATGGCGCGCAGCACCTTCGCATCGGCGTGCTGCAACGGCACATCGAGGTACTTTGCCACTTTGGTCAGCGACGCCATCGCCTCAATCAGCTCGTCCGTGATACGCGAGGGGTAGGCGTAGTGGATGCGTATCCACTCGACGCCCTCGATTGCGTTCAGCTCGCGCAGCAAGGTGGGCAGCATAAACTTTTTGTAGAGGTCATAGCCGTACTGGGTAGTGTCTTGGGCGATTAGGTTCAGTTCCTTTGCGCCGTTTTGAACGAGCCAACTCGCCTCCTCTAGCACGCGCTCGATGGGCTTGCTCACATGCCTGCCCCGAAACGATGGGATAGTGCAGAAGGTGCATTTATGGTCGCAGCCTTCGGAGACCTTGAGGTACGCTGTCCATGGGGCGCGGCTACGCAAGCGCGTGGGCACATCCGCCCAGCGATGGTGTGGGGGCTGGATATCGGTAATGGTCTGGTGCGTGGCGCGGGCGGAGTCGACGATTTCGGCGAAGCGTGCCATCTGCCCCACGCCCACCCATGCGTCCACCTCGGGCAGCATCTGCTTGAGCGACTCGCCCAGCCGCTGCACCATGCAGCCCGCGACAATCACGCGCTGCGTTTTGCCCTGCTTTTTGAGTTGCAACGCCTCGCGAATGACCTGCATACCCTCGCGCTGCGCCGACTCTAAGAAACCGCAGGTGTTGATAATCACCACATCAGGCGTATCAGTATGGGTGTCGAGCTGATAACCTGCGCGTTGCAACACGCCCGCGATTTCCTCGGAGTCGACTTCGTTCTTGGCGCAGCCCAGCGTGATGAGGCGTACCGTGTTGGACATCGAATGGGTAGTATACCCTACCTCAGGTACCTCAAAAATCCTCCACTCATCATCATCGGCGAGAAATGCCGCGTGAGGTAGCGCATTTCGGGTAGCAGGCGGCGCAGGGTTTTGCTGCCCAGTTTCCAAGTCGGCTCCGCCAAGAATTCCATCAGCCAGTCGGTGATGCGGTGCACGCGCTCGCTGTAGGGGTACCACCATAGTTCGGGCTTGCCCGTGTAGACCTCGCTGATATATTGGGGTTGCACGAGTTCATACAACCCGAACTCGCCGTGCGTGCGCCCGACTCCGGAGTCTTTGAAGCCGCCCCACACGCCGTAGCTGTCGCCATACGCCACGATATGTGAGTTGACGCTGACCGAGCCGCACTCCAGGAGCGGAGCGAGGCGTTGCGCCTTGCGTGGGTCGCGCGTCCAGATGGACGCTGTTAACCCGAACGCGCTGGCATTCGCCTTGCGTACGGCTTCCTCTGCACTGTCGACAGGTTGCACCATCACCAGCGGTCCAAAGGTTTCCTCCTGCATTCCCAGCATTTCATCGGTCGCGTCGGCAATCAGAGTTGGTTCGTGGTACAGCTCGCCCAAGTCTTCGCGGATGCGCCCTCCGAACAGAATCCGCCCGCCCTTAGCGCAGGCATCCTGGATATGTTTCTGCACGCGCTCGCGTTGGAACGGCGCGATAACAGGTCCCATATCGGTCTCTTGGCTCATCGGGTGCCCCACGCGGATGTGCGAAAGTTCCTCGCGCAGAGCGTTCAAGAACGGCTCGTACAGACGCCGTTCCACATACACGCGCTCAATAGAGGCGCAGGTTTGCCCCGCGTTCACCATCGCCGCCCACGCGATGCCCTGTGCAGTGTGTTTCAGGCCGGCATCGGCAAGCACAATCGCGGGGTCTTTGCCTCCAAGTTCTAAAATCACTTTTTTATAGGTACGTGCGGCTTGCTCAGCGACGCGCCGTCCGATGGGCACGCTGCCGGTGAAAATCACACCGCGCACAGTGGGGTGGGCGAGCATCGCCTCGCCCTGTGGCGCGCCCCCTTGCACCACCTGCACCAGCCCTTCGGGGAAACCTGCTCGCTTGAATAAATCCACAATTTTCGCGCCAATCAGCGGGGTCAGCGGTGAGGGTTTGAGCAGCGCGGCGTTGCCCGACAGTGTGAGTGCCATTAGCTGCGTCATCGGAATCGTGAACGGATAGTTCCACGGGGCAATCACTGCCCAGACGCCGTAGGGGTGAAAGTAGTAGGTGCTGCGCCGGTCGCTGAAAAACGGGTTTTTTGAGCGCACGCGGCGGGGCTGCAGCAGGCGCACGCCATCGTACATCAGGAACGCACTCACATCCAGCGGGGGGAACAACTCCACAATCATCGCCTCGATGTACGGCTTGCCCTGTTCGCGGGCAATCAGCTCGGCGATAGCATGTCGCTCTTTGAGCATAAGCCGTTTCAGACGGCGCAGCGGTTCGACGCGCTTGTGCAACGGAACCTCGCGCCATGCCAGATACGCCTGATGTCCCCGTTCTACCATCCCCGCAATCGCCTCTGGGGGTGTCGTTGCTACCTCGCCCACCACCATCCCATCCGCCGGGCTTCTGACGATGATGCGTTCCATGCCTTACAAGATTCGAACAGCCGTTCGAAGATTCCTGCCAACTTGTGCGGTACACTTATTGCAGGAGGGACAACGATGAGCTATCCGCAAGACAGTTCGCTCACGGCGGACGAGAAGCTCTGGGGCATGTTGGCGCATCTGTTCACGCTGTTGGGCTATGTCGTCACGTTGGGGCAGTACATCGCGCCGCTGGTGATTTATCTGGTGTACAAAGACCGCTCGAAGTTTGTGGCGTTCCACGCGCTGCAGTCGCTGTTTTTTCAACTGCTGGCGTTAGCTGTAGCAGTTGCCTTAGTCATTTTCTCAATAGTGACGCTGGGGCTGGGCTTGCTTATCGCGCTGCCTGCACTGGTGGCGTTGTGGATAGCGGTGCTGGTCTACACGATAATCGCGGCGATTCAGGCGAACAACGGCGTGTGGTACGAGTTGCCGTTTGCAGGGCAGTGGGCGCGGAATATCTTGAGCGCATGATTGACGCGATTGGCTTTGAGCAACCAGAGCGGGCGCAGCGGCTCTGGGCGCGCTGGCGGGGCAACGGTGTGCAGACGGATCTGTTCGAACGCTTCGCACCGACTCTCGCCGATGCCTTGCAACACGCACCCGACCCCGACCGCCTGTCGGTAAACCTCGATCGCTGGCTGGAGTCGCTAAGTGCGACGCTGACTTACTACCGCCTGTTCGCTGAGACGCCCGCCGTCTTGAAGCCAGTGCTGGCGATTCTGACGCACTCGCAGTATATGACCGACGCCATCCTGCAGAACCCCGAGCTGAGCGAGATTCTGTTAGATACGCGCCTGCTGACCCGCCCGCGCAGCCGTACTGACCTGCGCCGCGACCTGAACCGCTACCTGAAGCCCTGCACCACCTACTGGATGAAGCTCGATCGCCTGCGGGCGTTCAAGCAGCAGGAGTTCCTGAGGCTCACCGCGCTGGACTTGTTGGGCAAAGCCACGCTGCCCGACATCACGCGGGGGCTATCCGACCTTGCCGATGTATGCGCCGGTGCTGCGCTGGAAGCGTGCCATCAGGAGCTGAGTGGTCAGTTGGGCATGTCGGGCGAGCACGGACTGTGCGTGCTGGGCATGGGCAAGTGGGGCGGGCGCGAACTGAACTACAGCTCAGACATCGACCCTATCCTGATTTGCGCCGACGAACCTCCCCTGCAGGGCGCACGCGAGCCGATGCAGTACCTTGTGAAATTAGCGGAGTTATGGATAAAAGCCCTCTCCGAGCCGATGCGTCGCGGGTTTGTGTTCCGCGTGGATATGCGCCTGCGCCCAGAGGGGCGGTTCGGACCGATGGTGCGCACAGTCCGCTCCGCGTTGCATTACTACGAGAACTGGGGCGAGGCGTGGGAGCGTCAGGCGATGCTGAAGGCGCGGGAGTGTGCAGGCGATACGCGTATCGGCGAAGCGTTTCTAGAGCGGCTAAGCGGATGGATTTACCGCCCCGCGCTAAGTGATGCCGACTTCCAGCAAATCGTGGAGCAGCGCGCCCGCAGCGAAGCCCAAACCCGCACGCGCGGCGCATATGAAACCGACCTAAAAAACGGCTGGGGCGGCATCCGCGATATCGAGTTCCCCACGCAGGCGTTGCAACTGATGTACGGAGGCAAGCACCCGCGTCTGCGCACGCCGAATACCTTAGATGCCTTGCAACGCTTACAGAACGCTCGCCTGCTCAGCCCCGCCGAAGCCCACGCCCTGCGCGAGGCGTACTGTTTCCTGCGCGCTGCCGAGCATCGCCTACAAATCCAGCAGGGACAGCAAACCCACACGCTACCCAGCAACCCCATCGAACGCGCCCGCTTCGCCAAGCACATGGGCTATGCTGACCCTGTCGATTTCGAGGCGGATTTGCAACGGCATCGTGAGGTTGCCCGCCGGTATCGGGAGCGCGTGTTGGGTGATAATGCATTTTCCAACCTCATCCCCCCAGCCCCCTTTTCTGTGCGTTCATCACAGGGCGATACTGCATCCAATCTCTCTTTTTCTGACCTCATAGATTTACTACCCCTACTTGGCTCACCTGAGGGCGAAACCTTGTGGAAACCCTACTTGGAGTTGCTGGGCTTCACAGACTCTGCCCGCGCCTACACGATTCTGATTGCCAACACGGTAGGCACAACGTATGGTGCGCCTCCACCCGACGCTCGCAAAGCATTTGAGGCGATTCTGCCAGAACTGTTGATTGCCTGCACCCGCACACCGAACCCCGACTTGGCGTTGATAGGACTGGAGCGGCTTGCCGATGCCTTCCCCAGCCGTGCGGCGTTGTTTGCCTCCTACGCTGAATCGCCCGATGTGCTTGTCCGACTGGCGGAACTGGCGCAGTCGCCCCTGCTTTGGAACCGCCTGCTCAGCCATCTGGAACTGCTGGATATGCTGTTCGGCGCGGAGATTGAAGCACGCGGGGCGAAAACACGGGTGGAGCATGAGAACGCCTTGCGCCAACGTTTACAGGGTTGCCGTACGCCGAACGCGCGCGTAAGCAACATCCGCGCCTACGCCCGACGCGAGTGGCTGCGCATCGGCGCGCGCGACCTGTGGAGCGAAACCACGCCCGAGCAGACCGCCTGCGACCTTACTGCTCTCGCCGAGACGCTGCTCAACGCGCTTTGGGAGACTGCTGCGCCGGAAGTCCCCGTGTTGCTGATAGGTTTCGGCAGTTTGGGCGCAGGTGATTTGGGCTACGGCAGCGACTGGGATATCGCCTTCGCCTGCACCGACGACGCCGACTTAGAAGCCACCCAAGCAGCGGCACAGGCGTTCCTGAACCACTGTCAGAAACTTACTGAGCAGGGCGCGTTCCGACCCGTCGATACGCGCTTACGCCCCGAGGGCGGGGCGGGGGTGTTAGTGCGCACGCTGTCGGGGTGGCGCAGCTATTTCCAGCAGAGCGCGGAGCCGTGGGAGCGCATCGCCGCCCTGCGCGCCCGCCCCCTGAACCCCAACTCGCCGCTCGCTGAGCCGTTTATGACGACTCTCAATCAGTTCCGCTACGGCGCGCCGCCCACAAACGATGCGCTTGCCGAAATGCAACGCCTCGTTCAGCGCACCCTTACCGAGCGTGTGCCGTCCCCGCAACTCAATACCCACCTCAAACTGGGATGCGCGGGGCAAGCCATCATCGAGTTCCTGTCGCACTGGCTGGTTGTCCAACACGCTGCGCTGGAAAATCATCCTCCAGCCTCCCAAACGGTTGTGCAGCTGGAGTGGCTCTGGCGCAACGGCATACTGGAACGCGCCGACTACGACGCCCTGCGTGAGGCATGGCTGTTTTTGTATCACCTGCGCAACCGCCTGAACCTTCTGTTTGAGCCTGCCCCCGAAACCCTGCCCGACGGCGAACGGCTCAGCGCACTTGCCCAAAGCCTGAACCTTACCCACCCCGAGCAGTTAGCACATATACTCCGAGAGCATCAGGCGGTAATCAGGCAGTATGCTCACTCCTTGCTCGCCTTGTAGTGTACAACTTCCGCATCGAGCAACAGGATTAGCCCTTCGTGTACCATCTCATTCAGTGTGGGTAGGAACGCCTGAATCTTCTCTGCGCTGTCTGCGAACTCGATTACGATGGGCAGGTCTTCCGACAGGCGCAGGATATTGGCGGTATGAATAACGCTGTTCGCGCCGTAGCCCGCGATGCCGCGCAACACTGTGCCGCCTGCCAAGCCCAACTCACGCGCCTTGAGCAGAATCGCCATATACAAAGGCTGTCCGTGCCACTTCTCCGCCTCGCCGATATAGATGCGCAGCAGTTTCGCTTGTCTTTCAATCGTCATGGTTCAGCTCCCCCGATAAGCCATCGTCCGACCAGCACGCCCAGAGTCACAGCAATCAGTCCTAACACAAGGCTACCGAACAGGTTCAGCCCTGCCTGCAGCCATAATCCTTGCTGCAGCAAGCGTAGGCTCTCGTACTCATAAGTGGAATAGGTAGTGAATGAGCCGATGAAGCCAATCGCAATTGCCTGCCGCCACTCGGGTGCCCACACGTAGTGCAACGCAAGCGTCATAAACAGCCCCAGTAGAAACGAGCCAGCGATGTTGATGAGCATCGTCTCGATAGGGAACAGTGCACTCGCCCGTTGCGCAATCCAGCCGCCCAGCCAGTAGCGTAAATTCGCGCCGATAAACCCGCCGATGCCTATCAGCAAAGTGGTACGCAGCATCGGCTACAGAATACCCGAATTTAACCAACCCCTAACACGACTTAACGTGCCTTTAACTCCCCCCAAAATATACTATAGGCGTTATCATCGGAGGCTTAGAGTCCTCTCCCCTAATGCCTGCGCGAGGGTAAACGATGCGCCGTGCAGTTCTCGCCCTGCACGGCGCAATTTTTATGCAGGAATCCTCCTCCGAATGGAGTATTATTGACCCACTGTTCGAAAAACGGCGATAGCGCGCTGTGTGTGCGTGGCAGGCACATTCCTGTCCGTGCGCCCTTTATTTGGACAAAACTGTCCAATCTACGCGCACTTAGCGCCCTGCCGCCGCACAGTGAGGTGAAATGATGAACTGGGATTGGGATTTGATTACGCGGCACACCTATATCGGCATCACGCCAATCTGGAAAGCCATTTTTTACGGGATTATCCTGAGTTCACTGAGCGTGGGCGTGCTGTGGTATTGGAAACGGCTCCAACTCTGGCGACAGGGTCAGCCTGATACAGACCCGTTGCCCTTCGGAACCCGCCTGCAGAACATGTGGGGCTATGCATTAGGACAGAAAAAGGTGCCCCGCCACCGATTCGCAGCGCTGTTCCACCTGCCCTTATACGCAGGATTTATTATGCTGCTCATTGGTACGACGCTGCTTGCCATCGCCGAGTGGACGGAAATCGGCTCCGGCATCTTTATGGAAGAGGGTCTCTGGTTCCACAAGGGGCTATATTACATTCTGTACGAGCTGACACTCGATCTGTTCGGGCTGGGTGTGATTTTCGGTTGTGTGTTGGCGTTGTGGCGTCGGCATGTGCAGAAGCCCAAGTCGGTCAGTCTGGAGCGGATGGACGGCATTGCCGTATGGCTGCTGCTGCTGATTTGTATTAATGGCTACGCGCTGGAGAGTGCACGCATCGCAGTGGAGCGCAACCCAGAGTTTATGAACCCGCCGCGCCCACAGTATGCGCAGGTATGGTCATTCGTGGGCTACACCTTCGCGCCCCTGTTTGAAAACCTCTCAGTCAGCGGCTATCGGCTGTGGTGGTGGTTCCACTCGCTCTCCATAGCCAGCTGGTTCGCGGTGTTGCCCTTTACGCGACTGCGCCACTGGTTCCTCGCGCCTATTGTGGCGTACTACAAGCCGAACTACTTGCCCAACACGCCCAGTATCGAGAGCCTCGAGCGCGTGGAGCAGACGGGGCGCATCGGCGTGAACTCCATTAGTGAGTTCTCGCGCTGGCATCTGATGAGCCTCGACGCCTGCATGGGCTGTGGACGCTGCGAGCGCGTATGCCCCGCTAACGCCACCGGCAAGCCACTGAACCCCAAACTGATTGTGGAGAAGCTGCGCGACGCGATGGTAAACGGTAAAGGCGACGATTTGACGCAGGTCATCAGCGACGAGGAACTGTTCGCCTGCACCACCTGCGGCGCGTGCAACAACGAGTGCCCTGTGCTGATTGAACACCCGACGCTGATTATGGAGATGCGTCGCCATCGCGTGGCAGAGGGCAACCTGCGCGGCACGGCGGCGGGTACTCTGCAACGCACCATGACGCAGTCCAACCCGTGGGGGTTGCCACTCGGCGAGCGCATAAAGTGGGCGCAGGGGCTGAATGTACCTACCGTGCGTGAGAACCCCAATTTCGAGGTGCTGTTCTGGGTCGGCTGCGCGGGCGCGTATGACGGGCGCGGACAGCAAATTGCTCGCGCGATTGTCAAACTGTTGCAACGCGCTGGCGTGAACTTCGCTGTGCTGGGACCCGAAGAGCGATGCACGGGCGATACCCCACGCCGCCTCGGCGAAGACCTACTATTCCAGGAACTCGCCATGCAGAATGTGGAGACCCTTAAGCAGGTGAACCCGCGCCGCATCGTAACGATGTGTCCGCATTGCCTGCACACTATTAAGAACGAATACAAGAAGTTCGGCGTGGCATTTGAGGTGATTCACCACTCGCAGCTATTGGCGGAGCTGATACAGCAAGGCAGACTGCCCAAGCCCACGCCGATGGCGGATGGCGGCGTGGTGTTCCACGACCCGTGCTATCTCTCGCGCGTGAACAAAATCGCCGACGCGCCACGCGAGGTGTTAGGCGCAGCGGTTTCCGACCTGCGCGAGCCAGAGCGCAACCGCGACCGCACCTTCTGCTGCGGTGCAGGCGGCGGGCGCATGTGGATGGATGAATTGCCTCACGAACGCCCCGGTCTCATCCGCGCAGAGGAGCTGCTCAAAACGGGCGCACGCACCGTTGCTGTCGGATGTCCCTTCTGTATGATTATGGTCTCCGACAGCATCAAGACGAAAGACGATACTGTGCCTGTGAAAGATATCTCGGAGATTTTGCTGGAGCGCATCGAGGCGATGGAGCCGCAAGCGGCGCAGGTGGTGAATTAGAAAAAAACGTGCTCAGGAGTCCCAGCCTGTGGAGGGCGAGGCTCCTGCCGAGCCGTCC
>CAYVKB010000020.1:32238-34685 GCA_964451985.1 uncultured Fimbriimonadales bacterium | reverse complement strand
GCTACGCGCGGTTGCCGCGTCCACCTCGCCTGATGGCAGGGACGCTGTTGTCCCAGAGTCATCTTCCGCACGGACAGGGGTGTCCGTGCTGCTTAGTCGTGCCCGCTGCATTAGAATCTGGTGAATCGTCTCCGTATCGGGCATCGGCGTAGGCGTAATTACAGAACGGTGAGATGCGCCCGGCGGCAGTGCGCTGGGAGTCATTCCGTGTTGCAAGAGCGCGGCGCGAATTGCGTTCACTACCGCCTCGAAGACCGTCTGCTCTCGTTGGAAGCGCACCTCGATCTTTGCGGGATGCACGTTCACATCCACCATGCGCGGGTCTAAGCTCACCAGCAGCACACACGCGGGATAACGTTTTTCGGGCGTGAGGCTCTTGTATGCCTCATCCAGGGCGGCGGTGAGCGTTTTGTTGCGCACTGGGCGCAGGTTCACATAGAAATACTGATGCTGCCGTGTGGGGCGCGTCTGGTGCGGCGGCGCAATCAAACCCGATACGCGCACGCCGTCGCGCTCGTAGTCCACTTCCACCATGCCCTGCACCGTCTCGCGCCCCCAGATAGCGGCGACCGCCGTGAGCAAGTCTCCGTTGCCCGGCGTGAAAATTAGCTCCTGACGCTCGTGCACCAAGCGGAACGACACATCGGGATAGGCGAAGGCATAGCGCGTCACGGTCTCAACGATATGCCCCAGCTCGGTCGGTACGGTTTTGAGGAATTTCAAACGGGCGGGCACATTATAAAACAAATCGCGCACGGTGATTGTCGTGCCAATCGGCGCACCCACCTCCTCCACACTTTTGATTTCGCCCCCCTCAATCACGATGTGTGTACCAGTGTCTTCCTCAAAAGCGCGTGTGAGGATTTCCGTTTTGCTCACGCTGGCGATGCTGGGCAGTGCCTCACCGCGAAAGCCCAGCGTGCTAATGCGGTTCAGGTCGGCGTCGGAAGCGATTTTAGAGGTGGCGTGGCGTTGCAGGGCGATCAGGGCGTCGGCGCGCGTCATGCCGATGCCGTCGTCACGCACGCGAATCAGGCTGCGCCCGCCCATCGCCGCTTCGATGTCAACTCGCGCCGCGCCTGCATCCAGAGCGTTCTCGATAAGTTCCTTTAGCGCGGCGGCAGGACGCTCTACCACCTCGCCCGCAGCGATACGGTTTACCAGCTGCTCATCCAGCGCGCGAATGGGACGGCGTTCGGGGCGTGTGCGCATACCCAAAGTGTACCCGAACCCGCCCTTTGCCACGCCTTAACCTAATCTTAACCGACGAGCGCGCATACTTCTGCTGGGATAATTCCCATAGGAGATAAAAATGAAAGGATTGGCGACTTTTCGCGCGTTAGGCGCGCTGGGCTTGGCAACCGCCGCAATTGCAATTAGCGCGGCGCAGACGCAACTGGTCTTCTGGAACTTCAACGAATCGGACCCGCTGGACGAAACCGCGATGCTCGCTGCCGATGGCGGCGTGTTCGCATCGCAAGCGCAGATTTCAATTGCGCTGGCGCAATTCCGCTTCAACAATAATAATGCAGGCTTCCGCGGTTCACCGCTGGATCCGAACAATTCGTCTCATCCCAATCCGCCTAACTGGGCGCTGCAAACCACGCAGTATCCTGCGCAGGGTCAGGATCCTGGAAAGGCAGGCATCGTGGTCAGCGTGCCCACCACTGGCTACAAAGACATCGTGGTCAAGTTTGACGTGCGCTGGAGCAACACCGCGTCTAAGTTCCTCGCGGTGGAGTACACCACTGACGGTGGCGTAAACTGGACGCGCGTGCGCACGCTGGAGGCGATCCGCGGCGACCGCTGGCATGGCGACACCGTAGCGGCGGGTGGCTACGGCGAACTTGTGCAAATTGACCTGAGCAGCGACGCAAATGTGAACAACAGCGGACAGTTCGCCTTCCGCGTGGTGACCATCTTCGATCCAGCAACAGGTCAGTACACCGCTGCTAACGTGTCTCAGAACCAGGGCGCAACTTACAGTGCCGCAGGCACCCTGCGCTACGACCTGATTGAGGTGCTGGGCACGGAGATTGGCAGCGGCATCGAGGGCGATTTGAATGGCGATGGCTGCGTGGACGACGCTGACCTGCTGATTGTGCTGTTCAACTTCGGCAACGCGGGCGGTCAGGGCGACGCGAACAACGACGGCATCGTGGATGACGCCGATCTGCTGATTGTGCTGTTCAACTTCGGTACGGGCTGCTAAGGTTAGTTAGACACAGAGAACACAGAGAACAAAAACGTGGAGGGTGCGGAGAGGAGTCTCCGTGCCCTTCGTATTTTGACCCCAATTCCTAAATCCATCACGATAGGAACCATCCTTTACCCGCAGCGTCCCTACAGTTTTAGGCGTGTGACCTACCTGACGCGCCCTGCGATAAACTGCTTCCTGGAGGGCGAGGCTCCCGCCGAGCCATCTTGCTGGATACAATCCTGGAGGG
>CAYVKB010000020.1:0-32138 GCA_964451985.1 uncultured Fimbriimonadales bacterium | reverse complement strand
TTCCTGGAGGGCGAGGCTCCCGCCGAGCCATCTTGCTGGATACAATCCTGGAGGGCGAGGCTCCCGCCGAGCCATCTTGCTGGATACAATCCTGGAGGGTGAGGTGCCTGCCAAGCTATCCATCGCTTCACCTTTCCCCGCGGTAAAGTCGAACAGCAGATGGCTCGGCAAGAGCCTCGCCCTCCAACGCCGACGCCTGATACAGTCTCAGAGCTGACGGCTCGGCAAGAGCCTCGCCCTCCAACGCCGACGCCTGATGCAATCTCAGAGCTGACGGCTCGGCAAGAGCCGCCCTCCAGGTGCGTAGTTTGCTCGCCATCCCAAGAGAACATCTTGTCCCATATGCTTATGCAGTCTCTAATGTGTCTTGGCAGGATCCCCGACCGCTCAGAATCGGTAGGCAGCAGATTTACTTTCGTACCCCTCCAGAAAATCGCTCCTGCTGCCCATAATCCCCACAGGTTGCTTTTGCTTCCGCGAAAGACCTTCTCTTATTTCCCTGCTTGAACGCGCGTTGCCGTGCGCTGGTTCATACAGGGTGTTGTACGGGGGTGATATGATGACTAAACATAGCGGTTGGACGCTGATAGAGTTGCTGGTATCAACGGCGATTATCGCGGTGTTGGCAGCGTTGCTGTTCCCCGTGTTCGCAACGGCGCGCCACACCAGCAGAGCCAGCGTGTGCGCATCGAACCTGCGACAGTTGAGCAAAGCGACACTGCTCTACACGAACGATCACGACGAGTGCTTCCCACTGGCGTTTTATCGAACGCAGAGCGCGGACGGGACGTGCTTGCGCTCAGCGTGGGGACTGCTGGATCCGTATCTGCGCGATTACCGGGTGGCGTTGTGTCCTGCGGAGCCGAACCCGACGGATCTAACCGCGATGCGCACGGCGCGCCCGATTGCAACGCCTCTGTGCGCGGGTGAGCCGACCTATGTGTCCTTGACGCCCAACTGGTGTCTCACGGTGAACGCGGCGACCTATCCAACAGTTCCACCTGTGAGCCTTGCACGGTTGCCCTTCCATGCCAGCACAGGCTTCTGGTACGACGGTTGGCTCGGCTCCGACGACGCTAATCGCTTCGAACCCGTGAGCGGCGTTGCGCCCCGACACGGGCACATCACACACGTACCGTCTCGAGTGTTCGCAGGGCAGGAGTCGCGCTTTTTTGGACGTGGGCAGGCAAGCTTCGTAGATGGACATGTGCGAGCGTTCCACACGCACCTACGCCCCGACGCCAGTCGGCGCGGCGACATCGTACAAGTCACAGCCCGCCCAAGCACTATCGACGGACGCCTGATGCCCGTGTGGCTTATTCAAGGCGGCGTGTATCACGGGCGTAGCAGCTTCTTCGGTTGGCCCAGCCGTCCTAAAGAGGGCGACCCGAACCGTATGCTATTGATGTGCTACCCGCGCCCCAACTACTGCGAGGAGTGGGACTAAAAGGGTTTACATTTGTCTACCCACGCGTCCCTCGATAACGGTATGGGTCGTTCGTTATCGAGGGACTGGATTGCGCAGGAGATTGCGCAAGCGTTTCAGCTGCCACTGTTGAGCGTGCCGGTGCAGCTGGCGACGGAGGCAGTGCATCGCCTGGCGCGTCGTCAGCGCGACAAGAACACCCGTTCCCGCGCCCTACCGCCCCATCTCTGGAACGCCGCCCGCGAAGAGGCGTGCCACTTTTGCCTGCAAACCTTAGCCCAACTCGTCCAGCTCGAGCGCGGTCCCGATACCCTGCCGCCCGAGACGGCGGCGCTATATGATTCCTTTTTGAACGCTGTGCGTCAATATTTGGAGACTCCACCCCCGCACCTACAAGCCGACCTGCCCGTACTTTCACCTTCCGAGCAGCTCAAGCAGGAGCAACTGCTATGGCGTCAGGCACGCGAGGCGCTGGAACTCTGTGAAAAGTGGCGTAAAGCGATGCCTACAGAGGGCTAACTCCCCTCTCCCGCATAGGGGAGAGGGGGTGAGGATAATTACCTGGAGCGAGTCTCTTCGATCACACGAATGTCGCCGCGCTTCACCACGCCGCTGTAGGTAAATACAGGGTCGGCGTCAGGGGCGGTGCGGAACGCCACAGCAATCGTGTCGGGGTCGCCTTCGGTGCTGTCGGCGTCGCGGTTATCCGCTACACGCACCGCCACGATACCCTGCGTGCGGCGCACGCCCTGACGAGTGCGCTGAGCCGCCCAACCACGCCCGGAGAAGGTCGCCACGCCATTCGCGGCGTCCACCGACAGGTTCGCAAGATTTACCAAGTGAACCACGGTCACCGCGTTCTCGCCGCGCACCTCAATCTCGAAGCCGCCGCTCATACGAGACTGACCATTGAACTCCAGCTGCTTCACTGCGAATCGGAACTGGGCGTTGGGACGCTCTGCATCGGGTTCACCTGCCAAGCCCTGTCCAGCCGCTGCGCGCAGAGTCGCCGTCTGCGCATATGCAAACGCCGCCACCGCTCCTATCGCTGCCAGCCACAACAGTTTACGCTTCATCGCATACTCCTCCTTCAGAGAATTAGTCAGAAAGCATAGGCTCTCTGCCAAACCCTATGGACGCAAACTTGCGAAAAATGTTCACGTTCGGATGCGGTGCCTGGGTATTTTATACTTGTCATGGATGAGCAACTGTTGTGGATTCCCAGTCGGGGCAAGCGAATGGCGAGCGTGTTGCACTTACCCGATTCACGCGGGCGCGCCCCAGCAGTCCTGATGTGTCATGGCTTCACAGGGCACAAAGCGGAGAGCCACCGCCTGTTTGTGCATACGGCGCGTCGACTGGCTCAGGAAGGGCTGGCGGTATTGCGTTTTGATTTCCTCGGCTCGGGCGACAGCGAGGGGTTGTTCGAGGAGATGACCATTCGCGGCGAAGTGGAAGACGCGCTGAACGCCCTGAGCTTCCTGCGGGAGCAGCCCCGTGTGGACGCCAATCGTATCGCGATGCTGGGCTTCTCGCTGGGCGGGTGCGTCACTGCGCTGAGCCAGCCACGCGCAGGGGGCGTGAAGACGCTCGTGTTGTGGGCGCCAGTGTCCAATCCCATGCGCTGGATGCCCACAGGCGGCATACCCGACAAGCCCCAAAACCGCGGTGGGTTCCTGGTCGGCGTGAACTTCTATCGGGAACTGCCCGAACTCAAGCCGCTGGAAAGCGTGCGCGGCTACAAGGGAAGCGTTTGCGTTCTACACGGCTCCGCCGATCAGTCCGTACAGCCCGACGAAGGACGCGCCTACGAACGCGCCTTCACGAACGCTGTACGTTTCGAGTTTCGACTGATTGAAGGCGCCGACCACACGTTTACTCAGCCTGACCACGAAAGATTGTTAATACAGCAAACGGTGGAATGGCTAAAAAGTAATCTATGAGTTCAAGACGCCGTAGGAACATCGCTTGCAGGAATACGGGAATTCTTGTGGGGGTCATCAAACGCGCGGCGCAGTCGCGGAATGCTGGAGCTGCTCGGCGCGTCGGGCGAGGGCGCGTGCCATATCGCTGAAGATGAACCTGTGGATGGGGTAGAGAGCGTACCAGTAGAGCGCGCCGGGCAACCCGCGCGGCTCAAACAGAGCGCGTTGCACCAGGCGCGTGCGTTCGCCCTCGGGAATCGCCTCAAACTCCAACCAAGCCTTGCCAGGCGTTTTCATCTCCGCGCGCAGGCGCAGTAAGCGGTTCGGAATCACCTGCTCCACACGCCAGAAGTCGACCGCTTCGCCAGGCAGCAATTCATAGGGGTGGCGTCGCCCGCGGCGCAAGCCGGGACCGCCGACCAGCTTATCCAGCAGCCCGCGTAGTCGCCATGCCCAGTCCCACGCCAGCCAGCCCGTCTCGCCGCCCAGTGAACAGAACGCGCGGAACACGGCTTCGGGCGGCGCGTTCACCAGCGCGGTGCGCTCCTCACAGATGCGTCCTTCCCAGTCCTCCAGCGTGTAGGTCTGCGCTGCGCCAAGTGCGCCGCTCCAGTGGGTTTCTACGGCGCGTTCGGCGATGCGTGTGAGCGCGAGACGTACGGCGTCGCGATACTCCATCGGCTCGATGTCGGGAAACAGCGTGCGCGCCCGCGTGGTATCGGCGACCAGCGAATGCACGATGCCCTCCACCAGCGGCACAGCTAAGCGGTTCGGGATGGGCGTCACCAGCCCAACCCACAGTGCGGCAAGTTTGGGCGCAAGCACAGGCGTTTTGATGATCGTGCGGCGCAGCCCGCGCTCTTCAGCGTAGATTTGCATCATCTCACGGAAGGTGAGCGGCGTCGCGCCGATTTCCACAACGCCCAACGGCTCGCGCTCTGCCGCCTGCACCAGATAACGCAACACATCGCGGATGCCAATCGGGGAGACGCGGTTGTCGATCCAGCGCGGGGTGAGCATAAGAGGGATTCGTTCGGTGAGGTAGCGCGCCATTTCGAACGACGCCGAACCGGAACCGATGATAGGACCCGCCCGAAACTCAGTGCAGGGCAGCCCGTCGCGCAGGATTGCACCGACTTCCGCACGGCTGCGCAGGTGCAAGCTGGGCGCGCCTTCGTGGGGCAGCAAACCACCCAGATAAATTAGGCGTTTCAGCCCGGCTTCGCGCCCCGCTTGTACAAAGTTCTGGGCGTAGCGGCGGTCGCGTTCGGCGAAGTCTGCCCCTCCCTGCATAGAATGCACCAGATAATAGGCGGTGTCGATCCCTTGGAGGGCACGGCGCAGCGTGTCAGGCTGCCCGATATCGCCGTGAACGACTTCCACCTGCTCGCGCCACGGGCGGGCGGCGAGGCGGTCGGGGTCGCGCGCCAACACACGCACGGCGTAGCCGCACTCAAGCAGGCGCGGGGCTAACCGTCCTCCCACATAGCCCGTCGCGCCCGTAAGCAAGACTCGCTGGGGCGACATAAACCGTTATTGCGCCGTCCATGCAGGATGGCTTAGCAGCGAGCGTTGCCACTTAGCGTAATCGCGGATGGCGTCGGCAACTGTGTGCCCGGTGCTTTGGGTAATCTGGTCGCGGTTCCAGACACGGAAGTAGCCCAGCGCGCCCCGCGCCATCGGCGCAGTGGTCGCCACGCGATAGGTGCGGGCGGGGTCGAGCTTCGCGCCCGCAATCATTACGCTCACAATCCGCTTGCCTGGATCTGCCTTCGGGTTGAATCGCACCTCCGCGCCCGACAGTTGCAGGAAGGCATTGTTTTTTTGCGGATACAACTCCAGCGCGCGCTCCAACGCTTGCAGAATCTGTTCCCCGCGCAGGCTCAGTACCACCACCTCATCGTCAGGATGCGCTAACGCCTTGATTAGGTCATCCGCGCTGAAGCCGCTTGTGGGAACCGCGGCACTCTCGTTGAAGAACGCCGCGCCCAGCAGCGCCAGATCCGCGTTCGTCGCCGAGCGCATCGCTTCTACAATCGTTTGCGCCACAGGATTCGAACGCTCGCCCACACTGCCCAGCGTCTCCCCCTGCGACAGACCGACCTGACTCCAGCCCAACGCCAGAGCCAGTCCAACCCAACCCAAAATCAGCCCAATCCGAATCATTGTTTTCACTCCGTTTTTGATTCGACGGGGGCGCGCTGTGAAGCGTTCCACCTTAAATACGATTCGATGAAGCCATCTATCTCACCATCCAGCACCGCAATCACGTTGCCCGTTTCGTAATCGGTGCGGTGGTCTTTGACCAGCGTATAGGGCTGCAATACATAACTTCGGATTTGGTGTCCCCATTCTGCAGGGGCGACGTCGCCTTTGAGCTGGCGCATTTTCTGCTCTTCTTGGCGGCGATAGTACTCTGCCACGCGTGCCGCCAGAACCTTTAGTGCGACCTCTTTATTTTGGTGCTGCGAGCGTTCGTTCTGACATGAGGCGGTGATGCCTGTAGGGATATGGGTGGCTCGAATCGCCGACTCGGTTTTATTGACGTGCTGTCCGCCGTGCCCACCCGCACGGAAGGTCTCGATTTTCACCTCGTCGGGTTTGAGCTGGTACTGGCTCTGCTCAACTTGAGGCATCACTTCCACCAACACGAACGAAGTGTGGCGTCGCTTATTGGCGTCGAAGGGGGAGATGCGCACAAGGCGATGCACCCCGTGTTCGGACTTAAGCAATCCGTAGGCGTTTTCGCCTTCGATGAGCACGCCCACGCTGGAGTATCCCGTGATGGTTCCGGGCGATTCGTCCACGATTTCGGTGCGGAAGCCCCTGCGTTGTGCCCAGCGCAGGTACATGCGCAGCAGCATCGATGCCCAGTCGCAGGCTTCGGTGCCGCCCGCGCCAGAGTTGATTTCCAGAATCGCGCTGTTGGCGTCGTATTCCCCGCTGAGCAGCGTCAGTAGGTCGAGCTGCTCCACCTCGCGTTGCAGTTCGACAACCTGCGCGCTCACTTCGGCTGCTGTCGCCTCGTCGTACTCCATCTGCAGCAGGCTGAGCCATTCAGCGAGTTCCTCAACTTGCTTTTGCAGTCGCTCGACGGGTTCGACTTTATTGCGCAGGCGGGCGATGTGCTGCATGGTTGCCTGTGCTTCAGCGGCGTTCGCCCAGAACTCGGGCGATTCACTTTCGCGTTGCAGGCGTTCCAGCTCCGACTTCAAGCGGGTGAGGTCAAAGATGCTCCCCGATCGCGTCTAAGCGTCGGCGAGCCTCCTGAATGGTTTCGTTCAGCGTGCGGAAGTCTGTCATCGGGAATATTATACCTCGCGCCGAGTACGATACGTGAGGGTTCCACAATCCATAGTCAGCCCGTCAGTGGCAAAATGGGTCTACCTGGATATATTCGCGCTCGTTGATAGGCATCGAGTGTCCCCTTAGGGATTACACCTACCTCCTTGTACCACCCATACGGTATAATACCCTTCCAGGAGGCGTATGATGAGGCAGAACACGGTACGCAGAGGACTGTGCGGGCTGATGTTATTGGGGGTGGTGCTAACGCTGACGGGCTGCCGCGGCACAGCTTGGAGCAAGAAAGAGGAAGTGCGCATCGGGCAGCAGGTCGCCGCCGAAGTGGAGAAATCTTACAAGCTGGATCCCGACCCGGCGGTCCAGCGGCGCGTGCAGGAAATTGGACAACGCCTCGTGGCGGTGGCGGGTGATAAGGACTTCAAGTTCTCTTTCAAGGTGCTGGAGAGCAAAGAGGTGAACGCCTTCGCGTTGCCAGGTGGTCCGATTTATGTGTTTCGGGGGCTGATCGACCTTGTGGGCGATGACGATGATATGCTGGCAGGTGTGCTCGCGCACGAGATGGCGCATGTGAACCGTCGGCATGCGAACAAGCAATACACACAAGGCTTATGGCGCGGTGTGCTGATTGTAGCCGTCACGCGTGGGAGTGTGCGCGACGCCGCAGAAATCGCCGACGCGCTGATGCAGCTGCGCTACAGTCGCGATCACGAATACGAAGCCGACCGCCTGGCAGTGGAATACACCCACAAAGCGGGCTACGACCCGCACGGCATCTTGCGCTTCTTGCTGATACTGCAGCGCGAGGAGAAGGTAGGCAACCGCTGGATTGAGACGAATCTGCGCACACACCCATTCTCCGATAGACGGGCAGTGGAGGTGCGCAAGCATATCCAGCGCGTCACGGGACAGCCTGCACGGGAGGTCACTCTGTGAAGGTCGCGGCGATTGTGCCCGCCTACAACGAAGCCGCGCGCATTCAGGGCGTGCTGAGCGTGCTGGTGCAATGCCCCACGCTGCATGAGATTCTGGTAGTGAACGACGGCAGCCTCGACGAGACTGCCGACGCTGCGCAACGGTTCGCTTCGGAATATCCTGCGCCGCACTACCCCCCCGTGCGCGTAATTAATCTGCCCGTGAATCGTGGCAAGGGCGGCGCGATGTTCGCGGGCGCAACCGCCACCGACGCCGATGTGATTGTGTTCTTCGACGCCGACCTGATTGGGTTGCAGCCCGCGCATGTGGAGCGGATTCTAAAGCCTGTGCTGGAGGGTGAGGTTGCGATGTCTATCGGTGTGTTTCGAGGGGGGCGGCTCAGCACTGATATGGCGCAGATACTCGTGCCCTACATCAGCGGGCAGCGCGCCCTGCTGCGCGAGCTATTCACCGAGATCCCGGGTATCGAGCGCACCCGTTCGGGCGTGGAAATCGCGCTCACGCTGCACTTCAAGCGCAACCGCTATCCCGCAGCGATGGTGGTGGTGGAGGGCGTCACGCACACCATGAAAGAGGAGAAACTCGGCTGGGCGCGGGGCGTGTGGGCACGCGCGAAAATGTACGCCGAAATCGGCAAAGCCTTCCTGCGCTACACCCGTCTGAGCGACTTGCGCCATAAACTCTTGCTCAAGCGGGAGGAATAGCGCATGGCGGGCGCGCTCTATGTGGTCGCCACCCCCATCGGCAACCTACAAGACATTACCCTGCGTGCGCTGGAGACCCTCAAAACCGTCGACCTCATCGCTGCCGAAGACACCCGCCACACCAAGAAACTCTTGCAACATTATGGTATCGAGACGCCACTCATCAGTTTCCACCAGCATTCGGGCGAGAGGCGCATCGAGCAGATTATTCAGCGGATTCAGGCAGGCGAGTCGGTCGCGTTGGTCACCGACGCAGGCACGCCGGGCGTTTCGGATCCGGGTGGCGCGCTGGCAGAGGCGGCGCATCAGGCGGGCATCCGCGTGATTCCCATTCCGGGCGCAAGCGCGGTCACGGCAGTTCTCTCTGTGGCAGGACTGCCTGCGCATCGGTTTCGCTTCGAGGGCTTTCCTCCGCGCAAAGAGGGCGCACGACGCCAATTCTTTGAATCGCTGCAAGGCGAAGATACGCCAATCGTGTTCTACGAATCGCCTCACCGCCTGCTCAAGACGCTCCAAGCCGCCTACGAGACGTTGGGCGATTGCACCGTCGTCGTCGGGCGCGAGCTGACTAAGCAGTTCGAGGAAATCTTTCGAGGCAAGCTCAGCGAGGCAATTGCGCACTGGCAGTCCAAGCCCCCGAAAGGGGAGTTCGTAGTGGTGGTGTACAGAGCATAGAGAAGAATAAGTTTTTGCTGGTCGCGGGCACGGCATCTCCGTGCACCTCTGGCACCGTAATTAAAACGCCCCTAACCATACAGACAGCTAATGCCTTAGGAAGCAATTTTCCGTCAACGACTCACTGCCTTTTGGGGGGCGAGGCTCCCGCCGAGCCATCCTCCGACCGCGGTATATGTTGTGAAGGTGAGTAGGTGGAAGGCTCGGCGGGAGCCTCGCCCTCCACTCCAACACTTGAGATCGATGGCTCTGCAAGAGCCTCACCCTGCGACGGGCGTGTTTCACTTGGGGTATACCATTCTGCCCACTAACGCCCCCGTGCGGCTATCCATCGCCACTTGCCAGCCAGGTTCAATCAGCAAGGTCGAGTCGGGCTGCACAATCAGCGCAGGGGCTGGGATGGGTGTGTCGGGCAGGAGTGCCTCGCGCGGAATGATGGGCACTTGCATAGGCTCACCTTCTAGCCATAGCGTAGTGTGTTGAGGCAGGTGTTGGATGTAGGCGTGAGGTGGCTCCCAGCACGCGCCGGCAGGCTTGGGGTGCAACGCGACGGCTCGCAGGCGTAGATTGACCAGCTCCACAGGGCGGTCGGGCAAGATGAATCCGTAGCGCGTATGGTGCAGGCTTTCAAAAGCGAGGCGGGCGTGTGCAGGACGCTCTGCATCGAAGGGCACTGTGAGTTCGTAGGATTGTCC
The DNA here is from genome assembly GCA_964451985.1 of uncultured Fimbriimonadales bacterium. Classification (GTDB taxonomy): domain Bacteria; phylum Armatimonadota; class Fimbriimonadia; order Fimbriimonadales; family GBS-DC; genus GBS-DC. The sequence continues at coordinate 22,474 of CAYVKB010000020.1, read as the reverse complement.
CTCGTAGCGCAGGTCGGCGAACAATTGCACTTCATAGCCGCCTACTGGCGCGCCGAGTTGACGCATCGCCGCCTCGCACTCGGCGCGGAGTTCCAGCAGCACCGATTCCAACCTTCGGGCGGGCGCGTCGGGCAGAGGCGTTAGCACCGTACGCCGCGCCTCGTGCGTGCTGTCCATCCACAGCAGTCCATACGCCGACAGCACGCCGGGATAGGGTGGCGCAATCCACTGGCGCATGCCCAGCAATCGCGCGAGGGCGCATAGGTGCAGCCCGCCTGCACCACCGAACGCCAGCAGGGCGCAACTTTCGGGGTTCACGCCTCGCCCGGCGGAGATGCTGCGCAAGCCGCGCGCCATCTTCGCCCGTGCCTGCGCCACAATCGCCTCCGCCGCCGCCTGTAGCGACAGCCCCAACGCCTCCGCCAACGGCTCAATCGCCCGCGCCGCTAAATCGGGGTCTACCTGCACTTGCCCGAAGCCAAACGCCTGCGGCAGCAGATGCCCCAATAAGAGGTGCGCGTCGGTCAGTGTAGGTTGCTCGCCCTTGCCATAGGCAGCGGGACCGGGATCCGCCCCTGCGCTCTGCGGTCCCACGCGCAGACCGCCTGCTGCGTCCAATCGCGCAATCGAGCCGCCGCCCGCGCCAATTGTGTGCACATCCAGTCGAGGCAGGCGCAGCGGCATACCCTCAATCTCGCCCAGCTGCGTGCGCAACGGCTCGCGGTCAATCAGCGCCATGTCGGTAGAAGTGCCGCCAATATCGAGTGTGAGCAGGCGATGCGCTCCGACGCCGCGCCCAACCGCCCATGCGCCCATCACGCCCGCCGCAGGACCCGACAAGATCGTGCTCACAGGTAGGGCACAGGCGCGTGGGGCGTCCATCAACCCGCCCGCCGAGTGACTCAGCAGCACGCGCAGCGCGCCTATCCCACGCGCATCGCGCTGCAAAGTCTCCAGATAACCTCGCATCGGTGGCGTGAGGTAGGCGTTCAGAAAAGTGGTGCTGGCGCGTTCGTACTCGCGAAACTCTGGCGCGACCTCGCTGGAGATAGAAACTGCAAAGTGTGGCTCCAGCAGGCATTTGAGGACACGCTCGTGGTCAGGGTTCGCGTAGGCAAACAGTAGGCACACGGCGACCGCCTCCACGCCCTCGCGCTTCCAGCGGCGTATCAGCCGCGTGAGATTGCTGGTGTCCAGCGGACGTAACACGGTTCCATCATACGCGAGGCGTTCCGAGACCTCCGCGCACAGAGCACGCTCGGCCAAACAAGGGCGCGGAGTCGGCTTGAGGGAATACAACTGTTGACGGTCTTGCCGCGCCAGAAACAGCAGGTCGCGGAAGCCCTGCGTGGTCAAGAACGCCGTGCGCGCTCCCTTGCGCTCCAGGATCCGGTTCGTGCCGACGGTTGTGCCGTGCAGCAGGGTGAATCCTTGTGGGGGCAGTTCGGGCAACAGGCGTCGTACACCCTCCAAAATCGCCTGTTCAGGCGCATCGGGCGTGGAGGGCAGCTTCAGCAACTGCAATCGTCCATCGCACCACAACACGAAATCGGTGAACGTGCCGCCTGTATCGACCGCCAGCGTTATGGGATTCACGGGGGTAGATTGTACCTGCTACATCACCGCGCCGCCGCGGCAGTGCCGAAGCCGCCGGAGCAAGTCAGGATTCCGCTTTACCTTCACGCGATGGTTTTCGTTTTAGGAGCGATTTGCACTTGCGAATTGGCGGTTCCAAATCGCTTCTACAAAATAGATATTATGTGATGTATTTCTTAGGCGGTCTCAAACCGGGCAATCTCTGCTATTTCGTAATCGGCTCTCCTGTGGTGCAATCAAATAGGTGCAGGTACTCCAGATGCAATCGCAGGGGCAGCATTTCGCCCTCGCTGAGCTTCACACGCGCGCTGAGTTGGGCGATGAGGGGCGCGCCTTCTACAACAAGATGCACATCGTTGCGGTCGCCGTGCGGCTCGATCACATCCACTTGTGCGGGCAACGGTTCCGAGAGAATCGCGTCGGCGGGGGCGGCGCGGTCGGCGTAAATATCCTGCGGGCGAATACCGAATAGCACCGTTTGCCCCACCCACGGCTGGAGGCGTTTCGCATGCGCCTCCAGCACGGACAGACTTACTGAACCGAGTTGCAACGTGGGCTTACTGTCTCGCTCCACCACTTGCGCCTGCAGTAGGTTCATCGGCGGAGTACCGATAAAGGTCGCCACGAAGGTGTTCGCTGGCTGGAAATAGACCTCCTCAGGGGTTCCGACCTGTTGCAAGATGCCGTCTTTGAGAATGGCGATGCGTGTACCCAGCGTCATCGCCTCTTTCTGGTCGTGGGTGACGTAAATCGTGGTGACGCCCAATCGCTCCTGTAGTTTTTTGAGTTCGGCGCGGGTCTGGTCGCGCAGTTTGGCGTCGAGGTTCGAGAGGGGTTCGTCCATTAGGAACGCTTTAGGTTGGCGCACGATGGCGCGGGCGAGGGCGACGCGCTGTCGCTGCCCGCCGGACAGCTCGCGGGGAAAGCGGTGTAGCAGGCTCTCGATTTCGAGCATCTGCGCGACTTGGCGCACGCGCTCGTCGATGCACTGCTTAGTCGCGCGTACCTCACTCCAGTGCGTGAGTTGCCAGAACGCGCCTTTCAGCTCACGCAGGCGCAAGCCGAACGCGATATTATCGTACACGCGCATATGGGGGTACAGCGCGTAGTTCTGGAACACCATCGCGATGTCGCGGTCGCGCGGCGAGACCTCGTTCACGCAGCGGTCACCGATGTAAATCTCGCCCGCAGTGGGGTCTTCCAGCCCTGCCAGCATGCGCAGCGCGGTGGTCTTGCCGCAGCCTGAGGGTCCCACAAACACCATCAACTCGCCCGGCTGGATGTGCAGGGTGAGGCGATTCACGGCGACCACGCCGCCGAACTGTTTGGTGACCTTCTCGAAGCGCACGCTGACAGCGTTCATGCGAGTCCCAGTTTCTTGCGCCAGTAGCGGGCGTAGCCCAACGCAATCAGTTCATAGCCCGCGCCAAGGTCGTAGCTGCTGGGGTCGGTTCCCTGCGCGCGCATTTCCTCGTTGCCATAGTCGCGCAGCCGTTGTATCAGCTCGCCTTCGGAAACGCCCTGCTCGAGAAGTGCGCGCGTGAACTGTCCCCAGTTCAACAAGCGGTCTTCCAGCTCGTTCAGGTGGCGTTCCACATCATTGAACAAGCCAAAGTGGGTCAGGGCGAGTTGCTGGATAGGTAGGGCGCGTAGTTTATTGAGGCTTGCCTGCCAAGCCTCGATATCCAGTTCGGGTGGGGGTGTGGGCGGGCGTACATAGGTTGTACCGGGCATCCGCACGCCTGCCACATCGCCCGCGAACAGCACGCCTGTCGCCTCATCTAAGTAGGCGTGGTGATGGCGGGCATGTCCGGGCGTCTCAATCGCAAGTAAGGTGCGTCCTGCGGCTTCAATTCGTTCGCCGTCGCGCACGACGCGCAGTCGCTCTTCGGGCACGGGAATCACCTCGCCCCAGAGTCGCTCCATCATCTCGCCGTACAGACGCGACGCACTGGTAATCAGGCGCGAGGGGTCTATCAGGTGCGGCGCGCCAATCGGATGGACATACGCGGTGGCGTTGGGCAGACGCTGCAGTAGCCAGCCTAAAGCACCTGCATGGTCTAAGTGGATATGCGTCACCATCAAATGGCGCACGCGCTCCAGCGATACGCCTCGTGCCTGCACTTCGCGTAGCAGTGTCTCCGCTGTGCTGGTCGCCCCAACCTCCACTAGCGCGGCATCCTGCCCGTCATCCAGCAGGTATGCGGCAATCGCCAACGGATAGCCCAGAAACTGCAGGTCAATTAGTTCGGTCTTCAAATTCGGCACTTGAGGTGGATTCGCAACGTGGCGCGAGTTTCCTGCTAGCACTCTCGTCACGCTGCGGGGTACACTACTGCTGTTCGTAGGAACATGGATGCCCCTACGAGTGTCATAATATTAGCTTGCGGATTCGCCCCTGCAAGTGGAACAATCTGAGAGGAGGATAGTGATGCGCGCGGTATTAGTTTTTGGCTTGATGCTATGGACGGCGGGCTTGGCAATTGCAGTGGAACCACTGCACCTTGTGCCGCGAAATAGCTATGTGATTCGCCCTGTGGCAGGTGCGAAAGATTTAGCGAACCAGATTCGCCAAGAGCCAATCGTCGCCCAGCGATACGCTCGGCACTTTCGGCGCAATGCATGGGAATTTGCCGACTACGTAGAGAAGCACCTGCGCCTGACGCGCCTTGAGCGAGCGCAGACCTTTAATGTGTACTACTCGCCGCCCGATGACCGTATCTTGGTGGTGCGACGCACGCTGCCGAAAGGCACGTACGTGTTCGCCGACAAGCGCACGAACAAGCCGATATTGAAGGCGAACTGCGGCAATCCACTCACGCCTGCCGCGCCTGTGCAGCCCACGCCTCAAGCGCAGACACCTGTCGAGGTCGCGACGACTCCTGTGCTGGCAACCCCGATAATGGCAGAGTCCAGCGAAGTTGCGCAGACTCCGCTAATCGATATCATCGAGATTGCCGACGCGCCGCTGGACGAGGTTGTGCTGGGAGATGTGGTTCCGACCGAAACCCTGACCGAGGTTGCACCCGAGGCTGCGCCTGCGGTGGAGCCGACTGCACCACCTGTAATTACAGCAGAAACGCCCCCATTACCCCCTGCGATTGTCTCACGTGGTCCCAGCTGGATTCCCTTCTTGCCGCTGGTGGCTCTATTCACACCGCGCGGTGGCGACGATTACGAGCCGATTCCTGAGCCGACAAGCGTGCTGATTTTAGGTGCGGGGCTGGGCTTACTCTATCCGCTCTCACGCAGAGCGCTGAGACGCTCCCAGAACTCCAGCCAGCGTACAGGCGATTCCAACACGCACTCGGCGTAGCGCAACGCCGCGCGCATCAGGTCCCGATACGCTTCTGGGCGAGAGTCGAGGCTGAGGCTCTCGCCCTGTGTCCATCGTTGAAGTAGTGCGATAGCATCGCTTGCGAGGACAATCCCGTCGCGGCGCGGGGCGCATTGGGAGCAGAGGAGTACGCCGTCGGTGGGGAGAAGTTTGATTTCGCCCTCCCCCCAAGCCGTTCTCTTGACATAAGTGGGCGGCTCTGCTTTGGCTTCAGAGGCAGACTCTACGATTTCGCGACCTACTTCCACCTCACCCCCCAGCCCCCTCCCCGAAAACGGAGAGGGAGAGTGGGATACCTGCGCATCGGCGGTTCCCCCCTCTCTGCGTGCGGAGAGAGGGGACAGGGGGGTGAGGTTGGAAAAATCGGCAGGTTCGAAAAGCGAGGGTGATAACTCCTTCCCACATCCCCCACACCGCTCCACATCCGGACAATACCCCAGCATCGCCAACCAGCGCCACAACGCCCACGCTGCTGCTAACTCCACAGGTGCGCCTGCCTCCAACACTTCCAGCGCAATCACCAACACGCCATACGCCTCCGGCTCGGCATGCTCCTCAGGCAGCCAGCGGTCGAGTGTCTCGCACAGTGCAAGCGCAACACTCAAGCGTTCCAAGTCGCTCCGCACCTGCACATAGCTGCGCACCAGCTGGGGCTGTGCCATCAATCGCTGTGCTTTGCCTTCAATCACCCGCGCCTTGAGCCGGTTCAGAGGCTCCGTGAGCATCCCCATCTTGCTTTTGGGTTTGCGTGCCCCGCGCACCCGCACGCGCAACCTACCATGCTCGGGCGTCAAAAGGCTAATCCACTTATCATGCTCGCCCGTGTACCAGCGACGCAGCACCACGCCTTCCGTCTGAATCTCGCGTGCCACAGCCGAATTGTACCGCTTACGTAGCGCATCGCGGGTGCGCCCTGCGGCGTAGACGATGGCGGATCCCAAACTGTGCTATAATACTCCCGGAGGCGAGCAACGCATGGCGAAATGGAGACGAGCAGGCATGGTGGGGTTATATTGTGTACCGGTCGCCGCGCTGATGGCGCTGGGCGGCGGCAACTTCCACCTGCCGGGTTCACAGCCGAACCCTGACGGCTACCAGTTTCAATCCACCGAACTCTGTATGTATTGTCATGGCGATAGCCAGTATTTTTACAACACCACCACGGGCGAGGGTCCTGACCCTAACTTCAACACCGATCACGAGATGCACTTCCAGTGGATGGGCGGGATGATGGCGCAGGCGGCGCGCGACCCGGTCTATCGTGCAGCACTGACTATCGCTGAGCAAGATGCGCCTGGCATCGGGCAGTTCTGTTGGCGCTGCCACTCGCCCAGTGCGTGGCTGGAAGGACGCTCTACGCCTTACGACGGTTCGAACTTTGAGCATGACGATTGGAAAGGCATCCAGTGCGACCACTGCCACCGCATGGTCGACCCACTCAGCGAGGAAGGACGCGAAAACTCCGATATGCCTGTACCCGGCATCGGCAACGGGATGTATGTGATTAGCCCTGAACCGGGCAAGCGCGGACCGCGCGAGGACTCGCTGGCGAACCACGAGTGGATCTACTCGCCGTTCCACAAGAGCAGCAGCATGTGCGGTGTGTGCCACGATGTGAGTAACCCGCTGCTGGCACAAAATCCCAGCACGCAAGCCCCGCACGAGTATTTCCCGATTGACCGCATCTACAGCGAATGGAAACTCAGCGACTTCGCCCGACGGGGTATCGAGTGCCAGACCTGTCATATGCCGCGCATCCCCGGTAAAGCCGCCAACTATGAGTTCCTCCCCGTGCGCGAAGACCTCGCCCAGCATTCGTTCCTTGGTGGCAACTACTGGGTTCCGCAAATCCTGCCGATGTTCTGGAACTACGAGGAGCGCGAGCTGGACGCACTAATTGCTGGGCGCAACCGCACGGTGGATTTCTTGCGCACCTCCGCAAAGCTGAACATCGTACAGAACCCGAAAGCGGGCAGCCCGATTGTGTTTCGCGTGTATAACCGCACGGGACACAAATTCCCCAGTGGCGACCCCGAATCGCGCCGTGCATGGCTCCATGTGGAGTTCCTCGATTCCAAAGGGCGCGTGATTGGCGAATCAGGACGCTACGATTTCAACACAGCGACACTGATTGAAGACTCGCAGGCGAAAATCTACCGCGTGAAGCTGGCAGAGAACGGCACACCCACATTCCACATGATTCGCGCGAATCAGGTCATCAGCGATAACCGTATCCCGCCGCAGGGCTTCCGCCGCAGCGCGTTCCAGCAGTTCAACATCGCGCCGGTAGGGGCGAACTACCGCGACGGACAGTTCTGGGACGACACTGCGTACAACCTGCCCCGCGGCACGGTGAAGGTGCGTGCCACGCTCTACTTCCAAGTAATGACTCGCGAGTATGTGGAGTTCCTGCGCAACGCGAACACCACCGACAACTGGGGGCAGCAACTCTATCAGGCGTGGGTCGCAAGCGACAAAGCCCCACCGATTGCCATCGCCACGGCGGTCTTTCCGCCCGACCGCAACCGCCCCACCCAGCCACGCAACCTGCAGGGGCAGTCGCCCTCGTCCTATCGTGCTGTGCTGAACTGGGATCCCTCCAGCGACGACGATAAGGTGGTCTACTACGAAATTTGGCGGCGTGCTCCACACGAAACCCGCTTCCGCAAAGTCGGAACCACCTTCGCTGCCGAAACAACCTACACTGACGCTGGGCTGCATCCCGATACACCCTATCAGTACTTCGTGCGTGCGGTGGATACCAGTGGCAACACCTCTGCAAATAGCCCAACGATTACAGTGCGGACGCAATTCTAAAGCATGCCCCCCACTATAGGGGGGCTATGCTTTGGGGACGCTCAATGCTCATGAAGTATGACCGAATCACCTTCAACCCATACGTGATGGGTGGAGTTGTATTTGGGAAATGCGGATTCCCGTCTCGCTTACTGTCAACCTTGTTGCCGACGGAATGACGATTAATGAAATCCTATCTGAGCATCCTGACTTAGAAGCTGAAGATATTCAACAGGCGTTGCAGTATGCCGCTGACCTTGCCGAAGAGGAATTGATCTCCTTTAACTGCTGTCAGAGTGGGGGGCTACCCTGAACGAGGGCGCGATCATAACCGCGTAAGACACGCGCCACCGTATCTGACACTTAACATTCCTGCTGCGGTAAAAACGGGTACAATCCCATGCAGGGGATAAACTATGAAACGGTCTGGTTTTACGCTGGTTGAACTGCTCGTTGTAATTGCGATTATTGCTGTGCTGGCGGCGCTGATTTTCCCCGTGTTTGCCAACGCCCGCGCCAAAGCACGCCAAAATACCTGTATCTCCAATCTAAGACAAATTGGCATGTCCGTCGAGATGTACGCGATGGATTACGACGACCTTTACCCTTTCGCTGTAGACCCCACTGACAAGTACACGCCCGAAATCTGGTTCGAGTTTCCGCAGTGGCAAGCGTGGATTCCCTATATGCCGCTGCTGCACGAGACTCTGCAACCCTACCAGAAGAGCCGCGAAATCTGGAAGTGCCCCTCCGACACGGGCATAGAGGTGCAGGACTTCACTGGAATGCCGTTCCCCGCACGCCCGTCGCTGTACGAGCGGTACGGCAGCAGCTACCTGATGCGCACCGAAATCGTGTTTCGGCAGTTTCGTATAGGGGGCATGCAGTTCCCTGCGGATACCAACCTTGTGTTCGACGGTTCGGGTAAATGGCACGGCAGCAAGAGCCGCTTCGCGCCTGAATACCCGCCCGACCCGAACTACCGCTACAACTGCCTGTTCGCCGATTTGCATGTCAAAAATATCACCTTAGACCAGATGTGGCGAGCATGGAACACGGAACTGTGATTTTACGGGCAAACTGGATCCTACCCATGAGCGACGAAGCCATCTCAGACGGCGAGGTGGTGGTGCAGAACGGGCAAATTGCCGAAGTGCGCCTGCGCAGTGGTGTGTGGAGCGACGAGGTGATTGACTTCGGCGACGCGATACTGATGCCCGGTCTCATCAACGGACACTGTCATCTGGAGTATACGGCACTGCGCGGGCTGGACGACCGCACACCGTTTTTTGATTGGATACGCGCGCTGGTGGAACTCAAAGCACAGTGCCCGACGGATATGTGGCTGCCGTCGGCGTTGCTGGGCGCGGCGGAGCTGATTGCCAGCGGTGTGACATTCGTCTCCGACAACACCGATTCGGGCGCGAGCACGGAGGCATTGGCGCGGACGGGCTTGCGCGGGCGCGTGTATCAGGAAATATTCGGCATCGAGGCGGAGCCGGACGACGCGGCGATACTGCGCGAATTAGGCGCGAAGCTGGACGCGCTACGCGAGACACTTGTCCGCTACGAGGCGACGGAGCGTGTTTCGCTGGGCGTATCACCCCATGCGATATACACTGTGCGCGATAGCCTGATGCGCGCGGTGCGCCAATACGCCCGCGAGCATCGGCTGCCCCTTAGCATCCATGCCGCCGAGTCGTCCGAAGAGGTCGCGCTCGCCCGTTCAGGCTCTGGCTCGTTTGCCGAGATGTTTGTGAAGCGTAAAATCAACTATCTACACCCGCGCGTGCCGCCGATTGAGTACCTTCATAATGCGGGCGTATTGGCGTCGGATGTGCAGATTGTGCATGCGACCCGTGCCGAGCCGCGCGAGCTGGAGATGCTGGCACGTGGGGACGCGAGCGTGGCGCACTGCCCGCGCTCCAACGCCCGCCTGCTAACGGGTGTCGCACCTGTGTACGCCATGCGTCGGCTGGGCATTCCTATTGTGCTGGGCACGGACAGCGCGGTTAGTGCGGGCAGTCTGGACATCTGGGAGGAGCTGCGATTCGCCGCGCTTGCCCAACGCGCGACCAGCTACGCAGCCCAACCCACTTGGCGTGATTGGCTTAGCATGCTCACGCTGGACGGCGCGAAGGTGTTCGGTCTGGATGAGCAAATCGGCTCGCTGGAGGTGGGCAAACGCGCGGATATTATCGCCGTACGTACGCACCGCCTTGCATTCAACCATATGCCCGACCCCTACGCCGCGCTGGTGCTAATCGCCCGCAGCGAGGATGTTGCGCTGACGATGGTAGACGGGCGCATCTTGTACCGCGACGGCAAATTCACAGGGCTGGATGTGGCGGGGCTACAGGCGAGCCTGAGTGCGGTACAATACTTGCGTGCCTGAACACACCAACTGGCTCGAGATCGATTTGAACGCCTTGCAGCACAACGCGCGCGTGATTGCACAACACTTGGGCGCGGCGCGCACACTGTGGGCAGTAGTGAAAGCCGACGCCTATGGGCATGGCGCAACGCAAATCACAAGCGCGCTGCTGCAGGCAGGCGTGTCACACTTTGTCGTGGCGAGCTTGGGCGAGGCAATCGAACTGCGCGAGGCGTTGCGCGACCTGCCGTTCCGTTTGATGATGCTATACCCACCTGCTGCGCCCGATGACTGGCGCGTCGCCGCAGAGTATGGAGTCGAGTGCGTGGTCGACTCCATCGTGGGCTATCATCAGGCTTGCGCGATTGCTGAAATGCTGGGGCGCGCCCTGCCCGTGCATCTGGAAATCGACACGGGCATGAGCCGATTGGGGCTGGCGCCCGTGCAGATTGAGCCGTTCCTGACCGAGTTCCGCCCCGATGCGCCGCTGCGCTGGCAAAGCGTGTTCACCCACTTCGCCAGCGCGGATAGCGACACCGAATTTACGGATCAGCAACTGCGCCTGTTTCAGCAGGTGGTGGCGCGACTGCGTGCGTGTGGCTTTCCGAAGACGCCTCTGCACGCCGCCGCCAGCGCAGGGATTCTCACGACGCCTGACAGCCTGCTGGACGCCGCGCGTGTGGGACTACTTCTGTATGGAATCGCGCCCTCGGGCTTGGGGAGCCATCCGCTGTGTGGGCAGTTGCGCCCCGTGCTAAGCTGGCGAGCGACGGTCATCTCCGTCCGCGAGATCCCGAAAGGGCAGAGTGTGAGCTACGGCGCGCGCTGGCGAGCGGAACGCCCTACGCGAGTCGCTACGCTTGGCGTGGGCTACGCCGATGGCTACTCGATTGGGCTGACCAACCGCGCCCCTATCGCCCTGCAGGGCAGACTCCTCCCTCAAATCGGACGTGTGTGCATGGACATGATTATGGTAGACGCAACCGACCTGCCCGCCGTGCGCGTAGGCGATGTCGCAACGCTTATCGGACGCGACGGCTCAGCCGAAGTACGTGTAGAAACCCTTGCGCAGATTCTGAACACAACACCTCACGAGATTACTACGCGGCTAGGGCAGAGAGCGAACAGGGAATAGACTGTAAAGCACAAATAGATGGACGTGCTTCTTGAGATGATCATAGAACCGCTTAATTTCCCCCAAATACCTCGCAGCCGTGCAGGAATTTCGGAAAAATCGATGTATAATTGAAGAATCCACGGCTTCGCGCGGGCGAGCGCATTATAACTATCTATGCCCGCGCCAGTCAAAGGAGGCATGACCTATGCGTTCTGGCAGAGGCTTTACACTTATCGAGTTGCTGGTAGTCATCGCGATTATCGCCATTTTGGCGGCGATATTATTCCCGGTGTTTGCGCAGGCGCGCGAGTCGGCGCGTCAGACGACCTGTGCTTCCAACATGAACCAGTTGAGCCGCGCGATTGCTATGTACGCGGCTGACCACGAACAGACCTTACCGATGAACCGCATCGTGCTGGGACCAGGCGGTACAGGCTTACCCGATGCATCCCGCCGCACATGGGCGAGCTTGGTGTTCCCCTACACGAAGAATGTGGACATCTTCTCCTGCCCCAACGCGGAGAAACCGCCTGCAGACTTCCGCATTGATGACTGGGTGATGCGCGGCTGGATCTCGATAGGCTACAACACGCATATCGCAGGATGGTTCTGGATAGGTGGCGATTTGCCCAGTGGTGAGCACACGATTATGGTGCCGAACCTGGCGATGATTCGCGAGGCGGCGCAGTTCGTGCTGCTGGCAGACACCGCCAACGGACGCTCGCCCCAGCAAGGCGGGAACTGCTTCGGTTTCTCGGCGGACAACAACTCCTACGGCGGCTGCGAAGGCACGCCCCAGTTCCGACAAGTGATTCAGGGACTGGCGCGTAGCGGCACGGCGGGCTTCGCGCCGATTATGGCGCGCCATCGCGGTGGGCTGAACCTCACCTTCGCCGACGGACACACCAAGTGGTTCCGCCTCGAAGCCGTTATCCCGAACCCGCGCATGTTCCCGTCGGGCGGTTGCTCCAACAACGAAGAGCTGCGTGACTTCAACACCGCCAACACGCGCTGGCTCATCTGGAACCGCTGCTTGTGAGGAGGCAGGCATGCAGACCTTTCGAGACAAACCCGTCCTTGCCGTCGGGCTGCTGATTATTGCGCTCGTGGCGGTGTTCCTGAGCTGGTTCCTGTTCATGCGCACTACAACGCCGAATGTGGAGCCAGTCACGCCCCCGCCGGTGCAACAAGACCCGAACGCAGGACAAGGTCAAATGCTCTAATAGGGGGTATCTCATGAAAAATCGTGGATTCACACTGATTGAGCTTCTGGTCGTTATCGCAATTATCGCTATACTGGCGGCGATTCTGTTCCCGGTGTTCGCGCGGGCGCGTGAGTCGGCAGCACGCACAAGCTGCTTGAACAACCTCAAGCAGATTACGCTGGGCGCGCTCATGTACGTACAAGACTACGACGAGATGATGCCGATGGGCGTGAATGTGAGCGGCGGTCCTGCCGAGCCGCCGGATGCGAACACGCCGCCCGCGATGCGTAATGCTTGGCTGCGCTCCACAGGCTGCTGGATCGACGCGCGCGGCATTATGTGTTCCAACAGTGGGAACAACATCGCAGGGCTGCGCTACCTGCCGATTGGTCAAATCGTGGGCAATGCGCCGCCGCGCCCGCGCGGACTGCCCAGCAACGCACCCTACCCGTTCTACATCCATCGCATGGTCGATCCGTACATCAAGGCAGGCGTTGCCCAAGACCGACAGGAGATTATGCAGTCGCGCACGGTAAAAGGTATCTGGTACTGCCCCGCCGACTCGACAGTGGTCGTGGCGAACGGCGGCGAGAACAGCCTGTTCGAACTGACGGGGCTGCGCCACTACCAGTTCTTTGGGCATGACTACATGTTCAACACCTGGCTGATTTATAACTACTCCGACCGCTTGCGCGGTGGCTCGCCGAGCCAATGGGTGTTGAATCCCAAGACGCTGGCAGGCGTGGCACGTCCCGCCGAGATTATCATGTTCTTCGACGCCTTCGCTATGTGGCACGGCACTTCTAAGGGTCCCAACGGCGGTCCCATCCCTGAAAACTGGAACGTGTCTTTTGCCGATGGGCATGTGAAGAACATCCCGCATACGGTGTTTATGGATCAGCATCCGTCGTTCCCGTCGGCGGGCGGGCGCACGATTCGGCTGAACCAAGACCCCAGCGCGGAAAATCCCAACCAGTAAAATCACCTCTGACCGTATAGCAGGAACGCCTCCCGACACGGCGAATCCCCGCGCGGGAGGCGTTCCATGCATGCCATTTGGGACAAGCTGGAACTCAAGGAGAGAGCGACGCTGCTGAGCGTGTACGCGGCGTCTATTGCTCTGGCAGGACTGTTGGGCTACGGCTGGGGGCGCGGCGGAACTCAGCCCGCGCCGCAAACCGCCAGTCTAAAAGGTAGTACTGTGGAAGTGATCGACCTGAGCAAACCCGAACCTGCGCCTCAGATCTCTCCCGTTGTTGCCGAACCTAGCGAACCCACGCCCCCGACGGAGCTTGCCGTGCACGTTGCGGGTGCGGTGAAAAATTCGGGCGTGTACCGCCTGCCCCCTAACAGCCGCGTGGACGATGCAATTCGGCAAGCAGGCGGTGCAACCGCCAACGCCGACCTGGACGCGCTGAACCTCGCTGAGCCAATCGCCGACGGGCAGAAAATCTACGTGCCGCGAAAGGGTGAAACACCGCCACCAACCGTTGTTTCGTCAACATCCACATCCAGCGCATCCACTGCCCCACGTGGCGAAAAATCCGCACCTGTCGCACGCTTCCCGATTGACCTCAACACCGCCACCGCCGAGCAACTGGAGGCGATTCCGGGCATCGGTCCTGTGCTGGCGCAGCGCATCGTGGATTACCGCCGCACCAACGGTAGGTTCAACTCGATAGACGAACTGCTGGAAGTTTCAGGAATCGGTCAAAAGCGTCTGGAGAATATGCGCCCATACGTCACAGTGAAGTAATCACACCCCCAATAGTTTGAGGACATTTTCCAGATACTGCACGCTCAGCTCGGTCATGCGCGTACTCATCCCCACAAGAGCGGGTAGGCTCGCACCCAGCGCCACCACGCCCACAGCGATTTTGGCGGGCATGCCAATCAGCCACACAGGGATTTGGGGCACAGCGCGCGAGACCGCCGCCATCGCCGCGTCCACCACCAGCAGTACGCCACCCGCCGGTGCGGCAATCTGCACGCAGAGCATCATCACCTCGCTCCCCAACTGAATCGCCGTCGCCATGCTACCCTCCGACCACGCGCTCAGGCTGCCCAGTCCCGCGCCCGTCTCGAAACTCCGCGCCAAAGCCAACAGCAGCCAGTGATGTCCGTTTACCAGCGCGAACAGCGTCATCGCTAACATATAGTGAAACTGCGCCAGCAGTGTCGTGGGGAAGGTCGATACGGGGTTTAGCACCTGCATTAGGCTGAAGCCCATCATCGTATCCAGCATCTCGCCCGCCATCACCGCCGCACCGACAATCAGGCTCACCCCGTAGCCCAGTACCAAGCCAATAATCGCCTCACCCAAAATGCGCAGAATCAGCGGTATCCAGTCGGTAGGCGGCGCGCCGGTGTAGGGCTGAATCAACGGCGCAAGCGCAAGTGCGATCACCGCCGACAACCCCACGCGCACGGGCGCAGGAACGAGCCGACTGCCAAACACCGGCGCCACCAGCGACAGCCCCGATGCCCGTACGAACGCCACCAGAAATGCCCAGAACCATTCTAAATCTAAACTCATCGCGGCGGTAAGTTAGCCAGTACCCTGCTCGTAAACTCCACTATCTGCATCAGCATCCAGCCGCCCGCGAACAGCGCAACCAAGCCGACGGCAATCATCTTCGGAATGAACTGCAGCGTCATCTCCTGAATCTGCGTCACCGCCTGAAATACACTCACAACCAGCCCCACAATCAACGCGGTAATCAGGATGGGCATCGCTACCTGCAAGCCCACCAGCATCGCCTGACGCCCTAGCTCCAGCACCTCCGCCTGACTCATACTGGTAATTTTGGCGAGCAAAGCGACTTTTTGCAGGGCAGGAGACACGCAATCAAGGGCGAACTACAGGCGCGGTATGACCAGAGTAGGCATTATCGGCTTGGGCACGATGGGGCGACAGCACATAGACGCCTATCGCCAGATGCCCGATGTAGAAGTCGCCGCCGTGTACGACCACCACTCTGACCGCGCGGTGGCATTCGCGCAGGAGTATGGCGTATCCGTGGCGGGCAGTCTGGACGAGTTGCTAAACCGATGCGAAATTATCGACATCTGCACACCCACCTATCGCCACGCGGAGTATGCGCTGCCTGCAATCGAGGCGGGCAAGGCGGTGGTGTGCGAGAAGCCGCTTGCACGCACCCTTGAGGACTGCGAGCGCATCGTGAACGCCGTGAAGCAACACAACACGCCCTTTATGCCTGCCCATGTGCTGCGATTCTTCCCTGAATACCGCGCGGCGCACCAGCTGGTGAAAAACGGCGCGGTTGGAGCCGTCGCTGCCGTGCGCATGCGACGCGGGGGCGATTTCCCGCGTACCAAAAGCGACTGGTACGCCGACTTCAGTAAAAGTGGGGGTGTTATCTTAGACCTGATTATCCACGATTTCGACTGGATGTTGTGGACGTTGGGTGCGGTAGAGCGCGTGTACGCCAAAGCGCTCACGTTCCGCAACCTGCCCCATCTGGACTACACGCTGGTCACCCTCAAGTTCAAAAACGGTGCGGTGGGGCATATTGAGGGTACGTGGTGCGACCCGAGCGGCTTCAAGGTGAACTTTGAGGTGTGCGGAGATACGGGGATGATTGAATACGATTCCACTCGCCATGTGGCGTTGCAAGTAGCCACGCGAGCGGAAGGCGGCGCAGGCGGCGGCGTGCAAATCCCCGAAAGCCCCGCCGTGAACAACCCCTACTATCTGGAGCTGCGCCACTTCGTGGAGTGTGTGCAAACAGGGCAAACGCCTGAAATCACTGTGGAGGACGGCTATGAAGCAGTGCGCCTGGCGTTAGCCGCCATCGAATCCGCGCAGACGGGGAGGGCAATCACGCTATGACGGTCAAAGTGGGCATTATGAGTTTTGCACACCTGCACGCCGACAGCTACGCACACTGTCTGCTGAGCCACCCGCAGGCGGAGTTTATCGGCATTGCCGACCACGATATCGCCCGCGCGCAGGCGAAAGCGCAGCAGTTCGGCGTGCAAGCGTTCGATAGCTATGAATCACTGCTCGCATCGGATGTGCAAGCGGTAATTATCTGTTCGGAGAATGCACATCACGCGCGTTTGGCGCAGATGGCGGCAGCGGCAGGTAAGCATATCCTGTGTGAGAAGCCGCTGATGACCAAGTTGGACGACGGCAAGGCGATGTTAGCAGCGGCGCAAGGGGCAGGTGTGGGGCTGTATACCGCCTTCCCTTGCCGATTTAGCCCCGCCTTCTGGCAGATGTTGCAGATGGTGCAATCGGGCACGATCGGCGAGTTGCTCGCCCTGCGCGGCACGAACCGTGGCTCGAACCCCGGTGGCTGGTTCAACGACCCCGAACTGGCGGGTGGCGGCGCAATGATCGACCACACGGTGCATGTAGCCGACCTGATGCGCCTGATTACGGGGCAGGAAATCGTGGAAGTCTATGCTGAAACAGGCAACAATATGTTCCACGGCGCGTTCGACGACACCGCGATGCTCACCTTCACTTTTCAGGACGGCGTGTTCGCTACGTTGGACTCCAGCTGGTCGCGCCCGAAAACCTTCCCCACTTGGGGCGATGTGACGCTCGCGGCGATTGGCACGCGAGGGATTATTGAAATGGATATGTTCGCGCAGCACCTGATCCACTACGACGACCGCGTGGGGCGCATCAAGCAGGTCTTTTGGGGCGACAACATCGATTACGGCATGGTCGATGAGTTTGTGCGCGTTGTATCGGGCGAGCCGCGCCACCGCATAGCCACAGGTGAGGACGGCTATAAAGCCGCTGCTGTTTCAATTGCAGGCTATGAGTCGGCAAGGCGTGGGGAGCCTGTGAGGATGTAAAAATAAAGTCGGTATTACCGAAACAAAGCTGTCAAAGCAAGGGCGCAGAGAATTGTCTCCACGCCCTTGATGCTCAGGCTATGTGTTCTCCGCGTTTCGCTTACGAACCGCAGCCGAAGTTGAACAGCACAATCAGCAGGTCGGCGTCGTCAACCGCTGTATCGTTGTTCAAATCGCCTTGACAGCCGAAGCCGCTACAACCGAAGTTGAACAACACAATCAGCAGGTCGGCGTCGTCGACGCGACCGTCGCGGTTGACGTCCCCTTCACACTGACCAGGACACGTGCCTGCGCAGCCTTGGTCGGTCACAAAGAACGCGCCCTGCAGCGAAATGATATACCGACCGCCTGCTGTTGCCGTGCCCGTCCAGCCTGCAACGGGGTTCGCCGCGCCCGGGCCGTCTGCACAGCGCAGCGCACGGAACGGCGAATCGTTCCAGATGCGCTGGTTGCTTGAATCGACGGCATCGATGTTGTAGCGGGTAATCGCCAACAGGTACACGCCTGGCTCGGTGATACAGCCGGTGGAGTTATCAAGACGCGACTGCAACGCCGTACCGCCCACGACGTCGTCGTTATGCACCACGCCCGTACCGTCACAGCGGAACAGCCACAGTTGCGTATCCCAAGTAACTGTGCCCACCGTACTGGCGACGAAGTCCGCAGGATTCTGGATGTAGATGACATACATATCCACGTCGCTCGCTGCGTTGTCGCCGCGAATGCGCGTCACAGGCGAGTTGCAGGGCGTCTGGTCGGGCAGGGTCACGAGTTGTGCTGTAGCAGGCAGGCTGCCCGCGTCGCCGCCGCCGTAGAACTGCTCATCCCACGGGTCCGGGGGCGGACAATCGGCGGGGTCACTGCCCGTCGGCTCGCCGCGCACGCCCGTCAACGTGATGATGTAGCGTCCCGTCGTGCTGGTCGTGCCTGTCCAGCCCCCCAAGCGCGAGGCCGCTTCGGGACCGTCAGGCGCGCGGATAGCACGCGTAGGCGTGGTTTGCCAGATTAGCCCTTCTTGACAGCCTGCCGCGCGTCGCCCGAACAGACTAATGGCGAGGTAGTAAATACCAGGCTGCGTAATCTGCCCACCGCGGTTGTCGATGCGTGATTGCAAGCCCGATGTAGCGTCGGGGTTATCCTCGTTGTGCAGCACGCCCCTGCCATTGGCGTCGAACAGCCAGAGGGAGGTGTCCAGCGTCGTGCTGCCAATCGTGGACGCACTGAAGCTGGAGGGATCCTCGATGTAGATAGCGTAGATGTCCACATCGTTGGCAGCACCAATCGTGCCGCGAATGCGCGGGATAGGGTTGCTACCCGTCTTCTGACTGGACTCGATATTGTCGCCCGCGTCGCCGCCGCCGTTGCCGGTCTCATCCCAGCCGTCGAACGGTGGGCAGTCGGCAGGATCGGCTCCTAATGGCGCAGTAAACGCGCCTATCAGATCAATCTGATAGGTGCCAGCAGCCGTTGTACCTGTCCACGAAGCGACGCGCCCACTCCCTGGTATGGCGCAGGCGTTCACCGCACTCGTCCACATCGCGTTGTCATCGCAATTGCGAGCGTCACGGTTGTAGCGGCTAATCGCGATGTAGTAGATGCCTGGACCCGGGATACAGTTATTCGCGTTCGTGATGCGCGAGCGCAAGCTGCCTGCAGAGTCGTCGTCATGCACGATTCCGTTACCGTTCACATCGAACAACCACAGCTGGGAGTCGAAATTGGTTGTGGTGGTGTTCGTCTCAGCACGGAAAGTGGACGGGTCGTCGATGTAGATGGCAAACATATCCACATCGTCGGCGCTCAGCGCGCCAGAGATGAAAGGCAGGGGGGTGGAAGTATCTGTTCCAGTCGCCTGGGCGGTTTCGGGCAGGTCGCCCGCGTCACCCACTTCAGTCCACTGCGCCTGTGCACCGATGCACAGCGTAGTGAGTGCCAGTAAAGCTAAGAAAGTTCTCATGGGTACCTCCTTTCGGCAGAGAAATTTCTGCTCGTCGCATTATACCATGCTAATTACTAAAATTGCAAGGTTTGGACGTTGCGACAGTCAGCAGAGTGGTGGACTTTTCTCGCTTCGCTCGGGCAGATGGGGTTGGTTTAGCCCCAGTACCTTTCCCAAAATGCCATTTGCTGTTCCGCGTAGCGGCGGGCAAACTCGAGGTCGGCAGGATCGATACTGGGCGCATCATGGTCGGTCAGCGTGGGGATGCGGTCATGCCAGATAAAGGTCTCAGGGGTCGCGTCGGGTAGTTCAACACCGATGAGGGTCGCAATCGCCAGCGTCCACATGCGGGGCACGGTGGTCAGGTTGTAGCCGCCGCCGCCCAGCGCGACAGTAGGGATTTGCAAATCGCGTGCCCACTGCACCGCCCGCAACCAGCCCTGCGCCGTGAGACATAAATGCCCCAGCGGGTCCAGATAGTGTGGGTCGCAGCCCATCTGTAGCACGAGCGCCTGCGGCTGGAACCGCTCAAAGGCGCGTGGCACCACCGATTCGAACGCCTCCCACCAGAGGGCGTCATCGGTGTAGGGCGCAAGCGGGATGTTCACGGAAGTCCCCTCCCCCACACCTTCACCTAACTCGTTCACAGAACCAGTGCCTGGGAAGAGCCACTTGCCCCCTTCGTGAATCGAGACCGTCAGCACGTTGGGGTCATTATAAAAAATCCACTGTACGCCGTCGCCGTGATGGAGGTCGATATCGAGATACGCCACTCGCTCGAACTGCTCACGCAGGATGCTAACCGCAATCGCAGGGTCGTTGAACACACAGAATCCGCTGGCACGGTTGGGCAGGGCGTGGTGCAGCCCGCCGGTGATGTTAATTGCCAGCGGCGTGCCGCCACGCACGGCGTAGGCGGCGGCGACCGTCGCACGAGTGTACGCCAGCGCCGCGTCCCACATGCCCAGAAACGGGGGGTTGTCCCCATACGCCGAGAAACCCCAGCGGTGTGCTTCCATAATCGGCGCACCCTCGCTAATCTGGCGCACCACCTCGATATACTCGGGCGTGTGAACACGGCGCAACTCCGACTCGTCGATAGCAGCAGGCACGCGCCAATCCAAGTACGCGGGCAAGCCATACGCTTCCATTAGCGCACGCAGCAGAATCAGCCGCTGCGGTTTGAGCGGATGCGACTCGCTAAACTGATACTGCTCAATCGCCGAATCGTAGTAAAACGGCGTCATCAGTTGCAGTATACCTTGACTTCCCATTCACTTGACTTGCAGGAATGGGTACAATACCATGATGGCTCGCGTCCCAGATGGCTGGGCTTGACCGGGAGCAAGCGATGGAGACAGTTGGCGTAGGAATTATCGGAGCAGGCGGTATCGCGGCGGCGCACGCGAAAGCCTATCAGATGTTGGGCGCGAAAGCGCACCTGATCGGCGTGGCGGACATCGACGAGGAACGGGCGAGGGCGTTCGCACGACGCTACGAAGTGCCCGTGTGGAGCAGTGAGGACGAAGACCTTCTCAAACGCGACGATATCCAGATTGTGAGCCTGTGTCTCCCGCACCACCTGCACGCTCCTGTTGCGATTGCGGCACTACAGGCAGGCAAACATGTATTGGTCGAAAAACCGTTGGCGATTAGTCTGGAAGAGGCAGACGCGATGATTCGCGCTGCGCAGAAAGCCAAACGGAATCTGGGCGTGGTTTTCCAGCTGCGCTTCGAGAGCGACGTTCAGCGCGCCCACCAAATTCTGCAGCGCGGACTGATTGGTACACCATTCTACGCAGAGATTAGTTGCCTATGGTGGCGTCGCCCGATGTATTACGAGAACACATGGCGCGGTAAGTGGGCGACTGAAGGCGGTGGCGCGGTGATTAACCAAGCTATCCACCACATCGACCTGCTGCTGTACCTGCTGGGCATGCCCACACGCGTCTACGCCGAAATCGATACCATCGCGCACAAAATCGAGGTGGAAGACTGGTGCTTGGCAACGCTTTACTGGGACAGGATAAAAGCTAGTTTCTGTGCATCCACCTGCGCCGAGCTGGAAGTTGATTCGAGCCGAATGCTGATTTTAGGCTCGAACGGCTCGATACAGATGTTCCCATTCCGTCCGCACTCGCGTCAGGAGGAGCGGCTGCTGCAAATCGGCGAAGCGTGTCGCACCGTTCCCGAACAGGAAATCCCCGGACACACCGCCGAGATTCACGACTTTGTGTTTAGCGTACTGGAGCAACGCGAGCCGCGCGTGCCCGCCTCGGAGGGGCGGCGCGCCTTGGAACTAATTACTGCCATCTATCAGTCGGCGTTCATGGGTGATGCAGTGGAGTTGCCCCTGACTTCCGACAGCCCCTGCTATACCACCGCTGGCAAACTGGAGATGGCACGACGCTTCACTGCGAACCGAGCGAAGCGAACTTAGCGAGAGATGGAGGGATACTACGGACATGCATAAATCGCCTATCCGAGTGATGGTTGCGGAAGATGAGGAGCTCACCCGACTGATGGTGCGCACGCAATTGGAGCAATTGGATTACGAGGTCGTCGGAGAAGCCGAGACAGGCGAAGACGCCGTGCGTATCGCGCTGCAGACGCAACCAGACGTTATTATCATGGATATCCGCATGCCTATTATGGATGGTATCGAGGCGGCACGGCACATCGTGGCGCAGCATCCCTGCGCGATTGTGTTCCTCACCGCCTACGCCGAAGAGGAGCTGGTGAACCAAGCCACCGCTGCGGGCGCATACGCCTACCTGCTGAAACCTTTCCGCAAGCAGGAACTCGCGCCCGCCATCAACGTCGCGCTTACACGATTCCAGCAAATGCAAGCGAAAGACAAAGAAGTACGCGAGCTGCAGGAAGCCCTTGAGACGCGCAAACTTATCGAGCGAGCGAAAGGCATCCTGATGGATCGGCTCGGATTAAGCGAATCGGAAGCCTTTCGACGCATCCACTTCATGGCGCGCAACCAGAACAAAACTATGAAGGATATCGCGCAGAGCATCATCACCGCGTCGGAGATTTTGTAAGAGATTGTATAAGAGCGCTCAGGACGCGCCTCGCCCTTCTGCTTCCACATAAAGAGTATGCACTTGGAGGGCGAGGCTCTTGCTGAGCGTGAGCGAAGCGGCGACGAATGGAGGGTGCCTCACCACCCAGTATAGTCAACTTTGGGTTTCAGGCGTTGCCCTATGTCGGCGGGGACGCCGACACTACGAACCCACCCCATCCGTAGCGTCGGCGTCCCGCCGACGAA
>CAYVKB010000019.1:1522-35784 GCA_964451985.1 uncultured Fimbriimonadales bacterium | reverse complement strand
AAGCCGTCGCTGAGCTGGTAGAAGCGCAGCGTCAGAGCGAGGCTCGGATTAGTCGGTTGGAGGAAGCCGTCGCTGAGCTGGTAGAAGCGCAGCGGCGGATGGAAGCCGAGTTGGCGGCGCTGGCGGCTGCCCAACGACGCACGGAAGAGACCGTCGCGCAGCTTACAGAATCTCAACAACGCACCAACGAAACCGTTCAGGAACTGGTGCAAATCATGCGCGACATGCTGCGTCGTTTGGAACGCCTGGAAAATTGGCAGACGGGCGAGACAGGTAGGCGCGACGGCGAACGGTACGAGCGCGAAACACTGGCGCGTGCACCTGCATTGTTTTTTGGAGGGCGCGGTGGAGGCGCAGGCGAACCGCACATTCGCGAGAAGGTCGGCGACTGGCTACTGCCGCTCTATCGGCAGGGTGTTGAGGTGCCACCCCACGACGACCCTCTCTTAGCCGATATTATTTGGTGGAAGGACGACCGCGTGATGGTGGTGGAAGTCGGCTTGAAGGTAAGTGTGAACGACGTCCGCCGTGCGATTGCCCGTGCCAAAACGCTGCAACAGGTTGGTGTGAATGCTACGCCCGTCGTGATTGGCGAGGAGTGGGGCACGCCCGACACAGAAGCTCTCGCGCAGCAGGAAGGCGTGGAGTGGTACGTACGAGGCGGGCTGTCCAAAGGCTTTTTGGAGTTCCGGCGAATCGGCAACGGCGCGGAACAGACTGCATAATCACAAACCTACCCGCTCCAGCTCCGTATAGATCGACCCCTCAGGCGTCAGTGTGCTTTGCATTAGGCTGATGGCTTGCAGTTCGAATCTGCCAAAATCAGCGGGAGCGAGGCGTTGCGTGGCGTCGTGGAGGCGTTTTTTGAGGCTGTCGGCGTCGCGGCAGGGCATTTTGAAACGCGCCAGCGTGATGTGCGGATGGAACGGCTTGCCCGACGGCTTGGGTAGCAGGCTTTTCTCCAGTGCACTCGCGATTTTTGTGAGAGGCTCCGCGCCGTCACGCACACCTGCCCATAGCACATTCGGGCGGTTCCAGTTCGGGAACACGCCCAAACCCTGCACGGCGACTATGAACGGCGACACACCCGCTCGCGCCGCACGCATCGCTTCCGTAATCGCGCCGACGCGCTCCTCTGGTTGCTCACTCAGAAACAGCAGCGTGACGTGATAGTTTTCGGGGGCGACCCAGCGCAGGGTGCGGTCGGGTACTGCGCGTTGCAAGGTCTTGCGCGCCTCTGTAAGCGCGTCGCGCACCGAATCGCTGATCAGGGCTGCGATAAAAAGGCGCATCCGCCGCGCGTCACCCCCTTGTACAGCAGCCAAAGTGCATACTGCGTAGCACGATACTTTACCGTCTCTCGGTCGCCTGGAAATACTTGACTGCGCACCACTGTCGCACTCGGGTCGCTGATACCGATATACACCAGTCCAACGGGCTTTTCGGGTGTGCCGCCGCTTGGTCCCGCGATACCTGTGATACCGACGCCCCACCAGCCACCCAATCGCACCCGTACGCCTTCTGCCATCGCCTGCGCCGTTGGCTCGCTAACTGCGCCGTGCGTCTCCAAGATCTCACGCGGCACCCCTAACAGCGACTCCTTCAGCGCGTTGCTGTAGCTCACCACACCGCCCAAAAACACCTCCGAGCTGCCCGGCACGCTCGTAATCCGATGTCCCAGCAGCCCACCTGTGCAAGACTCGGCAATCACAAGGCTTTGCCCCACCTCAATCAGCCGTTGCACCACCGCCTGCTCCAGCGTGGTCTCGTCGACGCCGAAAATGTATGCGCCGAGTCGCGCCCGCACCTCACGCTCCATTTCCGCGATTTTCTGTTCAGCGTCGGTAGGGCTGTCGGCGCGGGCAGTGATGCGAAAATGCACCTCGCCCAGCTTTGCCAGCGGCGCAAGTGTCGGATTCTCGCTCTGGATTAGGTCGTGCAGTTGCGCTTCCGCATCCGATTCGCCGATTCCGCACAGCCGCAACACGCGCGAACGGATGACGCGTCCCCCTGTGAGCGCCGCCAGACGGGGCAGTACATGCTCCGTCGCCATCGGTTTGAACTCGTTGGGCGGACCGGGCAGTGCAAGGATAGGCTTTCCGTTCCACTCGGCGTACAAGCCGGGCGCAGTGCCATTCGGATTGGGGATAGGCTGCCCGCTTACGGGACGCATCGCCTGACGCAACTGACGGTCGGTCGCCTCGCGCCCACGCGCGGCGAAAAACACCCGAATCCGCTCCGCTTCGCCCTCGTCCAGCACCAGCGGCTCGCCCAGTACAGTTGCAATCGCCTCGCGTGTCAGGTCGTCGTCGGTTGGTCCCAGCCCGCCGATTGTAATCACGCCGTCGGCACGCGCCAACGCCTCTTGCAGCGCGCTGATAATCCGCTCGCGATTATCGCCCACCGTGCTGCGCCGATAGACGCCCACACCCACCTCCGCCAACCGCGCTGACAGCCATGCCGCGTTCGTATCCACAATCTGACCCAGCAGCAGCTCTGTACCGATAGAGACTAACTCGACCGTCATCGAATCGAGTGTACCTGAAGGTCGTCAGCAGGGATGCAGATGCTACGAATGGCGTATGTAGTGTCGGTGTCCCCACCGACGAGCGACTCCCCCTTGAATTCCAGTACACACTTAGGGTATACTCTATGTGCGATGCGACGCTGGGCTATGCAAGCAGTGCAGTTGCTGAGCGTGTTGTGGGCGACGCTGTTCCTCACCGTCAGCCTGCTGCACCCGCTTACGCATAACCCGCTGCAGCACCACAGCGGCGATTGTCTGGTCTGCACGCTTCAGCAGACTCACTCGCCTCTGCCGCTCGCGTTGCACACCCTGCTACAACCACCAACGGAATGCTGGGGGGCTTGCAAAACCCTCGCCGTCGAGGACGCTGATACCGATGACAGCCGACCTGCGCGTCAACCTCTCATACCTCGCGCTCCGCCTGCCTAACCGGCTCCAATAGCCTTCACCGAAGACGCTCTTGCGCGTCTCTATTGCTTTTCACCATTCATCACACGCGCCTGTACAGGCGGAGGAGGTTTCGGTTATGAAAATCACGGTCTTTGTAGCGGTATTTGCGCTAATTGTGCGTTTGGCGCCGGCGATGCAACACGATGATGATCTGCTGTTTGGCAGGGAGGGCAATCGTGTAGAGGTGTTGCAACCCCAGCCCCACCCCGTTCGGCAGATGTCCAGCGTGCTGGGCCGATTCATTCTCGATGTCGGTTTGGACTTCTACTTTGACTACGACACGGGCGTGCCGCACCTGCAGTTCTGTCGTGTACAGCAGGTCTGGATTTCGCCGGGCTTGGTCGGTTCCAAATCGGGCTTCGGGAATGTGTTCTGCGAGTCGGGCTGCAACAACTTTTTCAACCTGCCCACTAATAACACGCCTCACCATCACTTTATCTTCGCAGCACAGTCACCTGGTGTGTATGTATGGGACGTGCGGGGCGTGAACGCCGTCGCGCGTGGGGGCGCAGCCCTACAGGATATGCCATACGCTTACCGCATGTATATGGTGGCGGGCAACCCGCTACGCCTGTTCGGGATGGTGCACCCCGCGCAGGGCTACGCGGGCAACCTTTACGACTTGCGCCTGACCGTGCAACTGCGACAGGGAGGCAATACACTCGCAACCAGCACGCTGCCACCTAACCCTATGGCGATTCACCCTTACATGGTGGGCTTCAATCAGCCTGCAGGAACCTACACGGTGGTCGCCAAGCTCAGCAAGCACCTCTCGAGGCGTATCGATAATCTGAGTCTGTCGGGCATGCGCGCCCAGAACTGGGAATTCACTACGCTGGGCGATGTAAACGGCGACGATGTGATTGACGACGCCGACCTACTGCAGGTGCTGTTCGCCTTTGGTAGTAGCAACTTTGAAGCCGATATGAACGGCGACGGCGTTGTAGACGACGCCGACTTGCTGATAGTACTCTTCAACTTCGGCGCTGTCGGGGAGGGCGCCCAATAAGTACCCCCGAAAGGAGGAGACACACCATGAAACGCTTACTGACACTTGGACTGAGTATCGCGCTGACTGCGCTGATGAGCGTATCGTTCGCACAGCACGACCACGAGGGCGACATCCATCTCGGTGTGATGGACGGCGCGGCAGCAGTTGTTGAACCCCACGAGCTTGCCGAGCCGCCCCACAAGGTGGAGTATCGCTTCGAGGAGTTGCTACCCGGGCTGTTTGGCGTAGATGTCGGCTGGGACTTCCACTACGAGGACAGCAGCTCCACGCCTCAGCTGCGTCGTGTGACCATTCAGCAGCTGTTCATCTCGCCCAATCTCGTGGGCGTGGTGGAAGGTGAGACCGACCCCATCTTCGGCGAGGGCTTGCCTGGTACGTGGACGCTGACTTTCGACCCGAACGACCCTGACGCTGTTCATCAGCATATCATCTTCGCTTCGAATATCTTGCCGACGGAGGACAACCCGCTGGTGTTCCGGTTCCGCCTTGTAAACGCGATTGCATGGGACGGCACCGCGCTGAACGACTCGGTGGACTACACGCTGGAGTTCGTACCCGAGCCTGCGAGCCTGCTGGCGTTGGGCGCGGGCTTGGCGGGGCTAATCGGACTGCGACGCAAACGCTAACCGTTGCTGGGGCGTCTCGCCCCAGCATTTATCATCATAATACCGCTGTAGGGGCGGATTGTATCCCCGAGGTTCACGGTTGCAAACCGCTCCTACAGAGAAGATACGATTGCAGAAGCGGATGACATCCGCGATTACAGAGAGGTTCACCTATGCGTAAGTCGGGCTTTACACTGATTGAACTGTTGGTTGTCATCGCCATTATCGCGATACTGGCGGCGATTCTATTTCCTGTGTTTGCACAGGCGCGAGAGAAGGCGCGGCAAACCCAGTGCCTGAGCAACATGCGCCAAATGGGGCTTGCTGTGCAGATGTATGTGCAGGACTACGACGAGCGGTTCCCGCTGGACAGCCACACAGGCGCAGGCGCATACTGGACGTGGCTATTCACGCTGGAGCCGTACACTAAAACGCGCCTGCTTTACCGCTGCCCCAGCGACCCCAGCGCGAACTGGGAGCGTCCGCTGCCAGGGCAACGTGTTCCGCGCCGCGTGTCCTACGGCACAAACTTCTGGATGCTGCCTGCGCTCTGGGGCGAACAGGACTGCCTGGGCTACAACAGTCTCGCCTCCATCGTGTCGCCCGCCAGCACCATCTACATCGCGGAGGTGAAAGAGAACACCACTACCGACCACTACCACCCTGGCGCATGGCGGTTCCCGAACGAGTGCAGTAGTGTGTACTATGTGGAGCCGCAGCGCGAACTTGCAATGACCTGGCACAGCGGCGGCGCAAACTACACCTATGTGGATGGGCACGCCAAGTGGCATCGCTTCGAGCAAACTTGGACGCCCGATGGCAGCGTCGATCGGTATGACCCGAGAAGGTAGTCGTCCGCAACGACTGCCATCGGTCTATTCTCCGCAATAGTGGTGATTCAATATTGCATTACCACCACCGCCGCGCCCTGTATCTTACCTTCGCGCAACGCTGCCAACGCCTCGTTCGCCTGTTCCAGCGGGAAGGGGGTGGTGTGCGTCTCAATGTGGAACTGACTGGCTTTCTGGAAAAACTCTTCGCCATCAGCACGGGTGAGGTTGGCGACGGAGCGCACCACGCGCTCGCCCCATAGGATGGCATACTGAAAACTGGGGATGTCACTCATATGAATGCCGCCGCAGACCACCACGCCGCCTTTTTCAGTCGCGCGCAGAGCGGCAGGCACAAGCTCTCCTGCAGGTGCGAACAGGATTGCTCCATCCAGCGGTTCGGGGGGCATTTGATTCGAGTCGCCCGCCCACCACGCGCCCATGCTGCGGGCATAATCTTGTCCCGTGTAGTCGCCGGGGCGGGTGAAGGCGAACACGCGCATCCCATCGCGGAGGGCGATTTGAATGAGGATGTGCGCCGCTGCACCGAAGCCGTAGATGCCCAGCCGATTGCCCAGCATCTCGCGCCGCGCGATGCGGTAGGAACGGTAGCCAATCAGCCCTGCGCAGAGCAGGGGCGCAACTGCCACATCGTCATAAGCGTCGGGCAGCGGGAAGACATAGCGTGCGTCGGCGACGGTATATTCGGCGTAGCCACCATCCAGCGTGTAGCCCGTGAACTGGGCGAACTCACATAGGTTCTCGCGCCCCGCATCGCAGAATCGGCACTGACCGCAGGTGTGTCCCAGCCACGGTACGCCCACGCGCTGCCCTACCTGCATCCCGTCCACACCCGCGCCCAGTTGTACGACCTCGCCCACAATCTCATGCCCTAATATCAGCGGCAGTTTCGGGTGGGGCAGGTCGCCGTCGTACACGTGCAGATCGGTGCGACACACGCCACAGGCGCGCACGCGAATCAGCACCTGATTCTCATGCGGCTCAGGAGTAGGTAGTTCGCACAAGGCGAGAGGTTGACCAACGTGTTCCAGTAGCATTGCTTTCATACACGCTCAAACAGCCCGGCTGCGCCCATGCCCAGCGCGGCGCACATAGTGACTAAACCATAGCGTCCACCTGTACGTTGCAGCGCGTAGGCAAGCGTGGCGACTTGCCGTGTGCCGGTGCAGCCCAGCGGATGCCCCAGCGCAATCGCCCCACCCAGCGGGTTCACGCGCTCCATCGGCATTTCGAAAATCTTGTTGGACGCCAGCACCTGCGCAGCGAACGCCTCGTTGAACTCGATGTGGTCAATCTCACTGATGTTCACACCCACACGGTTCAGCAGTTTCGGAATGGCGTAGGCAGGTGCAACACCGAAATCCTCAGGCGCAAGCGCGGCGGTGGTGTAGCCCACAAAACGCAACTGCGGTTTCAGTCCCAAGGCGTTCGCCTTACGCTCGCTCATCACAATCACAGCCGCTGCACCGTCGCTGCGTTGGGAGGCGTTGCCTGCGGTAATAAGCCCGTCGGGGCGGAAAGCGGGCTTGAGCTTCGCCAGCGATTCTAAGCTCGTGTCGCGGCGGGGTCCCTCGTCTTTGCTCAGAGTGATAGGCTCGCGTTGGGGGCGACCGCACTCGTCAACCGTCTGAATTTCCGTTTGCATGGGCGCGATTTCAGCGTCGAACAGCCCCTCATCCTGCGCGCGGATGGCTTTCAGATGGCTCTGCAGGGCAAATTCATCCGCCTGCTCGCGCGTGATGTCATACTTACGCGAGAGTTGCTCCACCGACAGCCCCATGTTCAGGAAGGTATTAGGCGCATTCTGGAACAGCGTAGGATTCGGGTGGCTATGGATATCCAAAAATGAGGTGCGGCTCATGCTCTCCACGCCGCCCGCCAGGATTACCTCTGCGTCGCCTGCGCGGATGCGCTCAGCGGCAATCGCAATTGCCTCCAGTCCCGAGGCGCAGAATCGGTTCACCGTCGCGCCAGGCGTGCTGAGGGGTAGCCCCGCACGCAGGGCGGCGACGCGGGCGATGTTCAGCCCTTGCTCGCCCTCTGGTGTGGCACAGCCCAGAATCACATCCTCAATCTCGGTGGGGTCTAACGCTGGGCAACGAGTAAGCACCGCTTGAATAGCGAATGCAGCCAAATCATCAGGGCGTGTGTGGCGTAGGCTCCCGCGCGGCGCTTTACCAATCGGCGTGCGAACGGCTGCAACAATCAATGCTTCGTTGCTCATAAGTCCCTCCAACGGTGTAGGCATTCCTTGACTTCTCAGAAGGAGAGTTTACCCCAAAATCTTTGCCTGTGAGAAAGAACGTCTTGTGTAAGGGAGAGTGTGTGGTGCGACAGATTAATTGTTATTGACGACGTGGTAGGCGAAACACATCTGTGGAGGGCAAGGCTCCTGCCGCGCCAACTGGGTGCGTCTCAGTAGCTTCGTTAGTGGGCACGACAATAGCTCACCTCCCGCTACGCTCGGAATGACAGGTACTTCGCCGAGTCTCTCTGTCATTCCGAGCCGAAAGCAGGGAGCCTCAACGCCTACGCCGCAGGATATAGCAGGACAGTCTCGCAGCACTGAGACGGCTCGCTGGCGGCGTCCAGCTTGAACTGGCGAATGGCGTCGATGAGCTGCTGCGCGGTGATAGTGGTGGTGCGCATGCGCTCGTTGATAGTGGCAGCGGCTTGCGCCTGCTCCTGTACGCCAGCGCTCACTTCCTCCGCGCCTGCAGCGACTTCTTCCGAGAGCGCCGCCATCTGCCCCATCGAGGTGGAGGCTTGCTCCAAGCTTGCCAGCATCTCCTGTGCACCTGCGCTGGACTGCTGCGCGATTGCGGCAATTTCGTTCAGCGCGTTGGAGGTCGTCTCCGTGCTGGCGAGCATCTGCTGTGCGCCCGCGCTGGACTGCTCCGCAATCGCAGCAATCTGCGCGATGTCGTGGATGGCGGTTTCCGCTTCGGTTTGTACGGTTTGCATCACGCCCACCGATTCATCCATCCGCTGCGCGATGGCGTTTACGGCATGCAAAATGGCGTCTATCTCCTGAGTAGCTTGCTCAGAGATAGCCACGCCCTGCTGTGCCTGCTGCAGGTTCTGTTCCATCGCTTGTACAGCGCGCTCGGTGTTTTCAATCGTTTGACGGATGATGCGTTGAATGTCCCGCACAGCTTCCGCGCTGCGTTCGGCGAGTCGGCGCACTTCGTCGGCGACGACGGCGAACCCACGCCCCATCTCGCCCGCGCGGGCAGCTTCAATCGCGGCGTTGAGCGCGAGCAGGTTCGTCTGGCGAGCAATCTCCTCAATTGTCTGCAGGATGCCCGCGATAGCGGTGGACATCTCGGCGAGATTCTGAATCTCCTGGGCGGATTGGCGCGCCTGCTGCTCCACGCTCTGCATCATCGCCTGGGTCTGCTGCAGGGCATCGCGTCCTTGGTCGGCGGCTTGGTTCACCTGCACGATGGACTGCTGCGCGTTGGCGAGTTGTTGCATCCCCGCGCGCAAGCGTTCCGTGATGGCGCTGAGGCGTCCTACGCCGTTTTGAGCGGCTCGGGCGGTCTGCTCCGCGCCGCGGGCAACTTCCTGCACCACGCGGGTGACCTCTTGCATTTGCAGCACACCGTTCTGGGCGGCGCGGGCGGTTTGGTCAGCACCGCGTGTGGCTTCCTCAGCGACGGCGCGAATAGCGTTGAGGTTGTCTGCACTACGCTGGATTTCGTGCGCCATCTGCTCCGTGCCTTGTGCACTCTGGTTCACGGCGAGGGTCATCTGCTGCGCCCCGTGCGCGACCTGTTCAAGGTCGCTCGAGGTTAGCTGAGCCAACTGCGCCACGCTCTCGGCAGCTTGATTTGCTTGGCTAAGCGTCGCTGCGATCGACTCGATAGCGCGGTTCAGGTCTTGCGCCATCTGCCCCAGCTCGTCGCGGGTGTTCAGCGCGGCACGTGCGGTCAGATCGCCTTGCGCGATTTGCTGCGCCGCGTGCTGCACCGCACGGGTGGACAACAGTATCTGCCGAATAGACACAAATCCAATCGCACCCATAATCAGTAGTGCTATTGTCGCAACCGCAGCCAGTTGCCACTTGCTGGCGTTCACCTGTGCGGTTGCGTTCGCCTCGTTCTTCTTCACCAGATCAAGCAGGCGTTGTTCAGACTCCTCCATCAGCACTTCATACTTGCGCAGGTGAACTGCCGACTCGCTCTGCACCCGCAGCACGGTCTGCCAATCGCGTTGCTGCATCGCAGGGACGAACTGGTTATCGAGCATCTGTAGATATTGCTTGGCTGGCTCGCTCTCCAGCGGCAGTACTGCGTAGGCTTCAGGCGACCGTTGCTTCAGCTTAGCGGATGCCTCAGCGAATCGCTCGCGGGCTTTCTGATACTTCTGGAACAGCATTTGTGCCGTGTCATATTCGCCCGCCTCCACGCGCAGCGCTACACGGCGCATGTACCAGTCCAGAGTCGCCAAACTCGCGCTGGGCAGCGTACTTTCCGCTAAGGCATACTCTTCAGCGATAATCTCGTTGTAAATTGGACCGCCAATCTTCACGCGGTTTACCACACTCGCGGTCTTTAAGCCGAACACCAGAAAACTGAGAACTCCCACTCCAATTAGAATCGACAGCTTTACGCTCATGCGCAGGTTCATAAACCACTGTTTCATCGTTTCACCTCCGAAATCGTGGCGAGGGGCGTCTTTGGCGAGAGGGTGAGCCTCACTCGCTACAAAGCTATTATCGGCAGAGGCAAAAGCAATTTTAAGAAAAGAGTTTGCGTCTGGCATTCACAGATTTCTTGCCGCGCTTGGAATAACGACGTTATGACTCCAAGCAAGGCGAGGAGTCTCACTGGGTATCACTCTTCAGTAGGGTGACTCGCCGTCCCTGCGCGACCAGCCCCAGCAGCGCGCCCGTGATTGCCAGATTCTTCATAAACTGGATGCGTTCGATCGCTTGCTGCTGTCCTTCGAACTGCCAGAAGGGGTGAAAAATGAAGGTAGCAGGCAACAGAAACGCCAGCAGCATCAGTGCACCCATCTGGATTTGCAACCCTGTAATGACCAACAGCGAGCCGACCAGTTCCAGCCCGATTGCGCCTACCAGAAACAGCGGGGCGAACGGCATACCTGCGTCCGCCATGCGTGCGGCGGTCGCGTCGAAGTTCAGAATTTTATTCACACCCGAAAAGAGAAAAATCAGGCACACCAGCACACGCCCTGCCACGCCAAGATACCGGCTCCAGTCCATCGCGCCAAGTGTACCTGATGGGAGCAGGAATCGTGCAGTCGGCATGGAATAATTAGCGCGTATGGAGTGGGTAGCGTCCGCGCTGGAGGGCGCGGCGACGGGGGTGGGCACGGAAGCCCTGACGAACCTGATACGCCAAGTGGCGGAGCTGGACGGAGCGTGGAACGCGCTGGTGCTCAAGGTGGAGCGTAAAGCGCCGTATGTGATTGCTCACGCGCCGCACGAGACGAATCCGCGTCTGCCCGCCGAGCTGCCGTTTGAAGCGGGCGCGTCCAACTGGGTAACCGCCGACGGCTGGGCATGGCTGATTACGCCCCTGCCTGTGCCCGAACTGTACTATGTGCTGCGTACGTCGCCCGACCAGCAACACCGTCCCGAATGGCGCATCGCGGTGCGACTGGCGACGCTGCTGGGGCAACACGAAAAGTTCCACCGCGAAATCGACGCGCTGAAACGGCTCTCCAAGCAACGACTGACCGCGCTGGGCACGCTCTATGAGACCGCAGTTGCCAGTGAGCAGGGCGGATTGGAGCAGTTTCTGCAGTTAGCCACACGCCGCGCCGCCCAAGCGATGGACGCCCAAGCCTGCACCTTGCTGTTATTAGACGAAGCCTCGCAAATGCTTTTTATCGCTGCTAGCTATGGGCTACCCGAAAAACTAATCGAAGAGACGCGAGTGCGCCTCGGCGAAGGCATCGCAGGCTATGTGGCGCAATCGGGTGAACCACTGTTGCTGACCGATTTGGAGGACGAACCAAGCCTACGCCATCTGTCTCCGCGCTCCAACATTAGTGGCTCGATTAGCGTGCCCCTCCGCAACCGCGAGAATGCCGTGATTGGCGTGTTGTCCATCCGAAGGCTACGCCCCTCATCCCCCTTCACTCAGGAAGACCTACGCCTGTTTGCCGTGTTTGCCAACCAAATTGCCTCCGCCTTAGAAAACGCCCGACTCTATCAGCAGCTGAACCAGAACCTGCGTCGCCTCTCGACACTGGTGGAGCTGACGCAGCTGGTGACGGCAGTACTGGACATCGACGCGCTCCTCAACACCGTGGCGCGGCTAATCGGCGAGACCGTGGGTTTCCCGCGCTGCGCGATTTTCCTAACGGGCGAGTCCTCGCGTGTGTACCTGCCACGCCTGATTCAGGGCTACCGTCCCGAAATGTTTCCCAAACGTGGCTTCCGCAAAGGGCAGGGCGTGATAGGTATGGTTGCCAAGATGCGCCTGCCACTGGTGATACAAAATGCTCAAACCGAAGTCCAGCCCATGCGCGGGTTCGGACGTTCGATAGGCTCAAACCACTACTGCGCGCTGCCGATTGTGGTGCATGGGAGCTGCATTGGTGTGGTGCTGGCAGACAACCAAAACGAGCCGTTCACGGTGGAGCAGGTGGAGCTGCTAAGCGCGTTCGTGAACCAGGCGGGCGTCGCCATCGAGAACGCGCGGCTCTATCAGGAGATGGAGCGGCGGTATCACGAGTTGCAGAGCCTTGCCGCGTTCCGCAACAACATTCTGCGCAGCCTCAGCTCGGGCATATTCACGGTGGATGAGAACGGCGTCATCACTATATGGAACCGCGCCGCACAGCAAATTCTGGGCTTTTCGGCGCGCGAAAGCGTCGGGCGGCACTACCGCGAAGTACTGGACGGTGAACGGTGCCCAATTGCGAATAGCCAGTGCCGCGAACTGCAGAACGCTATCGAACAGGTACTAAAGGGTGAGAATGCGCGGAGCCTCTACAGACTAACCTCACAGCTGGGCAACGAGCAGCGCGTGCTCAACGCCTCCGTCTCGCCCCTGCACACGCGCAGTAGACAAACACAGGGCGCAGTGGTTCTATTTGAAGACATCACCGAGTACCTGAAACTGGAGTCGCGCCTGAGCGAGATGGAGCGTCTGGCAACCGTAGGGCAGATGACTGCTACGATTGCCCACGAAATTCGCAATCCCCTGACCGCGCTGCGTGGGGCAGTAGACCTGATGTGCCACGAGGAGCCACTGCCGGAACCGCTGAGCCTGTATGTGGAGGTGATTCAGCAGGAGGCGCAACGGCTAACCGAAATCGCGGAAGAGTTTCTGGAGTTCGCCAAACCGTTCCAGTTGCAAATTCGCCTCACACCCCTCAAGCCCCTACTGCAGCGCGTGCTGATGGTGCAGTTGCCCTATCTCAAATCGATGGGCGTGCACGCCGTGCTGGACGCGCCTGACGACCTTGAAGCCGCCATCGACGCAGGGCGCATCGAGCAGGCATTGCATAACCTTATTCAGAATGCTGTGCACGCGATGCCCGACGGCGGCGCACTCACACTCCGTGCCTGCGAGCAAGGCGAATGGATTACTATCGCCGTACAGGATACAGGTAGCGGCGTGCCGCCCGATATCCGCGAGAAAATCTTCACACCTTTCTACACAACGCGCACGCGGGGAACTGGACTAGGGCTAAGTATCGTCAAAAAGATAGTGGAGGAGGGACACAGAGGTCGGATAACCCTCGAGTGTCCCCCTGAGGGAGGCTCGATTTTTACACTGTGGTTGCCGAAAATGCAACCAACAATACGAGGGACTTCCTAACTGTGGAGACGCTATGACCCACACCATCTTGATTGTGGATGACGAGTTGAATATCCGCCGTATCCTTGAACAAGCCTTCACCAAAGAGGGCTATCAAGTGTATACCGCTGAGGGCGGGCATCAGGCGTTGCGCCTGCTGAACGAGAAGCAGATTGACCTGATGCTGACCGATGTGGTGATGCCTGACATGACGGGGTTGGAGCTGCTCAAACGCGCCCGTGAGAAGATTCCGAACCTACAGGTGATTCTGATGACGGCGTTTGGCATGATCCCCACAGCGGTGGAAGCGATGCGTTCGGGCGCATATGACTTCCTGACAAAGCCGCTGGATATGGACGTGCTACGCAAAGTGGTGCGCAACGCCCTGCGCGAGCTCGACGCTTCAACAAGAACCGCCTCACGGAAACCCCCAAAACGCAAACAGGTCGCCTTTATCGGTGAAAGCCCCGCGATTAAGCAGGTTCTGGAGACAGTGGAGCGCGTGGCAGACACCCGCACAACGGTACTCATTACAGGCGAGAGCGGTACAGGCAAGGAGTTGATTGCCCGCCTACTGCACGAGCACAGCCAACGCGCCAGCAAGCCCTTCGTAGCAGTCTCCTGCGCCGCTATCCCCGAGACTCTGCTGGAAGTGGAACTATTCGGCGCAGTGAGAGGGGCATACACAGGCGCGGAAACCGACCGTGTCGGCAAGTTCGAAGCTGCGCAGAATGGCACACTGTTCCTAGACGAGATTGGGGACATCCCGCCACTCATTCAGGTGAAACTACTGCGTGTGCTGCAAGAGCGCGAGATTGAGCGACTGGGCAGCAACACGCCCATCCCTATCGATGTGCGCCTGGTGGCAGCCACCAACCGCAACCTGGAAGAGGCGGTGGAATTGGGCGCGTTCCGCGAAGATTTGTATTACCGCCTGCAAGTGGTGCGTATCCATCTACCGCCGCTGCGCGAGCGACGCGAGGACATCCCGCTGCTGGCAAACCACTTCCTTAAGAAATTCGCCGAGGAGAACGGGCGCGTGCTGCGCGAAATCAGCCCCGAAGCCATCGAGATACTCCAGAGTGCCTGCTGGAAAGGCAACGTGCGCGAGCTGGAGAACGTGATGGAGTCGGCGGTAGTGCTTGCCCCGCCCGACGCCGAGATTCTGCTGCCCGAGCACTTGCCGAGCAGGTTGCGCGGCTAAGCCGCCTGCTGCTGCAGGTACTGAGCGAACTCGCTCCAGTAGTCTTGTAGGCGTTGGAGTGTCTCGGGCGCACGGCTCAGGTCGCCCCCTTTGCCCGCCATCTCTAACTCATGGGCGATACCAGCGAACTCGTCCGCGCCGATGGCACGTGCGCTGCCTTTCAGCGTATGCGCTACCGCACCAAGCGTGCCCGCATCGCCTTTGGCGACCGCCGTCTCTATCTCCGCGATGAGGCACGGCGTTTGCCCTAAGAAATCATTCAAGATCTCCGCGATGAACTCCTCATCGCCCCCTGCAATCTCGTTCAGATAGTCGTAGTTGAGCATGGTTTACCTCGGTTTACCGTGTTTGTTGCACAGACAGAAATCCGTACTACGCGGCGTGGCGCACAGGCGAGACACCCTTGCAGCAAAGCCATTGGGCGAGCGTTTCGCGTAGCTTTTCTGCCTGAATAGGTTTGCTGAGGTAGTCGTTCATGCCGCAAGCAAGACATTTCTCGCGGTCTCCCTCCAAAGCGTTTGCGGTGAGGGCAACGATGGGTGTGCTTATGCCTTGCTTGCGCAGCACGCGCGTCGCCTCGTAGCCGTCCATCTCGGGCATCTGGCAGTCCATCAGGATTAAATCATAGGCGTTTTCGGACGCTTTCTGCACCGCTTCCAGTCCATTGACGGCGGTATCAACCTCCACTTGCAGTTTGGTCAGCAAGCGCACAGCGACTTTGCGGTTAACCTCGTTGTCCTCCACCAGCAATACGCGCGCACCTGGAAACGCTTCGGGCAGTTCTTCCGATGTAGCTTCGGGCAGAGCTTGCGGCGGCTGCGTGGCGGGCAGCGGCAAGTCCACATAGAACATGCTCCCCACGCCTGGCTCACTTTCTACGCCGATACGCCCACCCATCATCTCAGCCAGTTTTTTACTGATGGTCAGCCCCAACCCCGTGCCGCCGTATTTGCGCGTGGTGGAACTATCTGCTTGTGTGAAAGCCTCGAACAGGGACTCCAGCCTCTCAGCGGGGATACCGATTCCCGTATCTTGTACGCCAATCCACACACCCTGCGGATAGGTAGGGCTGGGCAATATGATGAGTCTCACCTCACCCTGCTCTGTGAACTTGATGGCGTTGCTGATGAAGTTCGCCACAATCTGGCGCAGGCGCACGGGGTCGCCTAATACCCATTCGGCCGCTTTGGGGTCAAGTTGCGTGTGCAGCACGATTCCCTTCTCGCTGGCGCGCCCGCCAAACAGGGCAACCGCCTCACGCGCCAACTCGTGCAGGCTTAGGGGAATCTGCTCCAGCGTCATCTTGCCCGCCTCGATCTTCGACAGGTCTAAGATGTCGTTTAGTAACCCCAGCAGGTAGTGCGCGCTGTTTTTGAGCGTGCGCAGCAGATCGGCTTGCTCAGCCGTGAGGGGTGTATCCTCCAGCAGTTGCACCATGCCCAGCACGCCATTCATAGGGGTTCGAATCTCGTGGCTCATATTCGCCAAGAACTCCGACTTGGCGCGGCTGGCGGATTCGGCTCGTAGTGCCATCTCGTTCGACTCCAGCAGCGCGAGTTCAAGCCGTAGATTCGTCTCCTGCAACATGCGTTGGGCAAGTTTCGCCTCGCTGACGTCGCGCGCCAGAACAATCACACGGTCATCGGTATAGGGTACAAAGCGCGCTTCGTAATAGTGTTCCTCGCCCTTGATAGGTAAGCAATACTCCCAAACAAACGGCTGGCGTGTCTCCAACACGAAATGCACCGGGCGCATCGCCTGCTCTGCAAACTCTTGAGGTAAGCAACTATAGATGCTGTTTCCCAGCGCCTGCTCTTTCGGTACGGCGAGTTGGCTTTCGTCGTAGGCGTAAATCTCGTGGTATATACCGTTTCCGTCGATCACGAACAGCATATCGGGCAGTGCAGAGAGCAGCGAACTGAGATATTGCTCACGTTCCTGCATGCGCTGAAGTAGCTCTACATGCTCGGTCAGGTCGAGGGCGACGCCTACGAGTGTCTTGAGGTTGCCCTGTGCGTCGTAAAGGTGTGAGTAGTACGTGCGGTAGTGGCGTCCCATCCACTGGCGCTCCGTAACGAACGCTTCGCCTCGCAAGGCACGGCGCAGGTCGTTGCAAATTTCAGGGCTGTCTGCCATAACCTCGAACAGGTTGCGACTGGGTGGGGGCGCGTCGGGCGGTGGCGTCGGCAAGTTGCGCAAAGCAGCACCCTCGCTCAGTAAGAGGTTCCCCTTGGGGTCGCAGGCGAACACCAATACGGGTGCGTGCGCCAAGACTTGCTGGCGTACGTGGTTGATGTATTCCAGCTGTTCCTGCTGCTGGCTCTCGCGTTTCTGTACACGCCTGCGAGAGAGTAGCCCAATAAAAGTGGCTAAGCCCACCAGCACTGAAATCATGCCCGCCGTAAGCAGATTCTGCTCATACACGTTGCTGATAATCTCCATCTCCTTCAAATAGTCCTCTGCTTCGATGTCCAACCCGACTGTACCGATGACGCTATCTTGTTTGTTGCGAAGTGGGGCATATGCACTAACAAAAGTGCCCCAGCGATCGCTAACGATTCCCGTAATCCGTGGCTCGCCAGTATCCAACACCTCGAACATTATATCAGTGGCTTCAGGGTACTCATCGCCGATGTAGGATTTGTCGTCGATGCCATCGTTGTCATGGTCGCCCGGTGGGGTGGCGTCCAGCACGAAGTGGATTTTGCTATCTTCTTGGATAAAGGTATAGATGAATCGGATTTTGGAGTTTGTCGCCTGGATTTTTGCCAGTGGTTCGATAGCGCGTTGGTACTTTTCAGTGTTCTCTTCGCCAGGTTGGAAGGTCTGGTGTAGCTCAGGGTCGATGGTTGTGGCGGTGGCGAGGGCGAGGTTGAGCATGTTCTGTTCGAATTTGCGCTGGATGATTGCGTGCGTCTCGCGTTGCAATCGGTTAAGCGCGAGGAATGCCACGCCAAATACGAGCAGCGCTGCGCCCACGCCCGCTAAGATTGGATAGCCCCAACTGTGCAACCACCGTCGCATACAAGGGGGTTATTCCACATTTGGGAGCGATTAGTGGATGGCTTGTCGGCACAGGTCGGCGTAGGAGCAGCGGGAGCAGTGGGTCTTATCAGGGCGGGGGTGGATGTCGGCATAGCGCAGCCCCTCGATGGCTTGGGTGAGGAGAGTGCGCAGGGCACGCTCGGCTTGCTGCCACTGCGGGCGTGAGTAAAAGCGTACATCGTCGGAGTCCTCCTGAGGCAGGCGTTTGAGCTGTTGAAGCAGCGTGTTGGGCGCAAAGCGCACGCGCCTGCCCGCTTTCAGGCGGTCGTAACCGAGGGCGATTTCAGCGTGGGGCAGAATCGTGCGCACCGCGTGCAGATAGAGCAAACCCTGTATCGCGTGCCCTTTGCGAAAATCGTCTGCACTGGGCGCGCCGCCGAGTTTGTAGTCGATTACCAACGCGGTTTTCTGGTCGGGGCTGAGGTCGATTCGATCAATTATGCCGCGCAACTGAATTTCCATACCGTTGGCGAGTCGGTAGCGCACCTCGCGCGGGGCGTGCTGATTGTGCAGCGGTTCGCTGAGGGTGCGCTCTTCATCGTCGGCATCGGTATCCCCAAACGCCCACTCGCATGCGAATGGACTCATTCCGAACTGTGCCTGATACTCTGGCTCGCGCTTGCCGAAGCGCCGGGCGAGCCGCTCGGCAAGGGCGTGTAGCACTTGCAGTTGCCAATCGGGTAGGTCGGGTGCGCCGCGCTGCAGCAGTTCCTGCAGGTGCTGGGTAAGCATCTCAACCCACCGTTGCGCCGTTTGTTGGGGCTGGCTCTGGCGGGCAGCACGGCATAGCACAGCGTGGGTAAGACTACCCACTTCCAGCACGCTCAGGTCGGTCTGCAACGGGCGCAGGCGCATCCCATACCGCGCGAAGTGCTGAAATGGACAGCGTACCAGCGTCTCCAGCTCCGTGACGCTGAAGCGGCGATTCGTGTCGGCAACGCGCTGGCGCAGGGCGTGGCGACGCAGCAAGGGCGGCGGCTCAGCGTAGTCCGTCGGTTGAGCCAGGGACATGTCGTAAGGGTGTAGTCGGTCGGCTTCAGCGGGGATGATTTCCTCCAGCCGATAGAAGCGAGTCTCGGCGGTTCGTTGCGCCTTAAGTTCTTCCAGATAGAACGAGGGCAGTGCGTCGCTATCGCCCGATTGCGTGCGCGGGTAGCTGAAGTAGAGCCGCTCGGACGCAGCGTGCAGCAGGCGTTGGAACAGCATCGGCTCGGCAGCTTGAGCTTCAGCGCGGGTGGGCAGCCACACGCTGTGCGGGGCGAGGGCTTCGTTGAGGGCGTTGCGCTCCGATTCGCGCAGGAATGGGTCGTCGGGGCAACGTTTGGGCAGGTTGCCCTCCAGGATGCCCATCGCAAAGGCGATGCGGGCGTCCGTCAGGTCGGCGTACTCCATTGGGATGAGCCTCACGCCCTGCCCGCTGAGTTTGTGGGTGTAGCGTGCCCCCATCACTAACTGCTCCAACAGCTCCACTGCCTGCGCAGGCGTGCGGTTGCGCCAAGCGTTGCTATAAGCGTGTATCAGGCTCAGCCACTCGATTAGGTCGGTGTCGGGACCTGTGGGGGCGTCCGTCTGAGTTAGGCGTTGCAGTAGGGCGCGTGCAACTTGGGGCAGCTCGCCGTCTTGCAGGTGTTGGCGTAGAGAGCGCAGCTCGCTTAGGAGGTGGAGCATGTCGGGGTCGGAAGTGTTTTGGGAGGCTTGCTGCAGCCAGCGATGCGCGGGGATGCGCTTACGCACCTGTTGGCGCAGGCGGTCAAGGGCTTCATACGGTAGGCAGTGGACAGGGTGCGCCAGCCAGTGCAGCCAGTCCATTCCCTCGCCCATACCCGCCAGTAGTTTCAGCCCCTGCATCAGCCAGCGAACACGCCACGAACGCTCCAGCGGCAGGCTCGCCTCGCCCTGCAGGGGAAGGTCGTACCGCGTGAACACCACCTCCAGTGTCTCCAACGCGGATTCGGGTTGGCGTATCAGCAACGCTATCTCACTTAGTGCAACACCTGATGCCTGCAATTTCAAAATCTCGCGGGCGATGGTCTCAGCTTCGGCAAGGGGGGTGGGAGTATCTAAAATAGTCGCTTGGGCATTCCTATCCAAGCCACGCGGGAGGGCTACTTGGGTAGGGCTGTCCAAGCCACGAAGTAGCGTCTCTGTCGGTAGGTAGCGTTCGGGGCGGGCGGGGTCGTAAAGCAGCGCGAGGGTGAGTTCGGTTTTGGCGTCCAACAGGCGAATCACTTGCAGCTCCAGTGCGGTAAACTCAGTGAAGCCAAATAGTAGTAGCGATTCCGAAATCTGCACAGCCTCCATCGCTTTCAGCAACGCGCGCCGCTGGTGGATAGGTTCGAGCTGCTCTTTTTCAAGCAGCGCCGCTTGCCACGCTCGCCATAACATGACTAACTCGCCCGTTTTGCTGCGCCACTCGGATTGCAAATTGTCATCGTCCAGCTCGGCGAGTTCGGAGTGGTGGAGAAGCACTGTCTCCGCGCCCTGTTCCAGCAGGTCGGGGGTCAGTCCGTCTACGCTCCAGCGGCAGAAATTGCTTGCCAGTGCGCTATGGAACTGCGGGTAGCGGCGCACCTTGCCGAAGTAGTGCGCGTCGGTCAGCAGACGCTCGCAAAGTTCGCTTAGTAGAGCGGTCATCTCGGGCGTGGGCTGGGTTGTCAGCGCGATGTCCGTGAGATGGTACAGGAAACGATGCCAATCGCTCACGGCGCGATGCTGCAACTCCAACAAGCGCGCTGCACCCGTCGGGGCAAGTATCTGACCGTATGCGCTGAGGTTCGGGCAAAGCGAGTCCCACAGCGCACGGAACGACGCGCCCATGACCACTTGCATCGCCTACTCCCATAAGCGCAGCAGCACACGCAGCGGGGCGTCCGTACGAATCGCGTTCCCGCAGTGATGCACATGCGAGGCGTGATAGCCCTGCGCCCGCAAAAACTTAATCGCCGCCCGCGTGGACGGAACCGACTTGTTCAGCCGATCGGCAATCACAGGCAGGCTGTAGACTATGGGAATCTCGTCCAACTCACGATTGAGTTTCGCGAGAAACCGCCGTGCGTGGTCGAAATGCGCCTCGTGGGCGTTGCGGTCCATCGCGCTGAGGAACTCATGGTCGTGCAGCGGTCCCAGCCACATTGGACCTGCCCAGCGCACTGTGGTCGAGGGGTTATAGGTAGGGTTCACGGGTGCGGCGACGCCCGCCATCGTAGCGCGGTACTCGCCATCGGGCATCTGCACGATGAAGCCGAAATGCTCCACATTCAGCCCGCGCGTGCCCTTGAACGCCCGTATCAGCGTGCGCCAGCAGTAGCCGTCAAAAAAACTCATCAGCGGACGCCCGTACATATTCGCCTGGATGAGCCTACGCTGCACATATCCTACCAAGATGCGCAGCCCAATCTCGTGGCACTCGCGTCCGAAGGCAGACACAGCATCGTAAGATTTCAATGCCTCGCCCCGCTGCGCCCCGCACAGCACGGGCGCATCCGTCGCCGTGATATATAGCAAGCCCTCCCAACGCACCACGCCCGCCAAATACGGCACATACGGCGACGGCGTGCCGAACGGGTCTAAGTCAATCCAGTCGAAGCGTCGCTCTTCCAAATAAAATCGGCACAGCAGGCGTTGGGCAAGTTCGTTACGCAGTTCTGTGCGCGGGTCGTCGCCCACGTGTTGGCGCAGCACCTCGAAACTGGTGTAGTTGGCGTCGTTCACCACGATGTGCTGCACGGGGGCTTCCAGCAGGTATCGCTTCGTGCGCAGCCCTGCGCCTGCCATCAGCTCCAGCACTTCGAGGGGGCGTTCGAGCCGTTCCGCCTCCGCACGCATCGCCAGCACGCCCAAGTCGCGTCCCAGCCGCGCGCGGGGGTTGTAGAACACATGCTCGCTCTGCGGCAGATGGAACTCCGCCGCGCCCTCTCGATACACCTGCACCGCCATAGAGAACTCTAATTCTACCCCGCCTTGAAAAAGTGGTACATCGTAATCATCAGGTAGATACCACTGAGCGTGGCAAGACCGAAGATGACGCCAATCCACCAGCCTGTGTCGCCTGCAATCATCGAGAACATCGCAATAAAGTAAAGTGTGGCAGTAATCAGCGCCATCCAAGCGAAGCGTTTGGCATGTGGGTTGGACGGGCGCACGATGTTATGGCAGGTGGGGCACTCTTGTTCAGGCGCTTCGCTGGGCAACGGCGCTTGACAGTATGGGCAACGACCCGGCATAACAAGGATTGTACCTAAGCAAGCAGGGACAGGACCTGTGGTCGGGGTGCGTGTGCTGGTAGGGACATCCCAGCGCGTCGCTGGGAGTTCAGCCTCTCTCGCGCGGTGGGAACCCCGCTTCAGGTACACTCT
Organism: uncultured Fimbriimonadales bacterium; assembly: GCA_964451985.1. Taxonomy (GTDB): domain Bacteria; phylum Armatimonadota; class Fimbriimonadia; order Fimbriimonadales; family GBS-DC; genus GBS-DC. Next base: position 13,954 of record CAYVKB010000019.1, on the reverse strand, counting down.
TGCCTACATGCGCACGGAACGGTTAGAGCCTGTGTTTGCCCAGTTGAAAGCGCGTGGAGAAGCCGCGCTGATTGCCTACATCACCGCCGGCGACCCGTCGCTGGAGCGGCTGCCCGATATATTAAGCCTGTTGCACGATTCGGGCGTGGATATCGCAGAGGTCGGCTTTCCGTTCAGCGACCCGCTGGCGGATGGTCCTGTGATTCAGGCGGCGATGCACCGCGCGTTGCAAAACGGCACGACGCTGCCCCGCGTGCTGGAGACCGTCGCACAAATCCGCTCGCAGCTGCCCATGCCCCTGATAGCCTTCACCTATTACAACCCTGTGCAGCGATACGGCTTGGAGCGCTTTGCTCGCGATGCGGTGCAAGCGGGCTTCACGGCGTGCCTAATGACCGACCTGCCCCCCGACGAAGCCGACGAGTGGCTGCACTACGCCCGCCAGTACGCGCTGCAACCGATTTTTCTGCTGACGCCCACCAGCACCACCGCCCGTATCCGCCTCGCTGCCGAGCGCGGGCAGGGTTTTCTGTACTGCGTCTCGCGCACGGGCGTCACAGGCGCACGCGACCAGCTCCCACCCGATTTGCCCGACCTCGTGGCACGCATCCGCGAGCAGACCAGTTTGCCGATTGCTGTGGGCTTCGGCGTGTCCAAGCCCGACCATGTGCGCCAGATTGCCCAGTTCGCCGACGGCGCAGTGGTGGGCAGCCAACTGGTGCGCTTCCTACACGAGTTTGCCGACTCGCCTCACTGGCAAACGGCGATTGGTGAGTATCTAAGAGGGCTAAAATCGGCGGCAAGGCGGTAGGCTACGAACTTGCGCTGGTGTAACTTCTCAACGCATAACGCCAGAAAACTCGCCCTGCCACAAAAAACACCAGTGCCCAAACCGCCGCGAACCCCAAAAACTCCGCCGACGCCTTGCCCAGCAGCGCTTTGGTTGGGATTGTGGCTAAAAAGGCGATGGGCAGCACATAGGTAAACACTCGCCTCAGCAGGGTTTCAAACACATCGGTCGGGAAACGCCCTATCTGCGTAAACACATCCGACAGCACCCACAGGTTCTCCACGCGCACCAGCCAGATGCTCAGCGTCATCATCATCAGGTGAAACGAGTAGAAAATCAGCACGCCCGTAAACACCATGCCCAAATACAGCGCAAGGTTGAGCAGGCTCGGCAGGTAGTCTAGTTGGAACAGCGCGTACACACCCAGCACGATTGCCACTCCCAGCGAGCCGAGCTGATCGAGATTAATTCGCCGCAGCGAAATCCAGAACTGGGAGTCTACTGGCTTGAACAGCACGAAATCCAGCGTGCCCTGCCGCACCATCGTGGGCAACTCGGACAGCCCGTAGTAGAACAGCGTGGCTATCAGTGCATCGATAAAATAGAGCGTGGCTGCCAGCATCAACGCCTCCGACTCTGTCCAGCCTGCAACGGCGTCTGTGTGGCGATAGATAATCTTCAGCGTTGCCAGGAAGAAGCCCAGCCATAGCGCATTATAGAGCATCTTTGCCCAGAAGTTGGCGCGGAACTCCATCTCACGCACCACGCTCGTGCGCAAAAACGCCTTATAGAGGTTCCAGTAGAAGCGCAGGCGGTTCATGGCGACTGCCCTCCGTTCTCCGAGAAGGTCTCTGTGGCAAGCCTCTGCAGAAACTGTCTTGCAGTGAGAATTTCGATACCGCCGTGCCTGCCTAAGCTAAGTAAGTGTCGATCGCCACTTACGATGCAATCTGCCCCTCCAACGAGTGCGCACTCGATGACCATCCAGTCGTTAGGATCGCCCACCTCTGGAAAGGCGACGCCACTGAGCAGGACTATTTCTGAAAAATGCTCGACCTCATTCACGACCCGCTGCGCATCTTCTAAAACGTACCCAAACTTAGTCAGGAGTTTCTCCTGAAGTTCACTTAAAATCTGAGGACAGGAGATCGAATGTATGCGCGTTAGGCGCGCCAACGCGAGGCGCTGGAACGAAGCACCGCGCGGCGAGAGCAACGCTGAGATGAGGATATTAGTGTCGAACACCACGCGCGGTATTGCTTGCTCAGTCTTCATGGAGTATCTCATCCACGAGTCGCTCCCGCTCCTCGTCGCTCAGTGAGTCCCAATCCACGCCGCTTTGGCTTGCCAGCTGGCGTATGGCATTTTGCCCTTTGCTCGACAGTTCCTGCCAAGTGTTCCACTGAGACAATATCAGTGTGATGGCTATCTCAATCCGCTCTTCAGGTAGCAGAAGACGCGTCTTCTCAAGAATTTCGAGCGGCTGAAGCGTGTTCATGCCACAATTTTACCTCTACTCACATCCCCACTCCTGTATATTGCTTCAGTCCCTTTCTCCACAGGACATGCGCGACCGCAACGCCTATCAGTACCCACAACGCCTGTATGCCCATTTCCATCCACATCGCATCGCCCTGCAGCTTGCCGATTGCAATCTCCACAGGCACCGCCGTGGTGTAGCGGAACGGAAACACCACCGCCAACGCCTGCAGCCAGGTGGGCATCAGTGAAATCGGGGCGACCCACCCGCTGAGCAGCAACATCGGCGCATAGTAGAGCGAGAACACACTCTGCGTCTCCTGCAGCCAGAACGCCAGTGCCGCCAGCGCATACGCCGTGAAGAACGATACCAAGTGCCCCAGCAGCACACTCAGCCAGAATGCCCAGCCCAAATCAATTGGGCTGAGCGTGGTGAAGCGGCTGTAATACCAGAGTGCTAGCACCGCCACCGGCGCAAACAGTACCATTCGCATCGCCCGCCACGACAGATTCTGTGCCACTAATCGCCATACAATCGGCACAGGGCGCAATAGCCACTGCGATAGATACCCCTCCCGTATCTCCCACGACAAATCCCACATAATATGGCTCACGATGAAGTTCGTGGTAAAGGCAATCATCACGTAGTAGGTCACCATTTCGCCCGGGTTGTAGCCGCCAATCGCCTCGCGCCCGTTGTACGCTGCCAGCCACACCAGCGGCATCACGAGGCAGTGCACTACATCGGTCAGCATCCAGATGAACGCGCTGGCGCGATAGGCGATACTGTCAGCGATGTGTATCCTCAGCAAGGCAAGTACTTTGGACGCGAGCGAACCCATCGATGCTAATTGTACCTGCGCAAGGTATACTCTCCCATGATTGGAGGAGACAGGCGATGCCGTACATCACCGAATCAGGTAAGAAACTTATCACGGTCATTCCCGGCGACGGGATTGGACCCGAGTGCGTGAACTCCGCTTTGAAGTTACTGCAGGCTGTGAATGCCCCCATCGAGTACGAAGTTCGCGAGGCGGGCGCAAGCGTATTCAAGAGAGGCATCGAATCGGGCGTGCCACAGGAGACCATCGAATCGATTCGCAAAACGCGTGTGGTGCTAAAGGGTCCCCTTGAGACGCCCGTCGGCTATGGCGAAAAAAGTGCGAACGTGACCCTGCGCAAGCTCTTCGAGACCTACGCGAATGTACGCCCCGTACGCGAGTTCCCGAATGTGCCCACCCCCTACAGCGGGCGCGGTATCGACTTAGTGGTCGTGCGCGAGAATGTGGAGGATCTGTACGCGGGCATCGAGTATATGCAGACCCCTGGCGTAGCACAGACGCTGAAAATCATCTCGCGCAAGGGCAGTGAGAAGATAGTGCGCTTTGCGTTCGAGCTTGCCCGTGCAGAAGGGCGCAAGAGAGTCCACTGCGCTACCAAAGCGAACATTATGAAGTTTGCCGAGGGTATGCTCAAGCGCACCTTCGAGGAGATCGCGCCCGAATACCCCGACATCGAGGCGAACCACATCATTATCGACAACAGCGCGCACCAGCTGGTGAAACGCCCGGAACAGTTCGAGGTGATTGTGACCACCAACATGAATGGCGACATCATCAGCGACTTAACCTCCGCGCTGGTGGGCGGGCTGGGCTTTGCGCCGTCGGCGAACATCGGCAACGAGGTGGCGATTTTCGAGGCGGTGCACGGTTCTGCGCCCAAGTATGCAGGTAAGAACGTGATTAACCCAACCGCCGTGATTCTTTCGATGGTGATGATGCTGCGTTATCTGGAGGAGTTCGAGGCGGCGGCGACCATAGAGAACGCCCTGCTTTACACCTTAGAAGAGGGCAAGGTGCGCACAGGCGATGTGGTGGGCTACGACAAGGGCGCGAAGACCACCGAGTACACCGACGCGATTATCGCGAACTTGGGCAAGAAGCCCAGCACCGTGCAGGTGCGCGACTATCGCACGATTCAGCTGCCCCAAGTTCCGCCCGACCCTGTGTTTGTGCGTCCGAAGACACGCCGCGTAGTGGGCGTGGACATCTTCGTGGAGACCGACCTTTACCCGGAACCGCTAGGGCAGGCGCTGGAGCAGTTAGCGGCCGAGTCGCCGTTCCGGCTCAAGATGATTTCCAGTCGAGGCACGAAGGTATACCCGCCGATGGGCGCAATTACTGATGTGGTGGACCACTATCGCTGCCGCTTCCTGCTGCGCGACGAGTCGGGCGATACAACTGATGCGCAGATTTTAGAGCTGATTGGGCGCGTGGGCAGTCGCTTCCGCTGGATGCATATCGAGAAGTTGCAGGAGTTTGACGGCGCGATGGGTTACACCAAAGCTCAAGGTGAGGATTAATCGCAGGCGCGCCCCTGCCCGTTAGGCAGGGGCGCAGGAAAACTACTTCTTTCGGCGGCGTAGCCCCAGCAAGCCGGCAAGCCCTGCGCCGAGTGCGATCATGCTGGCAGGTTCAGGCGCAACTATTTTCGCCGAGCCGCCACCCACCAGTCCCTGCAGGTGAATCATCGCACTGATGTTCTGTCCTGCAAAGTCCGCCTCCGAGACGCCAAACAGCTTGAAGCTGGAAGTTCCGCCAGGCAGCAACCGCTGGGTAGGCGGGGATAGCTTAAATTTGATAGAAGCGTTGAAGCCCAACCCCGCGTCCGTGTAACCCCCGAAACCGCTGATGCTAGTGACATAAGGGTCGCCTGAGAAGAACAAACTCGTGGGGGCGGTGTTGAACTTGAGATTCAGCTCGCTGATGAACTGCCCCGACGCGCTGGTAGGACTATGCATCAAGGTCACTAACACGCCCCCCGAGATGTCTTGAATCGTCATCGTCGCCCACGGAGCGGCGCCGCCAGGCGTACCACCAGTGTGAATCGTGTTGAACACAAAGCTTGTCGTGGCGTGCGTGCTTGCTGTCAGCAGACCCGTTGCAAAACAAACCATTAAGCACATCTTAAGTCGTTTCGTGACAAACTCATGTAATTATTTAATGTGGAATTTCCAATCCCAAATGGATTTCAAAGAAAGTCCCACACAGTCAGCCCAAGCAACTGCTGTGGACAGACGCTGAGGAGATAGACTGCAACTTGTCTGCCAAGGTTGCCCAAGAAGAACAGCATTATTACGAGGTTTTGGGGAAAAGCCCGTATTTACTCTGTTTCGTACACCTTCCCTTGAATATCTGGCGTGGTACTGGCGTTGGCAGGCTCCTTCGGTGGAGGGGGAGGCAACTCACTTGCTTCGGCTGGAGACTCTGGCAGCTCCAGAAAGTCCGACTCACCGTAGAAGAAGTAGAGCAAGCGTTCGATGATGATCTTAAGGGTAGTCGCCACAGGCACAGCCAGCAACATTCCCCAGATGCCCCAGTTCGAACCCACGACTATCGCAATTAGCGCGCCCAACGGACGCAAGCCCACCGCCCCGCCCAACAGACGGGGAGTAATCAGCAAGTCGAAGATGTTATTCACAATCATTGCGCCCAGTACCACGACAATCGCGTGCCAGAGCGTGGGCGGTGAGAACAGAAACAACACAGGATGCGCCCCGCCGAAGATGAGGGTGAACACGAACGCGCTGAGTGCAATCAGGAACGCGCCCAAATAGGGAATAGGATACAAAATCGCCGCCAACACCCCCAACAGCACAGGGTTCGGTGCCCCTACCAACCAATAAAATAGCATACTCACTGCGCCATAGGTCAGCGACGCGGTCACGATGCCACGAATGTATCGGAAAAAGAGCGTGCCAATCTCGCTCATTAGCTGGCGCACGGCAGCGCGCTGCGCTGGCGGCACCATAAACAGAAAACTTTTCTGCAGGCTCGGCATGTCCAGTAGGAAGAAATACGCACTCATCGGGATAAGTATCAGCCAAATGGCACGGGAGAGGAATCCCAACAATGCGCCCAGGAAAGTATTGAGGTAGGCAGCAGCGTTGTCGAGGAGTACATCCTTGGCACGTTCCTGAAAACGGCTGGTGAGTTCCTTGGCTAACGCGCCGGGTTCGGTGGACAGTCCCAGTCGGGTGAGCAGCTCGCTACTCCGCCGTACCCAACCCTGTCGCGCGGTCAGCTCTTTTTGAAGATATTCCTCTGCTTGGCGTGTCCATCGGTTAAGAATCGACGTCAAGGCATCGGTCTCAGGTGCGGAGCTTGCGCTCTGCGAAGGGGGTTCGGGCGATTGGTCTGCTATCGCTTGCGGTGGAGGTGGCGACTTGGGTGGAGTGTTCTCCGTCGATTGAGGCGGCAGCGACTGTGTCGGGGTGATTTCTGCTGCAGTCGGGGCAGGCGGTTCGGGTTTCGGTTGCGGGAAAACTTTGATAATTGCTCGTGCCTGAGCGTAGAAGGCGGGGGCAAGCATTAAGCCCAACCCAAGCGTCAACAATAAGAATGCGAGAAACACATTCAGAATGGCACGCCCGCGGGAATACCCTTTGCGACACAGGGCTTCCACGAACGGGTTGAGCAGTAGCGCGATGACACCCCCTATTAAGAACGGGATAAGGGATGCACGCACGATATAAAGGAAATACAGGGCAGCGGCGACAACCGCTGCCCAGCCCAGGAATCGCCACATGGCTGCTTAGGCTTCGTCGGGGGCGATTTCTTCGGCAACTTCGTGCGCTTTGCGGCTCACGCGCTCGCGCAGGTTGCGCACAGTCTCGCCACCGCGCTCGGCGACCTGGTGGCTCAGCTCGCGCACTTTCTCAGTCAGGTCGTGGAGCTTGTGCCCGATTTCACCGCGCACCTCCTCGCCCGACTTCGGCGCGAACAGCAGCCCAATCACCGCGCCAATCAGCACGCCCAGTCCGATTCCCGCCAGTAAGTACAGCACGCCACTGCGTTCATCTTGGTTCTGCATGGTTATCCCTCCTTGTGTGTGGTTGCCTCCCCGTTTGGGATGCGCTCCGCCAGCTGTGGGGCGGAATTCTCACTTGTGGCACGGGTGTCCCCACCTGTGTGAAAATCATTCGGGGCACTGGTAGGAGCACCGATGTGCAATTCGCGTGGCGGTGTAGCCTCTTCACCATCTTGCTGGGGCAGGAAGCCTAAGCCACGTGTGCTGTCGTAAATCGTGTTGCGCTTGGGCTGGAATCGCTTCTCCAGTTGCTGGTTGAGCAGCCTGCCGCCCAGTTTGAGGCTCTGATGCATTAGTCTGCCCAGCGCGCGGGCGGTCTTTTCGGGTAGGCGTCGCACCTTTGCGCCCACTGCGTCGGCGACCTCCAGCTTGTGGCGCAGGTTGTCGCTCACGATGTGCAGGTTCTCCACCGTCTCCGCTGCCTCGTGCAGGGCGCGCTCGGCTTCCTTGAGCGTTTGGGTTGCGCCATGCAAGGTGGGTATCAGCTCGTCCAACACCTGCACCACACGCCCATTGATTTCGTTCACCTGTCGCTGCAACTTGGGCAGCTCGCGTTTGGCGACAATCAGCAAGCCAATCACCGCCCACGCGAGTGCGAGCAGCGTGAGGCTCATCAGCCCAATCAGAATCATCAGTAAGGTGTCGTTCATGCCTCTGCCCCCTCCAACAGGAACGGCTGCACGATTTGCAGGGCGCGTTTGACCGCGCGGTCGGTCGTTTCTGCGTCGGGGTTAGCTGCGTAGGGCGCTTCGATCACGCCGCCGCCCACCACCGTCTCGCCCCGATAGAACACGCCGAACTGCCCCGGCGTAATCGCCCGCACAGGCGGGTCGAATACCACGCGCACGCGCGTCGGCTCGTCCAGCGGATACAGCGTTGCTTGTACCGCAGAAGCATTATACCGAATTTTGACCATCGCGCGGAGCGGTTTGTCTAAATACGGGATGCTGCTCCACTCTACATCCCCCACAATCATCTCACGCTCGTACAGCTCGCTCTCGTCGCCCACGATGATGGCGTTCTCCTCAGGGATAATGCGCAGCACGAACATCGGTTTACCATCTGTGTTGATACCCAGCCGCCTGCGCTGCCCAATCGTATACAGCGCGATGCCGTGATGCTCACCCAGCACGCGCCCTCGCGTATCGCGTATCTCGCCGCGCTGGAAGGCGTCAGGCGTCACCTCGCGCAGGAACTGATGATAGCCCCCCGCATGCGCAGCGAAGCAGATTTCCTGGCTGTCGGGCTTGTTCGCTGTCCACAGCCCCAGCTCGGCGGCGAGGCGGCGCGTCTCGGTCTTCGTCGGCATATAGCCCAGCGGAAATATCGAGCGGCGCAGCTGCTCCTGATTCAGCATATACAGCACGTAGGACTGGTCTTTGTCCTTGTTCACGGCGCGCAGCAGGTTGTAGCGCCCTGTGTGGCGGTTGTAGCGAGTGCGAGCATAGTGCCCGGTGGCGATGTAGTCGCAGCCCAGCTCGTCTGCTTTGCGCAGCAGGGCGTCGAACTTCACAAAACGGTTGCACTGCACGCACGGGTTGGGCGTGCGCCCGCGCCGATACTCGTGGATGAAGTCGCGTATCACGGTATCGGCGAACACGCGTCGGAAGTTCAGCACATAGTGCGGGATGCCCAGCCGTCGCGCCACGCGCCGCGCATCTTCCACTGCCCCCAGCGAGCAGCAGCCCCCATGCCGCGGGTCGGGATGCGACTCCTGCCAAATCTGCATCGTGACGCCGACAACCTCGAAGCCGCGTTTCATCAGAATCGCCGCTGCCACCGAGCTGTCCACGCCCCCACTCATCGCGAGTAGCACTGTGCCGCGCGTACGTGTCATCGCAGTATTAAAGTGTACCTGATACGGTGGAGGCGAGGAGTGCAGACAAAAATCAGGCGTCTATTACTCTACCTCAGGCTTTACCTGATTCGCCAGCAGGATCGCGTCCGCGACTTCGGCGAGTGATTTGCCAGTTTGCTCGGCAGTTTGCTGCAGGCGGCGGAAGGCATCCTCTTCGCTGAGACCAAGCTGCTGCATCAGCGTGCGTTTAGCGCGTCCGATGCGCCGCCGAGCGCGCATTTCCTGCTCCAAGTTCAACGTCTGCGCCTCCAACGCTTTGAGCTCGCGATAGCGGCTCACTGCCACCTGAATGGCGGGCGCGAGGTCGGCTTCGCGGAACGGCTTCACTAAATAACCCAATACGCCCGCGCGGTCTGCCCCTGCAATCATTTCGGGTTCGCTGTAGGCAGTCAGCACCAGCACGGGGGCGATGCGCTCTTTGGCGAGCTGGCGTGAGAGTTCAATCCCGTCCATTTCGGGCATCATAATGTCGGCAATCACCAAGTCAGGCTGCAGCGTGCGGGCGAGTTGGAGGGCATCTGCGCCGTTGTCCGCCTCACCCACTACGGTATGCCCCATCGCCTCCAGCATCGCCTTCAAGTCGAGGCGAATCACGGGTTCGTCGTCCACAATCAGCACCCGATAGGACTTCATGCCTCACCTCCTGCGAAAAACACCTCCACGCCGCGCGGCTGTAGGAACGCACGCAGGCGTTCGGCTAAGCGTTGTGTGCCGGGCGTTTCGGTTTCGGCGTGCCCGCCTTCGAACAGCACCACATCCCGCGCCCATGCTTCCCAAGTATGGTGATGGCGCACTTCACCCGTAAGCAGCGCGTCGGCGTGGGCACGTTGCGCATCGGGTAGGTAGTCGCCACCTGAACCGCCCACCACCGCCAGCGTGCGGATGAGTTGACTGGGCTTGCCGTACACGCGCACATACGGGTTGCCCAGTTTCTCGGCGAGGTAGTCGCGCAGCTCACGGGCGAGCATCGGCTTGGGCAGCGCGCCCACACGCCCCAGCGCGTGCTGCCCCTGAGGGTGCAGCGGGTACACATCATAGGCGACCTCCTCGTAGGGGTGCGCCCGCAGCATTGCTTGAATCACAGGCTGCCGCCGTTCTGCAGGAACCAGCATCTCGATGCGCATCTCTTCCGCGTGCTCACGCTTACCCACCTGCCCAAGATAAGGGTTCGCGCCCTCCATCGGCTCGTAAGTGCCCGTGCCCGCCGCATAGAACGCGCAACGACGATACAACCCAATCACACCTGCCCCTGCGTTCGCCATCGCGTCGATCACGGCGTCGATATGCTCCGTCGGGGTGAACACGGCGATTTTATACTCGCATCGCTCGGGCCCCTCGCCGAACGAACGCACTTCCGACAGCCCCACAAGTTCCGCCAATGTGTCATTAATGCCGCCAGGCGCAACATCCCAATTCGTATGCACGGCAATCAGCGCAATTTTCGCCTCGCACAACGCCTGCACCGCCATGCCTACAGGGTCGTCGAAGCGCACGGTGCTAAGTGGGCGGAAAATCAGCGGGTGGTGTGTAATCAGCAACTGGCACTCGCGATACTGGGCGTTGGCAACTGTGCGCGGGTCGGGGTCTAATGCCACCAACACGCGCTCCACGTTCTGCTTCGGGTCGCCTATTTGCAATCCGATGGGGTCGTTCGGAAATGCCCACTGCGGCGGGGCAATCTCGTGCAGATAGCCCAGCACTTCGCGTACCGTCGCTGCCATAGCGAGGGAATTGTACCTACTATGGAGGGATCTATCGAGTCATTTCAGAAGGACAAACTTGATTATCCGTCGTGGAGGGAGAATCGCAGGCAGGAATTACGACTCCGCCTCATCCCCAGCCCACCTACTGGGCGGATCCTTACTCAATCCCAGCCAGCACAGCCGCCCGATAATCACGCCCACTACCGCCGTAAGCGCAACCAGCCAGCGGGGGGGCAGTCCGAGCAGGCGCGGCGCGTTCTGAAGCATCTCGTCGGGCATAAACGGCGCGGTCAGCAACGCAAACAACCCCGTCACCATCACGAACACCGACATCGTAATCAGGAACACCCAGCCCAGCGTAAGACGCATCAGGACGAAAATCCCGCCCAGCACTTGAATCGTCGCGAAAAAGCGCAAACTGAACGGCGTGGGCGCGTTGCTCGCCAGCGCGCTCCACCAGATACTCGCGCCGACCATCAACCAGAACAGAGCAATCAATTTCGTAGTATTACGCATAATGCAGTTGTGCCCTCGCCGAGGTTCCCGATTCCGTTCGAGATGTACGGAGCGATGAACCTCTGATGGTTGGCTCGGACTCTTCGTCCAATCGCGACCGCCTCTCAGGAAATGGCTTCAGCGGAAACACCCGCGCGGGGACGCGGGCGTCGCTATCGCAAATAGAACTATACCTGAGCGACCTTCTACAACAGGTACACTTTACTCCGTGCGTTGGCGCGAGAACCTGTTGGAGAAAATTGGCGCGTTGCTGACGGCAGTGTTGCTGGCGTTGTATGTTCAATCGCAGCTGCACCCCGTGATTGAGCGTGCCTACGACGTGCCAATCGAGGTGCTGAACGCGCCGCCCAACCACGAGGTGCGCTTGGAGACGGGCGGCCGCGTGCGCGTGACAATACGCGGCGTGAAAGAGCAGGTGGAACAAACTCGCGTGGAGCAAATCCGAGCCTATGTAGACTTGCGCAACGCCCAGCCGGGCGAGAACCGCTTGCCAATCCGCCTGGAATACCCCGTCGAGTGGCGCGGCGCACTCACTATTGAACCGAATCGCCCCACCGCGCGCGTGACGTTGGAGCCACGCCTGAGCCGGCAGTTTCCAGTGCGCGTGAACCTGACAGGCACACCTGACCTGCAGGAAGTACTGGCGGAGGCTATTCCTGAACCCAGCAGCGTGCGCATCACAGGCGCGACGTCGCAGGTACGGCGCGTGCGCAGCGTGCAAATCACTTTCGATATGACAGGACTGCAAGGCGATTTGGAAGTCGAGACCGCAGCCACTCCCTTAGACGAGAACGGCGCACCCGTTCTGAATGTACAAATGACGCCTCCCGAAGTACGCCTGAAGGTACGCCTGATTCCACAGCCCACCTCCAAAACTGTACCGATTAGCCCGCGCTTGGAAGACCTGCCGCCGTTCCCCTATCGCGTGATTTGGTTCTCGGTAGAGCCTGTAACAGTGCAACTGCGCGGCAGCCCCAGCCGACTGGCGCAGATTAATGTGATTGAGACCGCGCCGATTTCGTTGCGCAATAAGACCAGCGATTCGGAGATTCGCGTGCCGTTGCGTGCGCCAGCGGGCGTGCAGGTTGTGGGCGCAAAAGAGGCGTTGGTGCGCGTGCGCATCCAGCGCGAGGAGCAACCTGTGCCGACCACGCCCCCACCCCCGCAACGCCCGAAACCGCCCGCCGAACCCGATGAACCCCCACCCCCTAAGGAGG
>CAYVKB010000019.1:0-1422 GCA_964451985.1 uncultured Fimbriimonadales bacterium | reverse complement strand
CCGCAACGCCCGAAACCGCCCGCCGAACCCGATGAACCCCCACCCCCTAAGGAGGATAACACCTGATGGCGCAAGTGTATACCGATGCGGACGCACCACTGACCCCATTCGTGCGGCGCACAATCGCGATAATCGGCTACGGTTCACAAGGACGGGCACAGGCGTTGAACCTGCGCGACAGCGGGCTACGCGTGATTGTGGGCGCACGGCAAGGACTCTCGTGGGAGCGTGCCCACGCCGATGGATTCGAGGTGTTGCCCGTGCCCGACGCCGTCGAGCGCGCTGAGGTGCTGATGCTGCTGGTCAACGACGAGCATCAGCCCACCTTATACGCCCAGCAGATTGCGCCACGCTTGCGCACAGGGCAGGCGTTGGGCTTCGCGCACGGCTTCAATATCCACTTCGGGCAAATCACGCCGCCTGAGGAGGTGGATGTGTTCATGGTCTCGCCCAAAGCGGTCGGTCCGCAGCTGCGCCGATTGTACCAGCAGGGACACGGTGCACCCTGCCTCATCGCAGTGTATCAAGACTACACAGGCGAAGCGAAGCCGATTGCGCTTGCCTATGCCCGCGCCTTAGGCGGCACACGCGCAGGCGTCTACGAGACCACCTTCAAAGAAGAGTGCGAGGCAGACCTGTTCGGCGAGCAGGCAGTGCTGTGCGGGGGCGTGCCCGCCCTAGTGCGCGCTGCCTTCGAAACGCTGGTGGAAGCAGGCTATGCCCCCGAAGTCGCTTACTTCGAGTGCCTGCACGAGCTGAAACTGATTACCGACCTAATCTACGAAAGCGGCATTCGTGGCATGCTGTTCGCCATCTCCGACACAGCGCAGTATGGCGCAACCACCCGCGCCGAGCGCATCGTGGACGACCATGTGCGCCAGAACCTGCGTCAAGTGCTACGCGACATCCAAACAGGGCAGTTCGCCCGCGAGTGGATTCTGGAAAATCAAGCAGGACGCCCTGTGTTCCGCGCCCTCGAACGCGCCGCCGCTGAGCATCCCATCGAGCAAGTAGGCGAGACCGTGCGAGCGCGGATGGCGTTTATGAGTCGGGATGAATAGTACCAATCGGAAGCTCAGGTACTTCATTTCTCCCTCCCCCCTTTGATAGGGGTACAACGCCAGAGTCCAGCGCTACAAAGCATACGCCTGCGTTTTCCTACCATACTCCCCCGTTCTCGCTCTGTGCACACGAATAGGTGAGAGCACTCGCGGTGCACTGCCCCTTCCCTTTTACGGAGAGGGGAAGGGGGTGAGCTTGAACGAGCGATATTTTATCTCCTCGCTCACAACATCCTCAAGAGGTTTCAATGAGCATCCACCTTTAGGAGCGGATGCAACGAGCTTAAACGAGACGCAGTTGAACGATATGTGCTTTCGGATGTTTCAATGAGCATCCACCCTTAGGAGCGGATGCAACCTG
>CAYVKB010000018.1:31802-37404 GCA_964451985.1 uncultured Fimbriimonadales bacterium | reverse complement strand
TCGCGAGGGCGGTCGCACGGTGGGCGCGGGCGTCGTCACGGAGATGCTGGACTAACCGCGTCGTGGGGGGCGGGAACCTCCGCCCCCACAAGGAGGTACTAAACGATGGCAACCGTCAGTAAGCGTGTGATTATCGTGCTGGCTTGCACCGAGTGCAAAGACCGCAACTACACGACGACGAAGCACCGCGAGAAGCAGCGCGATCGACTGGAACTGAAGAAGTATTGCCCGCGCTGCCGAAAGCACGTAGTGCATCGCGAATCGAAGTAACGACCAACATAGGGGCGTAGCTCAGCTGGCAGAGCGTCGGTCTCCAAAACCGAAGGTCGTCGGTTCGAATCCGGCCGCCCCTGCCAGACACATCGTTTGTGGTAAACTCTGTGGGACATTCTCGCATCGCGGGGGACGGAGGGATGACGGATGGAAATGTTTACAGGGCTTATTTGCTTCGGCGCAGCGGCGCTGGGATTAGCGATTCTGTTCGCCGTTCTGTATAACTCGCTGATTGGCAAAAAGAACCAGGTGGAATACGCCTTTAGCGGCATCGATGTGCAACTGAAGAAACGCCATGACCTGATTCCGAACCTTGTGGCGACGGTGAAGCAATACATGGAGCACGAGCGAGGGCTGCTCGAGCGGATTACCGAGCTGCGCAGCCGTGCCCTAAGCCCGGGTATCCCTGAAGGCGAGCGAATGCAACTCGAGACCGCGCTATCGGGGGCTTTGCGCAATCTGATGATTGCCGTCGAGAACTACCCTCAACTGCGCGCGAACGAAAACTTTATGCATCTGCAAGCCTCGCTGAACGAGGTGGAAGAGCAAATCGCTGCCGCGCGACGCACCTACAACGCCGCCGTGACCGACTACAACAACGCCATCGAGATGTTCCCCACGAACCTGATAGCGTCCATGATGGGGCTGAAACGCCGTGCCGTGTTCGAAGCTGAGGAAGCTGAACGCGCCACGCCCAGCGTTGCGCAACTATTCAAGCAGTGACCACTACACCCACTGAAGCCCTACAGAATCTGGAGCCAATCCTGCGCGGACTGGAACAGGAGCGTACGCAGCAAGTGAACCAGTTCGCGCAGGTGTCGCTCTGGAGCGTGGTGATTGGCGGACTGCTCAGCCTCGCTCTCGCGCTTTTTCAGCTCGGAGCGTGGGCGTTCGCCCCGCTGGTGATTGCGCTCATCGTTATCGGCGTAGTGTACGCAAGTAAAGCGAACCGATGGCGCAGCAACTTCAAATCGCGCGTGATGACCCAACTGGTGAAACACTACAATTCGAACCTGGAGTATCACCCCACACGCTACATCTCGCGGGACGAGTACGAGCGGAGCATGCTGTTCCACAACTCACCTGACCCTGACCGCTTCTACGGCGAGGATTTGATCGAGGGCAAAATCGAAAAGACCGACATTCGCCTTTCAGAGTTGCACACCGAGTACCGTCAGGTGAGCTACGACCGGGAAGGACGCCGTCAGGAGCGATGGGTGACTATCTTTCGGGGGCTGTTCATTAGTGCGGACTTCCACAAGGAGTTCCACGGTATCACGCTCGTGTTGCCCGACACGGAGCAGTCGTGGCTGGGCGGGCTTGGGCAGTGGCTTCAGAGCGTCAGCGCGAAAATCGGCAACCAGCCCGGCGAACTGGTGAAGATGGAAGACCCTGAGTTCGAGCGGCTTTACAAAGTATTCTCCACCGACCAGATTGAGGCGCGCTATATCCTCACGCCCAACCTGATTCGGCGGATTGTGCAGTTCCGGCAGAAAACGAACGCGCCGGTGCGTCTATCGTTTATCGCCTCGCGTGTGTTCGTGGCAATCCCAACGGCGCACAATTACTTCGAACCGCCCTCACTATTCGCGCCTGCGAATAAGTTGCTCGACCCAGCCGTGATTGCCCAGTATTTCGAGGAGCTGCACTTTGCAACGGCAGTTGTGAACGAGCTCAATCTCAACACGCGGATTTGGACGAAGCGCTAAGTGTTATGAGTGTCGAGGGCGCATGAATTGGTTCCTGCGCCCTCGATGCATTTTCTTCTCTGTGTCTAATCCATCAGCACCCGGTGCCGAAGTTAAACAGCACAATCAGCAGGTCGGCGTCGTCCACCACTTGGTCGCAGTTCATGTCGGCGGGGTTGTAGCCCTCAGAGCCAAACGCGAACAGCACCTGTAGCAGGTCGGCGTCGTCCACGCAGCCGTTGTCGTCTACATCACCAGGCTGAATCGCAATAGTCTCTACATCATCGATGTAGACGATGTACGGACCCAACTGCGCGGGGTCAACGGGCGTGAAGGCGAGCTGCTCCACCGTGCCCGTGCTGCCCTGTAGTTGACCATTCGCCGTCGCGCCTGCAAAGCCTCGAACAGGCTCACAGCGAATGTTGAAGGATACAGTAATCCACTGGTCTTTCTGGTTGACGAGTTTTCCGACAGGAGCGTTGGGACCGGGCTGCGCACTCGTTGCGCCAATCCACTCGATGCCGCCGCTTGTACCGCCGTTGTTCCCACAGTCAGCGTTAGTACCTGTTTCCCGAACGCCCAGCGTTAGATAAAAGTCAGGCGTGCTAGAAGGCACATACAGGCGCAGGCGCACTTTATGGTCGAAGTTAATCGCGGGGTTACCCCTGTTCGCGGTGTTAAAAGTCGTCAATCGCAGCCAGGCG
Organism: uncultured Fimbriimonadales bacterium; assembly: GCA_964451985.1. Lineage (GTDB taxonomy): Bacteria > Armatimonadota > Fimbriimonadia > Fimbriimonadales > GBS-DC > GBS-DC. The sequence goes on along the minus strand of CAYVKB010000018.1, from coordinate 34,739 downwards.
TTGGGAAACGGGTCGCCGTTAGCATTCGTTAGGAATTGCCATGCTACTTTCAAAGACCGCGTTCCGCCAAACACCTGCTCATCCGAAATCAAAGCACAATTGAAGACGCTGTTCGGGATATTGCATGCCGTTGTAACCACAAAGTTGCTGGTCGATCCCGAAAAGCTGGGTTGACGGAACAGGACTGCGCCGTTGAGACCGAGAGCGAAACCCTCGAAGTCGGTAATCAGACACTGTGCCAGGGCGCTGCTGATGCTTAGCAGTGCAGTGAAGCCGATCAGATAGCGTCTCATCTTTGGTTCCTCCTTTCGCAGGGTTTCCCCCGCATTTGTATTATACACCACTTTACTGGGGTTTTGAGAAAGACGTCTTGAACTTGGAGAATATTTGCTTGAGAATAGGATTGCAGGGTTTGGAGGAATCTTAACTGCCTATGGTATCAGGTACACTATTCCTGCACGAGGGCGATTGTGAGAGGGAAACGCGAACGGATTTTCGTGTTTGCACGCACAGGGATAGGCGATATCGTGTACACGATTCCTGCGCTGCGGGCGTTGCGCCGGCAGTTTCCTGAAGCGCATATCACCATCGAGGCAGGCGAGCGGGGACACTCGCTACTGCGGCATTGCCCTTATGTAGACGAAGTGTGGGTGCGTATCCGCCCGCGTGGGCTGCGCGGCAAACTGCTGAGTATCTGGAACCTGTACAAGGGCAAGTTCGACCGCGCAGTGATCTTAGACCGCAGCGACGAGAAGACACTCCACACCTTCCTTGCGCGTATCCCCCAGCGGTACGGCGTGCGCAAGCATCTATTCGGCACGCTACTCACTTCGAGCGTCGAGTGGGATCCTTACGCGCACGACATGAACGACCACTTCAGGAAGGTGGTGGAGTTGCTGGGCTGCGACACCAGCGACTGGCGTCTGGAACTGTTCCCCGACCCGAAAGCATATCAGAGCTTGCCCGAAAAGCTGGCTCAGGCGGGCTGGCACGGCGAGCGTCCGCTGGTGGGGATTAATCCAGGTGCAAGTTCTCCAGAGCGACAATGGCTGCCCGATCGGTATGCACAGGTCGCTGATACCTTGCAACAGGAGGGTATGCGGATTGTGCTACTGGGCGGTGCAGGCGACATACCCTTAGCCGAGACCATTCAAAGCGCGATGCAGACCAAACCGCTCACTCTGACTGGCAAACTCTCGCTGGACGAACTGATAGTGGCGATTGGCGGGCTGGACGCGTTGATAAGTGGTGACACGGGACCCGCGCACCTCGCCGCGGCAGTGGGAACGCCCGTCGTGGGCTTGTACGGCGCGACCTCCGCCCGGCGGTACGGACCAGTGGGAGAAAAGCATATCATTATCGACAAGTCTGCCTTGAACGGCTGTGCCGACGCACATTTCGCGGACACGCACTCGTGCATGGAGGCAATCCAGAGTACAGAAGTACTGAATGCAGTGCGCGAGTTGCTGCAGCGACCACCGCACTTAGAGGCGTTCCTTGGCTAACACGATAATGCGCATAGCGTTTCTGCGACAGTTTCACACGAACCGCTGGTTCAGCGGCGCACAGATTCAAGCACTCCAGACTGCTGAAGCGCTTCGGCAGATGGGGGTGACCGTTGATTTCGTTACGGATGCTGAATGTACCTCGTATGACCTGCTTCATGTGTTCGGGCTTTATCCTGAGTATTCGGGAATATGCGAAGCATTTCGTGCACGCGGCGTCCCTGTAGTCGCGTCGCCAATTTTTTTCAAAGATATTTCCACGCTTCTCAGACGCGCCTATAGTGGCACTGCGCCTCTATGGGGGCAACTCAGTCGCGCCTACCGAGTAATACGCCAGCTTGTTGAGGGGATGACCGCGCTCTTGCCTAATACGCATGCGGAGGCGCAGTTCGTCCAGCGGTATTTTAGGGTATCGCGTCCCACATGGGTGGTTCCAAATGGGGTCGATCCACGTTTTGCAGTAGGCGACCCGCATCTGTTTCGGGAAACCTTCAACATTCAGGACGACTTCGTGCTATGCGTGGGGCGCATCGAGCGACGCAAGAACCAGCTGCGTCTGGTGCGTGCGTTGCGAGGCACAGGCATCCCACTCATTATCGTGGGCGAGTGTATTGCCCGTAAATATCTTGCCTGTTGCCAGAGTGCAGCCGATGCGAATGTGCGGTTCCTCCCTCCTCTGCCGCATGACAGTCCCCTACTTGCCAGTGCCTACGCCGCCTGCCGCGTGTTTGCGCTGCCGTCACTGCTGGAGACGCCTGGGCTGGCGGCGTTAGAGGCTGGGGTGGCAGGCGCACGAGTAGTCGTCACGCCTTATGGGGGCGCGCCCGAATATTTCGGCGACTACGCACACTACCCGAACCCACGCTCCGTATCCGCCATTCGTGAAGCGATTCTACAGGCTTGGAACATGCCCCACGACCCCGATGCGCAACGCCAATTTCTGCTTCGCCGCTATTGCTGGGTGTCCGTTGCACAACAAACTCTACAGGTGTATCACAGAGCAAAGGAGCAAGCACATGAAGATTGTCATGGTAAGCAATGTACCTTTCACTCCTGAAATCGGCACACCATATCACATGTCGATTGCGTTGGGCAGGCGGTGTTCTTTAACTCTAATAACGCCTGTGCTGTCGCTGAAACAGAGGCGTGCTACAGGGCGCGCAGCGCGGGGTCATCCTGTCAAACTGCTTACGCCCGTATTCCCCACAGGCGCGCGCGCCCTACCGCGCCGGTGGCGAGACGCCTTCTGTGCAAAGTGGATCTTATTTACAACTGCACACCTGCTGAAACGACAGGGTACGCATTTTGATGTGCTATGGGCGTTTTTCACGGAAACCGCGCTCCAGCTTGACGCGCGAGTCGGTTCAAAAATCTTCTGCTATCATCGAATAGATGATTTCCAAGCGATGATCCCCGAACGTGCCTCGTTGGA
>CAYVKB010000018.1:0-31702 GCA_964451985.1 uncultured Fimbriimonadales bacterium | reverse complement strand
GCTATCATCGAATAGATGATTTCCAAGCGATGATCCCCGAACGTGCCTCGTTGGAGACGCGCCTGATGCAACGTGCTGACTTGCCCGTAATCTTCATTTTGTAGGCATGCGCCCATACCTTAGGCTACCAAGCTACCTCAAAGGGCTTGATGTGTGCGTAATTCCGTTTCGTGATAACGCGATTTCGCACGGTGCGAGTCCGTTGAAGTTATATGAATATCTCGCAGCGGGCAAAGCCGTCGTCAGCGTCCCCTATTTCCACGACTTGCATCAGTTTGGCGACTTGGTTTACACTGCGCGGACTATCAGTGAATGGCAAGATGCACTCCTCGACGCACTTTCGGAAGCCCACTGCGCCCAGCGCATAGTCCAGCGCATGCAGAGTGTTGCGGAACACTCGTGGGACACCCGTGCCGAGACGGCTCTGCGAACCCTGATTTCTGCCTGTTGAGCGTGTTGGTAAACACTCCAACGACACCTTAGTGCTTGGATTTTGAACCACCAGGTCGCCTCCTGCTGTCTTCCAATAGGGGGCATTCCAACATTAGTAGCCTTGTGTACATCACCAGGGGTACTTCGTACCCCTTGACAAACCCGCCTCCATATGCTATAATATAGCCGCCACAAGATGTAGGGGCTGTTGCAACCCCCCTGCACTATGTGGCAGAGTGAGGCGAGACCATGCGATGCCCATACTGCGGCGTAGATGAAGACCACGTAGTAGACTCGCGCCCTTCGCAGGGCGGTGCGGTCATCCGACGACGACGCGAATGCCTCAAATGCGGCAAACGCTACACCACTTTCGAGCGCTACGAGGAACGCCCCCTGATGGTCGTTAAGAAAGATGGACGACGCGAGCCGTTCGACCGAAGCAAAATCCTGCAGGGCATGGTGGTCTCCTGTCGTAAGCGCCCTATCAGCATGGATGTGCTGGAGAAAGCTGTCGATGAAATCGAGCAGGAGATTCAGAACCGCGACGAGTCGGAAATCAGTAGCACGGAAATCGGGCGCATGGTGATGGACAAGCTGCTGCAGCTTGACCCCGTTGCCTATGTGCGCTTTGCGTCGGTATACGAAGAATTCGAAGACCCGCAGCAGTTCAGCCGAGTGGTACAGATGCTCACTCGCCAGCAGAAACGCACGCGGGGCGAGTAGGAGGCAATTATGAGTCCCCACGAAAGCGTATTGGAGGCAAGTGTACTAACCGACGGCGCGGTGGTCGAAACGCGAGAACCCACCCGCCCCAAACCCAGTGGCACGGCGATGCGCTATGGCTACATCCCTCGCGAAAAGTTTGATGCCATCAACATAGGTAAGGGGTTGACCATCGTGCGGCGCTTTACCCAGCCGGGCGTTGACCCATTGGATGCGGTGGAATGGGAACGCCGCACCGCCGTCATTACCGACGAGCGTGGGCGCGTGGTGTTTGAGCAAACTGATGTGGAAGTACCCGCTTTCTGGAGCCAACTTGCCACGAATGTGGCCGTCTCCAAATACTTTCGCGGGCAACTGGGCACCCCCGAACGCGAAACCAGCGTGAAGCAAGTCATTGGGCGTGTGGTAGACACCCTCACCGAGTGGGGACGCCAACTACACTACTTCGCCACATCTGAGGACGCCGACGCCTTCCGCGACGAACTTAAGTACCTGCTGCTGCACCAGTACGGTGCGTTCAACAGTCCCGTGTGGTTTAATGTCGGGATAGAACCCCGGAGTCAGTGTTCAGCGTGTTTTATCGTATCCGTTGAAGATACGATGGAGTCCATCCTCGACCTCGCAAAAATCGAGGGGATGATTTTCAAGTTCGGTTCTGGCTCTGGATCGAACCTTTCCAGGCTGCGCGGCTCGCAGGAGTATCTGTCGGGCGGGGGGCGCGCCTCGGGACCGGTCTCGTTTATGCGGGGGTTTGATGCTTTCGCCGGGGTGATTAAGAGCGGAGGCAAGACGCGCCGCGCCGCCAAAATGGTGATTTTGAACATCGATCATCCTGATATCGTGGAGTTCATCGAGTGTAAGGCGAATGAGGAGAAAAAAGCGTGGGCACTAATCGAGGCAGGTTATGACCCCGGCTTTAATGTACCCGGAGGGGCTTATGACTCGGTCTACTTCCAGAATGCGAACCACAGCGTGCGCGTGACCGACGAGTTTATGCGCGCCGTGGAGGAGGACCGCGAATGGCACACGATTGCCCGCACCACCGGCGAAGTGTTGAACACTTTCCCTGCGCGAGATCTGTTCCGCAAAATCGCCGAAGCAGCGTGGGTGTGCGGTGACCCCGGCTTGCAGTTCCACGACACTACCAATAAGTGGCATACGGTGAAAAATAGCGGGCAGATTGAGGCAAGCAACCCTTGTAGCGAATTCGTCTTTCTCAACGACACCTCGTGCAACCTCGCAAGTCTGAACCTGATGAAGTTCCGCCTGCCCAGCGGTGACTTCGACGTCGACGCATTCCGCGCCGCCGTGCGCATCTTTATCACTGCGCAGGAGATTATTGTAGACAACTCGGCGTACCCTACCGAGAAAATCGCCGACAACAGCCACAACTTCCGTCCGCTGGGGCTGGGCTATGCGAACTTGGGTGCGCTGCTGATGTCGTTGGGCTTGCCCTACGACAGCGATGCAGGACGCGCCTATGCTGCTGCGATTACCGCCCTCATGCACGGTGAGGCATACCGCCAGTCAGCAATCGTCGCGCGTGACTGCGGCAGCCCGTTCCCCGCATTCGAGCTGAACCGCGTTCCGATGCTGGAAGTGATGCACTTGCACGCCGACGCGCTGAACAGCATTCAAGCAGAGTATGCACCCCCCGCACTGATGGATGCTGCCCGCGCCGTCTGGCAGGAAACCCTGCAACTGGGCGAGCAATATGGTTATCGAAACGCGCAGGTGACGGTATTAGCTCCCACAGGCACAATCGCGTTTCTGATGGACTGCGACACGACAGGCATCGAACCCGACATCGCCCTTGTGAAATACAAAACGCTGGTGGGCGGTGGGCTGTTGAAAATCGTGAACACCACTGTACCGCTTGCGCTGCAGCAATTAGGCTACAACAGCGAGGAGATTGAAGCCATCACGCGCTACATCGACGAGAATGACACCATCGAAGGCGCACCGTATCTGAAGTCTGAACATCTGCCTGTTTTTGACTGCGCCTTCCGCCCTGCAAAGGGCGTGCGCAGCCTCGCCCCGATGGCACACGTTAAGATGATGGCTGCGGTACAGCCATTCCTCTCGGGAGCGATTTCCAAGACGGTTAATGTGCCTCACGACGCCACGCCCGAAGATATCGAGCAAATCTATCTAGAGGCGTGGAAGTTGGGGCTGAAGGCAATCGCGATTTATCGCGACGGCAGCAAGCGCACGCAGCCGCTCTCCACCAAAAAGCCCGAGGAGCAAGCCCAAACCGAAGGCGAACGCCTTGTACGTCGCCGCTTGCCTGATGAGCGTAAAAGCATCACCCACAAGTTCAGTGTGGCAGGGCACGAGGGCTATATCACGGTGGGCATGTACGAGGATAACACGCCAGGCGAGATTTTCCTCACGATGGCAAAGGAAGGCTCGGTGATTTCGGGGCTAATGGATGCCTTTGCGACCGCCATCTCGCTTGCTTTGCAGTATGGTGTGCCGCTGGAGAAGCTGGTAGAAAAGTTCTCCTACACGCGCTTCCAGCCGAGTGGCTTCACGAACAATCCGCAGATCCCTGTCGCCACCTCGATTGTAGACTATATCTTCCGCTGGCTCGGCTCGAAGTTTTTGCAACAGCAGCCTGCGCCACCTGAAACGATGCACGAGAACGGCACGGAAATAACGCCACCTGAGCCGACGGGCGTGCAAGGTGGTGTAGGCGTGACCGGCTTCCCTCAAGGGCAGGGCGCGAAGACCACGGACTGGTCGAAACTGGTAAGGCTGCAGCAGGATGCGCCGCCCTGCCCCAACTGTGGGATGATTATGGTGCGCTCCGGTGCGTGCTATCAGTGTTATAACTGTGGCATGTCGTTTGGCTGTGGGTAGCAGTTAGTACTTCGGTGGCAGCACGTGTCGGGGCTGCACGCCTGCAGGTGCAACAAGTATCACATCCCACTCGGTGGTGTGGGGCGACTGTTGCAAATCAGGCTTCCAGCGCAAGCGCAGCTGGTACTCTCTTCCTTGCAAGGGAACGCTGCCCAGCGGAATCCAGAGGCACTGGTCGGCATAACGGCTCACCGCGCGTTCGGCAGAGAGCAGCGCGCTGCCCTCTGCAAGAGGTTTCGCTTCCGTGTCCGACGCGGGCGCGATTTGCCACTCCACGCTGCCCGACGGCTTGCCCCGCACCGCCAGCCAAATCGTGTATGCCCCTGTCTCGCGCAGCGTAAAGTTGTACGTCGCCGATGCGCTTTCAATCGGTATCGGCGTGTTCAGCCATAGCGTCGCGCCGTTGCTCATTGCCACATCGCGCCGAATAGTTCCGAACTCATGCTGGCGTGCGTTTTCTGCCTCAATCCAGCGGTAGGGCTGGTAGGCACGCTCAAATTCAAACCAATTCGAGCGGGCGAGGGCAAAGCCCTGCGCCGGGTTGCGCCGATAGACGCTGAGCGCGTTGTCGAAGTTGAACTTCAGCACGGCGGCGTCCTGCCCCGAGGGGTTGCCGCGTTTGGCAAGTTCCGTGATGCGTGCCGTCCAGTCCTCGATGCTGGTTTCGCAGATGGGGTCGCTCTGGAAGCCGCGAATGCGCACGGGCACAGTCCCAACACGCAGCCGCACGATGTCGCCCCGAATGTCTAAGCGCACTGGTTCGCCGTTTAGATCGAAAGCGGTCAGCGGGGCGCGGTCGAAACGGCGCAGGCGGATTTCGCGTTCGCCCTCGTCCAGCCACAGGCACAGCTCCAGCTGGCGCGTGATTTGCAGGTTGCCTTGTGCGTCCAGCGTGCGCACTTCGGTTCCGCGTTGGAAGCCGTGAATCTCGAAGCCCCACAGCAGGGGTTGCAAATCGGGCTGGCTGCTGGGCGTCCACCAGCCGCTGCGGTACTGGCGTATTTCGGTCAATCCCCACAGCGCGCGGGGAAAGGGCAGTAGTGCGGGCGCGTCGGGCGGCGTGTCGGTTTGGCGCAGGGGTTGCCACGCCGTCTCCAGCGCAGCAGGCGGAGCAAGCCAGTAGATATTCTCAATCCCCATCTCCCGCGCGAAAGTCTGGAACAGGCTGGCGCGTTCGGCATCGTCGCTTGCCCATTCCAGAATCAGGGTCTCCAGAGGCGTGTTCAGTGGCTCGCGACGCAGGGTCTCCAACAGTAGTTGCGTGCGCCAAGCGTCGCGTTGGACGGCGGGCATCAGCCATCCGAGAGGCAGCAGTGGGTCGGCTAAGGCTTCAGGCGTGGGCAGTTCAGCAGGGTCGGGTGCGGTTTGTAGTACCGAAAACTCGGCGTCGGGGGTGTAGCGACGGAGCGCCGTCCGCAGCCCAAGCGTGAGAGTGCGCCATCGCTCCGCCAGGAACGCCTGCCAATCGTCCCAGAAGCGGCTGCGGTTGATATTCAGCTCCTGCGGTTTGATGGAGCCATCCAGTGCAATTAGAATCGGTAACCCGCGCCCTTCGCGCCAGAGCGGAATCAGTTGTGCCGCCTGCTCATGTCGCTCCAGTTTCACGCTCACATCCCACGCGCGTTCCAACTCAGTCAGGTCGGGGTAGCGCAGTTTCAGGAACGCCAGCCACTCGGCTTGGGCGACGAGGTTGGCAGGCAGGGCGCAAGCGCTCAGCACCTCCCAATCACTTTGAACCAGCCAGCCCCGAAAGTTCGTTTTCGGGGTGCGGCGTTGCAGCAAGCTCAGGAGCGTATCCCGATAGGCATCCCAGCCGTCCCACAGGTCGGGCAGGGCACCTCGGCGCAGGGGGTACAGCAACAGCACGCTCTCCACCGTGTCGCCAATCGCCGTAATCGCACGTCCGTTGCTCAGTTCCAGCACAGTCTGCAGCCTGAGGAACGGCGACTCGCGCGGCGAGACGGCAAGCAGCGCGCGCGAGGCGTCAGGAATCTGGATGTTGTACACGCCGTCGGGGTTACCCGCCATGCGGTACCGTTCGGGGGCGACTTGCCAGCCGTCGGTGCGAGGTAGACTCGCCAGCCACAGCCTCCAGCGCAGACCCGATTGCTCAGCAGTTTCCAGCAGCGCGTCCCAGCGTTCAGGCGTGGGCAGTTCTGTGAGGCGTACAATTATCTCCTCCACACCCTGCGCTTTGAAACGGCTCAGCATCTCGCCGAACTTCTCGGGCATGAAGTTCACTGCGACGCCGAGAGTGGGCTTGGGTTGGGTTGGGGGCGTTTGGGCGTGGGCGAGTATGAGGAGAAACAGCAGAGAAATTGCCCTCACCACCCAGCCCCCTCTCATACCGCGCGGGAGAGGGGAAGCCGAGCGCGCACGGCGCAGGGCATTCCTCCTCCTAATAAGGGTACAACGCCTCAGTTCGGTAGAGAGGCACGAAGCAATTCCTTTTCCGCCCTCATCCCCTGTCCCCTCTCCCGCGACGCAGAAGAGTGAGGACGAGTCGCGCGGCGCACGCGCTCGGCTCCCCTCTCCCCAGCGGTGGGGAAGGGGTTGCGGGTGAGGGCTAAAAAGAAACTTCCCTCGCAACCGCCCCCCGAACTTACCGGTCGCCTTTCGGAACCATCCGATCGTCGCGCGAATGCACCTGATTGGCGATCGGAACCGTCTGAACTTAGCTCGTTTCGTCTCCATCAACTCTCCAACTCCAGCTCCTTTTTGAGTAGACGCTTCAGCACCTTGCCTGTATTGGAGATGGGCAGTTCGGAGCGGATAATCACCTCGCGAGGGACTTTGAAGTTCGCGAGGCGTTCGCGAGCGAAGCGGATAATCTCGCGCGGGTCGGGCTGGGCATCGGGTTTAGGCACAATCACGGCAATCGGAACCTCGCCGCGTTCGGGGTCGGGCTTGCCAATCACCGCGCACATCGCTACCGCAGGATGCTCCATCAGCACACGTTCGACCTCGCTGGGGTATACATTGATGCCTCCTACTATAATCATGTCCTTTTTGCGGTCGACAATATACAGATAACCGTCCTCATCGAATTTGCCCATATCGCCCGTGTGATACCAGCCGCTGCGCATCGCTTCGGCGGTCGCTTCGGGGTTGTTGTAGTAGCCGAGCATCACGTTGCGTCCACGCACCACAATCTCGCCGATTTCACCGACGGGCAGCTCGTTGTCGTTGTCGTCGAAGATTTTTATCTCAACACCCGGCAGGGGCAGCCCGACGGAGCCAATTTTGCGCACGCCTTTATGGGGGGGTGGGTTCACGCTGGTTACGGGGGCGCACTCAGTGGGACCGTCACCCTCCAGAATGGCGCAGTTGAAGCGTTGCTCGAAGGCGCGTTGCACGGGTTCAGGCATCGGCGCACCGCCCGACACGCAGTATTTGAGCGCGCTCAGATCGTACTCGCGCTCGGCAGGCACATGCAAAATCGCAGCGTACATCGCGGGCACGCCGGGGAAGATAGTAATCTGATGCTTCTCCAGTGCTTCCAGCGTCTGCTGGGGTAGAAAGCGTTCCATAAGCACACTGGTTCCGCCCAGCCACAGGCAGAAGTTCATGCATACCGTCTGCCCGAACGAGTGGAACAGGGGCAACACAGTTAGGAACCGCTCGTCGGGATCGAGCTCCAGCATCGCTTGGCACGCCTCGATGTCAAATAAGATATTGTCACTCGAGAGCATCACACCTTTGGGGAAGCCCGTAGTGCCGGAGGTGTAGATGAACACGACAGGGTCGTTCTCGCTCACGGGGGCGGTGGGCAGTGGATCGCCCTGCGGATTCATTAAGTGGTCGAACGGACGCACTCCCTCAGGCAGCTCGCCCTCTGCGCCCACCAGCAAGATGGTCTGCAGGCTGGATATTTCTGGCTTCGCCTGCAGCACGGTCTCCAGTGTCATCGAGAAGGTGATGGTGGCTTTGACGCCCGCATCGTTCCAGATGTAGGCGATTTCAGGGGCTTTGAGCAGTGGGTTTACCGGCACAGCGATTGCTCCCAGCCTGCCCAGCGCGTGGTAGGCAATTACGAACTGGGGCAGGTTGGGCAACATGATGCCCACACGGTCGCCTGCCTGAATGCCTAACTCGTCGCGCAGCCCCCGCGCGAAGGCGTTCACCGCGCCCCACAGCTGGGCGTAGGAAATCGTATGTTCACGGAAGATGAGCGCGGGCTTATCGGGATGTTTAGACACGCCGTGCTCAATAATCTGATGTAGTAGCATCGTCGTTGACCTCCTCGCGTGGGCAATTTCGGCGCGCGGGACGAGATTCCTATCGCATCCGTGCGTTTCGCGTGCCTCAGGCTCGCGTCCACAAGCACTTGAGATACAGGCTTTCTGGGAACTGCAGCAGGTACGGATGGTCAGGCGCCTGGAAGGTGACCTCCTCCAGAAACAGTGGCTGCGTGCGGTCGGTGGCGGCTAAGCGCACGGCGTCGAGCATCTCTGCAAGGTTTAGCTGGTACGCGCAGCTACACACCACGAGATGTCCGCCCTCTGACAACAGTGGCAGCGCGTTGTAGACCAGTTTCCAGATAGCCCAGCGCAGCGAGTCTTTCTGATCCTGACGCTTGGCGATAGCGGGCGGATCGATCACAATCCAGTCGAAACGTGCACCCTGCTCGGCGGCTTGGGGCAGCCAATCGAAGGCGTTTTCCACAACCCAGTGCGCTTCCAAGCCGTTGAGGCGAGCGTGTACCTCAGCAAGGTCGATCGCGTCGGGCAGGATGTCGACGCCCAGTGCATACGCGCCCGCTCGTGCCGCGTACAGCGCGAAGCCGCCCGTGTAGCAGAACAAGTCTAACACGCGTTCGCCAGGGCGCACGCGCTGCGCTAACCGACGGCGGTTCTCGCGCTGGTCTAAGTAGTAGCCTGTCTTGCGTCCGGCGTCGGTGGGCACAAGGAAGGTCAAACCGCTCTCTTCAATCTCAATCAGTTCAGGCACCTCGCCGTACAACACGCCTGCGAACGGCTCCAAGCCTTCCTCGGCGCGTCCTGCCATCTCGCTGCGCTCGATGATGCCCTTGGGTTCCAATCGGTCAATCAGCACAGGCAGCCAAAGTTCCTTGAGACGCTCTATGCCCAGCGAGCGCACCTGCACCACGAGATAGTCGGCGTACTGATCGACGATGAGTCCCGCCAATCCATCCGACTCACTGAACACCAAGCGCATCGCGTTCGTGTCGCGAACCACGCGCTCACGGTGGCGCAGGGCGCGGTCCAGTCGTTTCTCAAAAAATGCCCGATCAATTGGTTCATCCTGTGTGGTGAGCAGGCGCACGGGAAAGCGGCTCTGGGGGTTGTAGGTTCCGATACCGAGCAGATCGCCGCGAAAGTTTCGCACCTGTACCAGTGCACCCGGCGTGGGTGCGCCCTGAACCTCTGAAATTTCGCCGCGTTGCACCCACGGGTAGCCGTGCTGCAACTTCTTCTCACGCCCTCCAACGATTCGAATACTCCCCTCAATCATAGCATTTAACCTCACTCAAGCGTCAGTTTTGGTTCACATACTCACGCCAGTGCTCGGGGTCAAATGGTTGGATACTCGACACAAAAGTGGCGGTGAGGTTCTGAACGATTTGCCGTACCAGGCGCAGTCGTTCCAAAGTATCTTGTAGCTCCAGCAAATACTGACGCAATGGCAGCTCCAGCTGCAGCGTGCCTGCAATCGCGAACGAGAGTGCGGTCGGGTCTTGAGGCAGTTCGATATCCTCCACGCGCAGCCCGCTGGCTTCGAGTGCGATTCGCAGGAACGTGCGGAACTCGGCGGCGGTCTGTGCGGCGAACTCTTGCTCCTGTTCCCACGAGAACGGCTCATGGTCGCGCCACAGACGCACCTGCGCTTTCAGGTACGGCGTCTCGTGCCGAATCAGGCGTACAATCTGGAACCGCTCTTCTCCCAGTGCCAGCAGGTGAAACCTGCCGTCGGGTTGGCGGCGGAGGCGTCCTATCCGCGCCAGCGTGCCGATTTCGTGCGGCTCGACGTTCGGGTCGCCCACTTCACTCCCCTCGCGAACCAGCACAATCCCAAACGGCGAGTCGGTCTCCAAACAGTACATCACCATCTCTCGGTAGCGTGGTTCGAAAATGTGCAACGGCAGCGCCGTGTACGGAAACAGCACTGTCTCCAGCGGAAACAGCGGTATCGTCCAGATCGAATCGTTCACTACGGGTATTGTACCCGATGGGTGGAGCGGGTAAAATTATAGTGTATGCGCCTCGATTTGCCGAAGGTGAGCCTGAGCCATCTGAACCATCTGCTCACGCCGTTTGGAATCTGGCAGCACACGCGCTATGCGGAACCTTGGGTCGAGCATGGTTTCTCGATTGATGACCAGGCGCGTGGGCTGATTGTGGGTGCGTGGTTGCAACGGCTTGCCCTGCAGCCCCCCGAGTGGATGACTCTGCCCGATGCCGAGTTCCCCGCGCGGCTGATTGAGATTTGCCTGCAGTATATCGAGGCGGCGCAGCTGGAGGACGGGCGGTTCCACAACTTCCGCAGCGCGGAGGGTACATGGCTCGATGAGGTAGGCAGCGAGGACTCGCATGGGCGCACCGTGTGGGCGTTGTGGACGCTCATTCAGACCTTGCCGACCTCCGAATGGGCGGGGCGGGCACGACGCCTACTGGAGAACGCCCTTCCACATGCCCGAACTATCCGCTCGCCGCGTGCGATTGCATTTATGGCGCTCGCTGACGAGAATCACGCTCGCCTGCTCCACTTCGGACGCGAACTAACCGAACTCTACGAAACCACCCGCGCCCCCGACTGGCGCTGGTTCGAGAACTATCTGACCTACGAGAATCCGCGCCTGCCTCAGGCGTTGCTGCTGTGCGGGGTGCGCACGCGCACCCCGCAGTGGGTCAAATACGCCCGCGAGTCGTTCGAGTTTCTGGCGCAAACCACCTTTGCCGAAACGGGCTATTTCAACGCTGTTGGTACCGAGGGCTGGTTTGTGCGCGGCAGAACTCGCGCCGTGTTTGACCAGCAGCCCGTATGCGCCGGTGCAACCGTCGAGGCGTTCTTAGACGCATGGCAAGCGTTCGACCAGTATAAGCCGTTCCTGCAATATGCTGCGCGCGCACTGATGTGGTTTCACGGTGACAACATCAATCAAATCGCACTGTACGACCCCGAAACGGGCGTGGTGTATGATGGGCTGAATGCGCTGGGGGTGAACTTGAATCGTGGCGCGGAGTCGGTACTCAGCTACCTGCTGGCGCGGATTAAGTGGGAGTTGTATACTCGCTGAAACTGCTGCCCAATCTCTTGCCCAAGTGAAGCGGGTCTTGTAGGTAGCCTCTTGCCATGAATTCATCAGTTAAGCCTGCGCGAGTGCGGTGTAGGCTATAATAGATGTGGAGGAACCATGCGTTCAAAATGGGTGGTTTTCGGGCTGCCGTTCGTTGCGCTGTTGATTGTGGGCTTCTACCGACCAGCAGTTTCCTCGGTTGAGGCTGCGCTGCCGTTAGCCGTTGTCTTCGGTTCGGAAATTAACGGCTATCTAACCCCATGCGGCTGCAGCAAGCCGATGGTAGGTGGCATCCCCCGACGCGGGACGCTGCTCAAGCAACTCGCTCAGGAACACAACCTGCTCAAACTGGAAAACGGCGACCTGACCAAAGCCACAGGCAGGCAGGATGAGCTGAAAGCCGAGACGCTGATTGAGATGCTGAACCAGATGGGCTATGACGCGCTGAATCTGGGCAGGTACGACTTTATGCTGGGAATGGACTACCTGCGCGCTCTGCAGATGCAGTTCAAGGGCGCGATGCTGTGCGGGAATGTGTCGGAAGGCGGCAACCCCGCGTTCGAGGCGTACACTCTTATAGAAAAGCAACATAACAACGCCCTCGTGCGTGCGCTGATTGTGGGGATGATTTCCGAAAAGCACGCCGAAGCCATCCGCAATCGCAACCCGCAGTTGAGCTTCACCCCCGCTCTGCAGAGGCTGGACGAGCTGCGCCCACAGATTGAGACGATGGGCGACCTGCGTGTATTGCTCTTTTACGGCTCGGCACAGGAGGCGGAGCAAATCGCGCAGGCGCACCCCTATTTCCATTTGATTATGTACGCCAACGCAGGCGACGGTCCTCTGCCCACCAAGCAGGTAGGGCAGACACGCCTCGTGTTCGCGGGCAACGACGCGAAGTTCGTCGGAATTGCCTATCTTAGCTCCAACACACCTTACGAAATCGCCCGCGTGGAGCATACCCGCCTCACGGAAGACTTCAAAGACGACGAGCAGGTGATGGCGATTAAGTTGAACTATCTGGCGCGTGTGGAGGCGGAAAACCTGTTGGCGATGGTGCCACGCCGCCCCACGCTGAACGGCAGTGGCTTCGCGGGCAGCCGCGCCTGCATGCCCTGCCACTCGGAAGACTACCGCATCTGGCAGCGCACCGCCCACGCTAAAGCGATGCAGACCCTTGTAGACGAAAAGCACGACAAAGACCCCGAATGCGTGGTGTGCCATGTGGTCGGGCTGGAGTTCGAGGGCGGCTTCCAAAGCACGGAGAAAACGCCTACGCTCAAAGATGTGGGCTGCGAGAGCTGCCACGGTCCCGCCAAACTACACGCCCAAGACCCCGAAAAGCATCGGCTCGGCAGGGCAGGGGAGCAGTCGTGCATGAGTTGCCACGTGCCCGCCCACAGCCCCGGCTTCGATTTTGAGACCTACTGGAAGAAGATTGAGCATGGGGTGAAAAAATAGGGGTACAAATCCTCTTATGTAATCACCAATAGTGCATGTCCCCTCCGAGGTAAGCTGCGCCTACTATGTAGCTTGAAGAAGATATACCATGAGTAAAGGCCACTTCAACGCGAAGGTGGATGTACTGATTGTCGGGGGTAGTTTGGGTGGCTGTGCGGCGGCGATGGCGTGCGCGTCGCTGGGCATTAACACACTGCTGGCGGTAGAGCCTGACCAGTGGATTGGCGGGCAGCTCACCGCGCAGGCGGTACCGCCCGACGAACATCGCTGGATTGAAACACAGGGCTGTACACGCCGCTATCGGCAACTCCGTGAAGCAATACGCGATTTCTACCGACGCTACTACCCACTCAGCGATGCCGCCCGTGCCCTGCCGCATCTGAATCCCGGCGGGGGGTGGGTTAGCGCGCTTTGCTGCGAGCCACGAGTCGCCAAAACCGTTCTGGAATCGATGCTGATGTACCCCCAAATGCGCGGCAACCTGACCGTGGAACGCCTTATCCTGCGCGAACTGGATGTGGAGGGCGATTTTGTGCGCGGCGCGCTGTTTGGTTATCCCGACCACTCCACCTCGCTCTATGTGGAAGCCAAGTATATTTTGGACGCCACCGACACGGGCGAGCTGCTGCCCTTAGCGAAGATGGAATATGTGACAGGCGCAGAGTCGCACTGGGAGACGGGCGAGCCGCACGCCAAGCACGAACCCCAGCCCGCTAATATGCAAGCGTTTACTTGGTGCTTCGCGATGGGCTACGACCCCGACGGAGATTATGTGACCAGCAAACCCCACGGCTACGACTTCTGGAAGGTGTTTCAACCTCCCTTCTGGCACGCGCCGTTTTTCAGCTGGACGGATGTGAACCCCATCACATTGGAGCCACGCCGTCTGAGCTTATTCGGGGAAGATGGAACGCCGGCGATGTTCGGCTATCGGCAGGTGATTGACCCCAGCCTTTACCCAGTAGAGATTGCGCCCCGCGCTGTGACCATCGTGAACTGGCCCCAGAACGACTACTTGTTGGGCAATCTCTACCCGCCTGTTGGGGAAGAACCCGAAGACCCACATCGGTATCGCTCCCCGAACCCTGACGCCGTACCTTCCGCATACGGTTTTACCAATCGTGAGATACCCAGTGGTGACATCTCGCATCAAATAGCTGCTCGTGAACTCTCGAGGTGTTTGCTTTTCTGGTTGCAAACCGAAGCTCCTCGCCCTGACGGCGGTGTGGGCTATCCGGGGCTACACCTGCGCCCCGACGTCACAGGCACTGAGGATAACCCATATCATAAAATGGCGCAGCAGGTATACGTGCGCGAATCGCGGCGTATCAAAGCGCGATTTACCGTTTTAGAACAGCATGTAAGCGCAACATGCCGCCCGAATAAGACCCTTGCCGAGCGGTTTATCGACAGCGTAGGCGTAGGGCACTACCGAATCGACCTGCACCCCAGCACAGGGGGTGATAACTACATCGATATCGAGACGCTACCGTTCCAGATACCGCTGGGCGCGCTGATACCCGTGCGCATGCGCAATCTGCTACCCGCCTGCAAGAATATCGGTACCACGCATATCACCAACGGATGCTATCGATTGCACCCTGTGGAATGGAACATCGGCGAGTCGGCGGGGTTGCTAACAGCGTTCTGTGTACTGCGCGATACTGAGCCGCATCAGGTGTACGAAACCCATGCCTTGCTGGAGGAGTATCAGAGGCTTCTGCGCAGTCAGGGGATACAACTAGAGTGGGATTTATAACGTCAAACTTAGTCTATCCCCTGCCAAGCGCGTGCAAGTTCGACGCGTTGGGCTTCTGTGAGGTTCAGCAGTGGCGGGCGCACGTGCGTTTCAGGGAAGCCTGCGAATTTGAGCGCGTACTTGAAATTCGCTGGTGCGGGGAAGGCGTCAATCGTATCGGCAGCAGTATCGATAAGCGTTTGCAAGCCCGCGCAGTCCTCGCCGTTTTGAAACGCCTCGCACAGGCGCACCATACGGGGCAAGTACACATTCGCCAACCCGCTTATCGTGCCTGTCCCACCTTTCTGTAAGCACTTGTAAAGCAGCTTCTCCTCGCCAACCCATACGCGCAAGCGCGGCGCATACTTCAGAAACTGGCTCATCGAGCGCACACTGCCCGAACTGTCTTTGACGCCTATTAGATGTGGATGGTCTATAAGCGCATCGATAAGTGGGGGCGTGATTTCATGGTGCGTGCGCTGGGGGATGTTATACAGTATGACAGGGAGGCGACTTGCGTCCAGCACGGCTTTATAGAAAACGACGAGTCCTTCCAGCTGCGCGGGATAGTAGAACGGCGGAGCGACCATCAGCGCGTCGCAGCCCGCTTTGTATGCCTGCCGCGCCAAGTAGAGCGCCTCGTCAAGACTACAGACCAGCACGCCCGCAGTGACTTGCAGCTTACCCTTCGCCTGAACTGCCAGCGTGTACAGCTCGGCTTTTTCGGGTGCGCTGAGCGAGGGACCCTCGCCCGTGGAGCCTGCAACTACCACCCCCTGTGTGCCCTGCGCCTCAAAGTGCGCCAGCAGCCGCACGAGGTAGGGCGTATCAATTGCACCACCATCGGTGAACGGCGTAATCGCCGCGACATGCACGCCTGCGCGTATCGGCTCCATTTTAGGAGAAGGGGAAGCGCGGACGCGCTCGTAGGAACTCGAATAATCCACGCCAGAACTCTGCCCGCGCCGATGCCTGCTTCGTCTCCGCCTCGATCTGGGCAAGGGCAATCTGTGCCTGTGCCTCCGGCGGCACCTCCATCGCCCGCGCATCCGAAAGCACGCGGTTCATCTTCTCCAGCTCGCCGTTGTCCACCCACACACCACCACACTGGTTGCAAGTGTCCAGCTCAATATCCGAAGTATAAAGGTAGTGGTACGAATGAAGAGGCTGATGACACACGGGGCAGAGTCGGTTCCACGGCGGGTCGTACTGTGTGATTTGCGGTTGGTAGTGCGTGTCGATACGCGGGAGTATCGTGTCGTCGATGCTATTGAGGCGCGTCAACTCATCAGTGTCGAACCAGATGCCTGCGCACGCGGGACAGACATCAATTGTAACCCCTAAGTGCACTTGCGGCTTCAGTTCAATTTGGCAAACTGGGCATAACCGTTCTCTCATCGTTGCTCCCCCAAGGGCGCGCCGCGCAGGAGCAGTTGGAACGCCCCCGCAAGCTCGCCTGCTTGCATGTTAAGTGTACCTCGAATTTGATGTACCCAGCCGTGTTCCGCGTCCACATAGACGGTCATTTCGCCCTGCATTTGGGGCAGTGAGTCGGGCATCGGCTCGATTTGTGTATGAATTTTGTAGCAGCGCACCCCTTCCAGTGTCTCAACACCTTCCAATCGGCAAATGTATTTCACCTGAAGAGTGCCGATTCCGTCGGTGCGACCCCACTGGGCACCGATGCGCACGGGGCGGTCGGGATAGGCGTGGGTGAACGCGCCAATCACGAAAGTGTTCTCGTCGAGGGGTTTCTCTCTGCCGTCGGGGAAGAACTGCCAGCGCGTTTTGAGCTTCAGCTCGCCGAAAGGCGCAGCACTGGCTTGGAGTAGTTTCAGTTGTGCCTCTGGCGTTAGCAGGGTGCGTTCTACGATTGCGCTGCCGTCGGGCTGTACAGATTGGACGGTGTCGGTGTAGGTTAGCTCCAGCGTATCGGTTTTGCCCTCCAGTTCGCCTTTCAACTCCAGCGTGTAGCGCCAATGCTCACCGGTGCGTAGGGAGCGTTGTATCGTATATTCAGGCTCGCCACAGGCATACAGCAAGCCTGCAACGAGCCAGAGCAACATCCAGACGCGCCAAGCGCCCATCAGAACTGATAGCCGACCGTGAGTGAGAAACCGTTCGCGCGATCATTATTCGCACCGAAACGGTCGGTCAGGTCATAGTTCAGCTCCACGCTGTAGAAGTCGTTGAACCAGAGCGTCAGCCCAACACGCCCACCGAAGATGTTTTTGCTTGGTCCCGTCGTGTCCACAACATATAGCCCTGCACCAATACGCAGTTGCAAGCGCAGGTCGCTGTTGTTGATTGGTTGCTCGTAGACCTGTGTGACCAGCAGGCTGGTAATTGTGCCGCGCGAGCCGCCCGTTTGGTGCGTGAATAGGTCGGCACTAATCTCGGTCGCGTTGCTTGCCAACAGTGGGACGCCGTCGGTGGCGAAGGTCAGCCCAACCGCGAACCAAGTTTTATTGAAGGCTTGCAGGTCAGTGTCCGACGGGAAATAGGCTCCGAATCGCAGTCGCGCGGCGGCGTTTTCCAGCTGCGCCGAAGCGGTCATCACGGTCAAAGTCAACAGCGCGCTCAGCGCGCTCCAGCGTATCCAGCGTGTCCTCATCATGCGGTTAACCTCCATGTTCTGTGGGAATCCCGCGTGTTAGTTCGCGGGCGATTAGGGAACTCCTGCTACTCTCCGCGCAGACGTTTGAGTTGCGCTTCCAGTTCCGCCACGCGCCGCTCGGCTTGCTCGGCACGCTCGCGTTCTGCTTCCTGAGCCGTGGGCACTAGGCGTCCCTGCGGGTCGTACAGCCGAAGCCATCGATACCGCCTACCGCGATGCTTGCCATCCCACGTGCCCAGATAGGCGTTCAAGACTTCGCTCCAGAGCCAGCCCTGCTCGTTAGGCGCAATCTCGGCGTAATCGCCTCCGTTGGTCAGACGGTAGCCCCTCAGCGCGCCCACGCGCCGGTCAAACCAGAAATACTCGCGGGTGCGGAACACTGTACGGTAGAACTTTACATTCTTCTTGACATCTTTTTCGCGCGTGGAGCTGGAGATGAACTCCACCACCAAATCAGGATACTTGCCGTCCTCCTGCCAAACTACCCAGCTGTCGCGCGGTTTGGTTCCATCCACATCCTGGACGAGGAAAAAGTCGGGTCCTTTGAAGCGGGGCTTACGCGCCACCTCTTCGGCTTCCAAGTAATCTTCAATCTCCTTTGCCTGCGCGACGCTATAGTAGATGAACATATTGCCTCCACAGAAGTAGTTGGTTGGCTCGCCCAAGTATTGACGCACCACTTCATCGAGCAGGCTGATGCTGACCACGTGCCAATCCGCTTCCATACGGTCGCCGTCTGCGGGGGGCAGTTTGAGCGATTCCAGCTCGGCGAGCATTTGGCGAATGGTTTCGGGCGCGGGCAAGTTCTCGGCGCGCCGCTTACGCCGTTTCGGTTTCGCGGTCGGTTGAGCTGATTGAATCGCCATCGTTTTCGAAGTATACCTTCAGGTATTATACAGTTATGCAGACCGAGACGACGGTAGCGGTAGGCAGCGAAGCGACGGTGGCGATTGCGCCTGCGCCTCAAACGACGACGGCGATGACGCCCGCGCAATGTCCCATCTGTTTCCAGACGACCCCGCCTGGCGAACAGTATTGCATCGAGTGCGGTTTTCTGCTCAGTAGCACCGTGCCTCAGACTGCCGAACCTGCGGGCGCATATCCCAAACTGCGCGATTCCAGTGGGCGCGAGTACCTGCTGAAAGCGGGCGAGAATATCGTTGGACGCGACCCCAGCAGCGATGTGCTGATTAGCGATGGTACGGTCAGCCGACGCCATGCCTGCATCACGATTGAGGAGAACCGCGCCTATATTCAGGATTTGGGCAGTACGAACGGCACGCGGCTAAACGGTCAGCCTGTCGGCGCGGAGCGTATCTCCCTGCCTCCGAACGCGGAGTTGCTGTTCGGCAGTGTATCGATGACGCTGGATCTGCCGGATGGGTTCGAGACGCCCGCCGTCGCCGCCGAAATTGCCCCGCCGCTGGCACATCTGGTGGGCGTGAGCGATCCCAGCCTGCGCTTCCCCCTCTACACACGGCCGCAACGCATCGGCAGACGCGCAGGCAACGACATCATAATCCCCGATGCCTACGTATCGGGGCAGCACGCCGTGATCGAAATCGTCGGCGCAGACGTGCGCATCACCGACCTGGGCAGCACGAACGGCACCTTTATCGGCGAGACCAAAGTCGCCCCCAACATGCCGACTACAGTGCCAAGCGACGTGTTACTAACGCTGGGCAAGACGCAGTTCCGTATCGAGTGGGCGTCTGTTGAGCCAGCCGAGCAACCCTCGACGGAGACCGAACCTGATGCCGAGGCGGAAGCGAACCCGACTGACGAGGCGTAAGATGAACGAAGCGCGGCGCGTGCAGAGCATGCTGGGCATTTTGTTTGTCGTCATCGCGGCGCTGGCGATTGGCGTGGGCATCTGGCTGCGTCTGACCCCTGCGCCCGCGCCCGAACCGCCCAAACCCCCCAGCGAGGCGAAAATCTATATCCCTCAAGTAACCCCACAGGGCGAGCTGACTTACGAGAGCAAAACTGTCGCCATCCAGAATCCCGAAACCGCCTACAAAGAGGTATTCGAAAAATTAATCCGCGAGTCGGGCGTGTTCCCACAGGGTGCGCGCCTGCTAAGTGCAACTGTACAGGGCGAAACTCTGCAACTGAATTTCTCGGAGGAGCTGGTGAGCAACTTCGAGGGCGGCTCGGACGACGAAGCCGCACTGGTGAATGCCATCAGCAGCACAGCGGGCAGCTTCCCCAACATTCGGCATGTGCAAATACTGGTGCAGGGAAAGCCTATCGAGAGCTTGGGCGGGCATATCGACCTCTCGCTGGCGTTGCCCGTCACGCGCCCGAATGCAACACCATAACTTTCAATGCCTCCGCCTTGCGCAGCAGTTCGTAGCCTTCCGGCGCGCGCTCCAGCGGCAGGCGATGCGTGATCAGTTTCTCCACCGGCAAGCCCGCAGCGATTTGAAGCAGGGCTTGGCGCATCTCCAAGTGGCTGGCGGAGTAGCTGGGGATCAGGCGCGTCTCGCGGAAGTAGGCGTCGTGCCAGTTCAGGGGGAAGCGCGTATCGGGCGGCGCGGGCGTGAACAGGACAATCGCTCCATCGGGCGCGACGAGATGAAACGCAAGTTCCAGCGCAGGCTCGTTGCCTGGTCCGACAATCACAATCTCCGCTTGCGTTTCTGGCGTATGTGGCACATCATCGGCGTGCAGGGGCGTTGCGCCCAGCGACTCGGCGAACGCCAAGCGGTGGGGCAGCTTATCCACCGCCAGAATTCGTCGTGCGCCCCACGCCTGCCCCAGCAATAGATGGAGCATCCCCATTACGCCCATACCGATAATCGCCAGCGCATCGCCCTGCCGAAAGCCCGCACGGCGTAGCGAGCGTACCACACATGCCAGTGGCTCGGTGAACGCCGCGCGCTCGTCCGATACGCTCTCGGGAATGCGTAGCACATCCACCTTTACAATCTCCGCAGGCGCAATAAAGTATTCGCTCAGCCCGCCCGGATTCAACTTCGTGGCACGCCAGGTAGAGCAGTGAATAAACGCCCCACGCCGACAGAGGTCGCATCGCAAACACGGCGCGTGATGATGCACCACTACACGGTCGCCTATCTTTAGATGCGCCACGCCCTCGCCTAACGCCGCGACTTCACCCACCAACTCGTGTCCGGGAACCAGCGGCGCTTTGCGCAGCGTGTACCAGTCCATCACCTCACCCGTACATAAGCCGCACGCGCGTAGGCGTATCAGCACCTCGCCCGCTTGCAGGGGGGGCAGTTCGTAAGTCTCCCACTGGTACGCGCGATTCGGCATCAGTCTCCAAGCGCGGGTTTGCACGGAGAAAGTATACCTGTAGTAAAATTGGGCAACTTGAAAGCCACACGCTTTGGAGAAAGCCGGATGAAACTCTGCAACAGATAGAAATTTCGGAACTTGTCGATGCGCGTCTTGGCGGCGGAGTAGTAGCGATTATCGTACCCGCACTCTCGCCATACACACCCCTGCTATCGCCATAAAGAACGCGCCGTATAGAAAAACATTTCGGTAATTGTCGCCTGTAAGGTCTACCAGCACGCCCGCGAGTTGCGGTCCCAACACTGCAGAGAGGTTCGACGCCATGTAATACAGCCCGGTGATAATCCCTGCGCGGAGGGTGGGCGCGGTGTCGTACAGCGCTGGCAACGAGTTCACATTTATCAACGCCCAGAACGCCCCTGCAGGGATTAGAAAGCCCATCATCATTGGCAGCGACTGCACGAAGTAGCCATACAGTAGCATGCCCATCAAGCCCATGATTCCGAACAGAATCACGGGTTTTCGCCCAAAGCGTGTGGCGAGGATTCCGCTGGGTAGGGCGCACAGGATGAACGCCGCAGGCAACAGCGCAACCAGCTGACCCATCTGGTCGGGTGGAATGCCCAGTGCCTCTTTGCCAATCAGCGAGAGCAACGCCTCCAGCGCCGTAAAGCCCATAAACCAGCTCAGAATCGCGCCCAGCATCCAAAGCATATTGAAGTTGCGGGCGCGTATCAGGGCGCGCACGCTTTCCAGTAGCCCTGCTTCCTTCTCTTCAGGCTCGTACAGAGGTTTTTTCGGCTCATGGACAAAAAAATAAGCGATGAGGAGCGCGAGCGCCATCACGCTACTTCCGAATATAAACGGTGCATACCGCCCGAACTGCCCGTACAACACGCCCCCGCCAAAGTACGCCAGCGCTGCGCCCACGCCCAGCATGAGGTTGATAATCCCGTTTGCGAGGCTGCGCTGGTTGGAGGGGTACAAATCGCCAATGAGCGCGACGCCCGGTGAGCGGATGAGCGCGTTGCCGAAGTTCGTGAAGAAAATCGCTGCCATAATACCCAGCGCCGTGGCGGAATGGGGCACAAACAAAAATGCCAGCATCGCAATCGGTGCGCCCGTCATCACCCACGGCTTGCGCCTGCCCAGCCGCGTGCGCGTGTTGTCTGATAGCTGCCCCACGATAGGCTGCATAAACATATTGATATAGTTGTCCCAAGTGAGGACAAAGGTAACCAACGTTGCGCTGAGCGCGAATTCCCGCAGAAAGATGGGAACGAAGTGGTTGAAAATCGGCAAGGTCATGCCTATGCCCATGAACATCGCGCCGAGCAAGAGTGTGCGCGCCACTGGGAATCGCGCGGGCGGAGCCTCGTGCATAGGCGTAGCGTTCGACAAGTGTGGTATACTTCCTGTATGCGCCGTTATGGGCTTGCGCTGTGGGCGTTATGGTTTGCGCTGACGCCGTTGGGGATGGCGTGGGCGTATGCCTGCGCGTGCGCGGGTCACCTCAGCCTACAGTGCTGCAGCAAGCGCGAGACCGTAGAGCGCGCTTGCTGTCAGGAAACGGCAGCATCGTGTTGCTCCGAGTCGGGCGCGCCCTGTACCGATTGTTCGGGGTGCCAGTTGGAGCGTGCAAGGGCACAGCCACCTGCTTTGGCTTCCAAAATCCTGCTGGACAGCCCTGACTGGATTGTCGATGCGCCCGCGCTCGACGAGTTGAGCCGGCAGCACACCCTACTGCCCACAATCGGCTTGCCCACTATTCGCAATCATTCTCCTCCTCTGGAACCTTCTGCGCCCCGTGCGCCGCCCCTGTGTTGAGAGCCTGTAGCACGGATAGTTCTGTCCGTGTAATCCCTTACTTGGTACAACGGTATTCCACCGTCGGGTTAACATTTCTAAATCGTAGCACGCGGGCGTCCCGTCCGTGAACGGCTTTGCTTGGGCGAGATGCCCAAACCACAAAAACTCAACACAGGAGGCGACTATGAAATTTGGAAAACTTTTTATTGGCGCGATTGCACTGAGCATCGCAGCATTCGGTTTTGCGCAGGAAGGTTCGGGCGGTTGCCCCGCCTGCGTGGTGATTCAATCGCAGCAGCGCAGCGATGTGGAAGTCGGCTTTGCCGAGCTGACCGTGCCCAAAGGTCAACTGAACTGGTTCACCATCGGTTCGGGTGCATCAGAGGAGAACCGATTCCGTACCTTTCTCAAGACAGGTGTGACCGACCGATTTGACTTAGGCATAGGCTATTCGCATTACGGCGAGCGCGCCACGCTACAGCTTACCTACCAGCTGGCGCGTCAGGACGAGCGCACACCTGTAAGCCTGCTGGCGGGCTACGGCTTCTCGTCGACCTATACCCGAGCACAAGAGGGTGCGTACTTTATGGGTGTGCGCACTGACGGCAACCTCTCACTGATGGCGGGCTGGCAACGTCTGCGCAACGGACGCGACATCGGCTTCATCGCCGCCAACTACCGTCTCGATCGAGACACCGCGCTGATGTTCTACTCCCATCAGGGGACGATGGAAGGCGAGCCGACGCTTTACAACCTTGCGTTGGTGCGTCGCTTCGGGGAGTGGAACTTTGGCGTTTGGTGGTTCCATCCCACCGCCGAAAGTGACGTCGGGTTCTCGGTCTCGAGAAGCTTCTCGATTCGTTAGATGATGCAAGAGCGGTTTGCAATCGCGCGTCGCGGTTGTAAACCGCTCCTAAAAAGTTAGGTATTCGCCACGCCGCCAGGCACGCCCGACAGGTCGCACGGCAGCGTATAGGTATCCACCTCACGATTGCCCTCGAACGACCTGCCCGGAATCTTGCCGTAGCGGTGATACCATTTGGCGTGTCCATCGGCGAAGTTGATGTTGATGCCTTGCTTGTGGCGCGGGTCGCCGGGGAACGTTGACCAGTGGAAGATAAACTGCGGGCGCGGGCAGATGGGATCAATCAGCGGGTCGATAGGATGCTTGTACACCGAGTCGAAAAACATTATCGTATGCACAGGGTCTTGCACTGCTGCCATCGGCACTACCGGGTCATCCTGCCACAAGCCAGGCGGCAGCGAGGGATCCTGGAACAGCGCAAAGTTGTACGCATACGACGCGTAGCGGAAGTTGCCCGAAGTTCGCAGCCCTATCGTCGCCAAAATCGCCTGCCAGTCGATACCGGGGCGATTGGACGGACATACGAGGACATCGATGTTCTTCATATACGGCATCACGGCATCGAATACGGTGAACACACGGTCGTTCGTGGCAGGTAGTAGCAGCACGTTGTCCATGCTATACACACTTTGGGGGAACACCTCGTCGTAGTCTTGTACATATTGCAAGGTCGCTAAGGCAAACTGGCGCAAGTTGCTGAGACAGCTCGCACTACGCGCACTCTCACGGGCTTGAGCGAACACAGGGAACAGAATCGCCGCTAAGATGGCGATAATCGCGATGACCACCAGCAGTTCGATGAGCGTAAACCCCTTCATACGGCGCGTCATAGGTCTCACCTCGCCTACAAAGATACTAACTTACGGGTTAAGGTTTAGTTATAGCCGCGTTCCGGCGTTTTGGAGGTACACTTGCACTATGCGTCGGTTGCCGAGGCTCAGGATTTTCGATGAGGCGGGGCATCCCTGCTGGCGTCGCTACCTGGTGAATGAGCGCGGCGAGCCTTTTTTCTATCTGGGCGATACGGCGTGGGAGTTGTTCCACCGCCTTACGCGCGAGGAGGCAGAGTTATATCTCAAAGACCGCGCAGCGAAAGGCTTCACTGTGATACAGGCGGTGGCGTTGGCGGAGCTGGACGGCTTGAACGCACCCAACCCCTACGGCGACACGCCCCTGCACAAAAACGACCCCACACAACCCAACGAGGCGTACTTTCAGCATGTGGACTGGATTGTCGATCGTGCTAACACACTGGGCTTATACATCGGACTATTGCCCACCTGGGGCGACAAGGTGAACAAACGCTGGGGCGTCGGTCCCGAGATTTTCACGCCTGATAACGCGCGCGTTTACGGCGAGTTTCTGGGCAAACGGTATCGGCACAAAAGCGTGATTTGGATTTTGGGCGGCGACCGTCCTGTGGAGAACGACACCCATCGCGCCATCTGGCGGGCGATGGCGGCAGGCATTCGTGCAGGCGATGGCGGGGCGCACCTCATCACCTATCACCCTGTAGGAGGGCAGTCCTCCGCTGATGCATTGCACGCGGAAGAGTGGCTGGACTTCAATATGTTGCAATCGGGGCACTCGCAACGCTACGCCGCTAACTACGCGATGCTGGAGCGCGACTACCTGCGCACCCCCGTCAAGCCGTGTATGGACGGCGAGCCGTGCTACGAAGACCACCCCGTGGGCTTCGACCCCAAAAACGGCTGGTTCGACGAGCGTGACGTGCGTCGCGCTGCCTACTGGGCGCTGCTTTCGGGCGCACACGGGCACACCTACGGCTGTCATAACATCTGGCAGATGTTCGTTCCCAACAAGCGTGCGCCCGTCACCGCAGCCCGCCGCTCGTGGCAGGAATCGCTGAACCTGCCCGGCGCAGGTCAGATGCAGCACGCCAAAAACCTGATGCTCCGACGCGCAATGTTGCTACGCATCTCTGACCAGAGCCTGCTGGCGTCGGACGCTGGCGAGGGCGCAGAGCATATCCGCGCCGCGCGCGCCGCCGACGGCAGCTACGCTTACATCTACCTGCCTGTGCCTAAACCTGTGCGCGTGCGTATGGACAAGCTCAACAAGCGCACAGTGCAAGCCAGCTGGTACGACCCTCGCACAGGGCAATCGCGCTTCATCGGCGAGTTTCG
Source organism: uncultured Fimbriimonadales bacterium (assembly GCA_964451985.1). GTDB lineage: Bacteria > Armatimonadota > Fimbriimonadia > Fimbriimonadales > GBS-DC > GBS-DC. The sequence continues at coordinate 6,529 of CAYVKB010000018.1, read as the reverse complement.
CAATACGGGCGAACGCGAGTTTCAGCCGCCTGCGCAGAATGGCGAGGATTGGGTCCTGACGCTGGAAGCGGTTTAGCGGACGACGCTCCACAGGGTAGACTGTCTTGATAAGGGTACAACACATAGGTTCAAAGCTCTGCGAGCGTCCGCTGTTTTTGCCCTCACCCCCAGCCCCTCTCCCACGCCGTGGGAGAGGGGAGTTGAGCGCATGCGCTGCACAGCGCGTCCCCCCTCTCCCGCGCCGCGGGAGAGGGGGCAGGGGGGTGAGGGCGGAAAAATGCTCCCCTGCGCTTTACCACTGAACTCAGCCGTTGTACCCTTATCAGGTACACTATCCCCCGAACGGAGGGACTATGCGAGCGTCGCAATACTTTTTACCGACTTTGCGCGAGGCGCCCGCTGAAGCGGAGTTGCCGAGCCATCGGTTGCTGCTGAGAGGAGGCTTTATACGCAAACTGGCTGCAGGCGTGTATATCTATCTGCCGCTCGGCTGGCGTGTCATCCGCAAAATCGAGCAGATTGTGCGCGAGGAGAGCGACAGGATTGGCGGGGTGGAACTCTTTATGCCCGCGCTCGTGCCTGAGGAGCTACTGGACGAAACCGGACGCAGCGGGTTGGACATCCTGTTCAAGCTCAAAGACCGCCATCAACGCCCATTCACACTTGGCTTTACGCATGAGGAAGTGATAACTGACATCGTGCGCCACGCGGTCAGTTCCTATCGCCAGATGCCGTTGTTGCTGTATCAGATTCAGACCAAGTTCCGCGACGAGCCGCGCCCGCGCGGAGGCGTGATTCGCGCCCGCGAGTTCATCATGTACGACGGCTACAGCTTCGACACCGACGCCGACGCACTGGAGACGATGTATCAGAAGGTGCGCAACGCCTATATTCGCATGTTCGAGCGGATGGGCTTGCCCACACTGATTGTGGATGCCGAAGCAGGCGCGATTGGCGGCGGCAGCAACGAGGAGTTTATGATTATCGCCGAAAGCGGCGAGGACAAGGTACTGCAGTGCGACAAAAGTGGCTACGCGGCGAACGCCGAACGATGTGAGCTGCCTGACCCTGGACTCACGCCGCCGCCAATTGAAAATGTCCCGCCTGCGCAGAAGGTGGACACACCCAACGCTCGCACGGTGGAGGAGGTGTGCGCGTTCCTGAGCACAACGCCCGACCGCCTCGTGAAAACTCTGCTGATGCGCGTGGACGGCAAGCCCGTGGCAGCGTTGGTACGCGGCGACCGCGAGTTGAACCCCTACAAACTGATGCACGCCTTAGACGGCGAGAGTGTGGAGATGCTGGACACCGCCACCATCCAGCAACTTACCAACGCTCCGGTGGGCTTCGCGGGACCGGTAGGGTTGCCTGCCGAAGTGCCCATCTACGCTGATTACGAGTTGCGGGGACTGCAGGATTTCATTACCGGTGCGAACGCCCCCGACGCCCACTTAATCCATGTGTGCTGGGGACGCGACTTCCCTGAACCTATCTGGGCGGACTTGCGCGTGGCGCAGGCGGGCGACCCGTCGCCCCGCCATCCCGAGGGCGTGTTGCGCGAGGTGCGCGGTATCGAAGTCGGACATATCTTCCAGCTGGGCATTAAGTATAGTCAGGCGATGGGCGCACTGTTTACCGACGCAGCGGGCAATCAGAAGCCGATTATCATGGGCTGCTACGGATTGGGAGTGAGCCGCTGCCTCGCCGCGATTGTGGAGGCACACCACGACGAGGACGGCATCCGCTTCCCTATTACCGTCGCGCCGTTTGAAGTGATTCTAATCTTGGTGAACCCTGAAGACACCCAGCAACACGCTGCCGCCGAACACCTGTACGAGCAGCTCAACGCGATGGGCGTGGAGGTGCTATACGACGACCGCGACGAGCGCAGCGGCGTGAAGTTCAAAGACGCCGACCTGATTGGAATCCCGCTGCAGGTGGTGGTAGGGCGCGCCGTGAAAGACGGTCAGGTGGAACTGCGCCTACGCACGGATAAGAACGCCGAGCGGTTCCCGTTAGACACAGCGGCACGAGTAATCGCCGAGCGCGTGCAGGCAATGAAAGCAGAGTTTTAGCAATGGTTTGAAGGGCATCTACCGTGTCGTTCCAGCGTACCGTAAGCGAGAGTCTCTGAGCTGCGTGGTGACTTGCATCTGTCCGAGCGAAAGGGTATAATTAGGACGTTACCAGAGCGGGCATAGCTCAATGGTAGAGCTCCAGCCTTCCAAGCTGGCGGTGCGGGTTCGATTCCCGCTGCCCGCTCCAGACCATCATGGCGCAGGACAAAATCGTCATCGCAGGTGCGCGCGAACATAACCTCAAAAACTTGCACGTGGAAATCCCGCGCGATAAGCTCGTGGTCATCACGGGTGTGTCGGGATCGGGCAAGTCCACCCTCGCGTTCGACACCCTCTACGCCGAAGGGCAACGCCGCTATGTCGAGAGCCTCTCATCCTACGCTCGACAGTTCCTTGGCGTGATGGACAAACCCGATGTGGACTACATCGAGGGGCTATCCCCCGCGATCTCTATAGACCAGAAGTCCACGAGCCACAACCCACGCAGTACGGTGGGTACAGTTACCGAGATTTACGACTATTTGCGCCTGCTGTTCGCCCGCGCAGGGCGACCCCACTGCCCCCAGTGCAGCAAGCCCATCGCACGCCAAACGGTGGACGGCATCGTGGATACCGTGATGCGCCTGCCCGAAGGGACCCGAATTCAGGTACTTGCTCCCGTCGTGCGCGGGCGCAAGGGCGAGTATCGCCACGTGTTCAGCGAGGCGCAGAAACTCGGATTCGTGCGCGTGCGCGTGAATGGACAGGTGTACGAAGTCACCGATGTGCCCCCGCTCGACCGCTACAAGCAACATACAATCGAGATTGTCGTGGATCGCATCGTGGTTCGCGATGGCGTGCAATCGCGCCTGGCGGAAGCGGTGGAGACCAGCCTCAAACTCGCGAAGGGTTTGGTGACGGTTCATATTGTGAGCTTGCCTGAGCACGCGTTGGTTCAAGGGAGCGAGTAATGGCGTATGAGCGTGCGATTCTGATTGTGCTGGACGGCTGCGGCGTGGGCGCAGCCCCAGACGCAGCCGACTACGGCGACACAGGTGAGAACCACCCCAACACACTGGGACACTTGGCCGACGCTGTAGGAAGGCTGAACCTACCCAACTTACGAGCGCTGGGGCTGGGCAACATCCTGTCCCTGCGCGGCGTACCGCCGACCGATGCTCCACGCGCCCACTACGGCAAGGTGCAGCCTCACTCCAAAGGCAAAGATTCTGTCACGGGGCACTGGGAGATGATGGGCGTCCACACTGAGACGCCGTTCCCCACCTACCCCAACGGCTTCCCACCCGAAGTGATGACGGTGTTCGAGGCACGCATCGGCGTAGGTACACTGGGCAACTATCCCGCGTCGGGCACGGAGATTATCAAGCAACTCGGCGTGGAACACATGCGCACGGGCAAGCCAATCGTGTACACCAGCGCGGACAGCGTGTTTCAAATCGCTGCGCACGAGGCGGTCATACCACTGGACGAACTTTATCGGATGTGCGAAATCGCCCGTGAAATCTTGCAGCCGCCGCACCATGTGCAGCGCGTGATTGCACGCCCCTTCATCGGTGATAGCCCTGAGACCTTCAAGCGCACGGAGAACCGCCGCGACTTTCCGCTGCCCCCGCCGCCGAACCTTATCGACCTGCTTGCCGAGCATGGTGTGGGCGTGTACGGTGTCGGCGTCGTGCCGGAGCTGTTCGTCTATCGCGGTTTTCACCGTGCCGAGCGCACGCAAAGTAATCCCGAACATTACGAGGCGTTGCTGCGCGCGCTGGCGAGCGACTGCGTGTTCATCTTTGCAAACTTCGAGGATTTCGATATGCTGTACGGGCATCGGAACGACCCGCAAGGCTTCGCCCGCGCGCTGGAGGCGTTCGATGAAATGCTGAGCGACCTGCTGGGCCGACTGCGTCCGACCGATATGTTGATTCTTACTGCCGACCACGGCAACGACCCCACTACACCCAGCACTGACCACTCCCGTGAGTATCTGCCGCTTCTTGTCTACTCACCCAGCTTAAGAGTCGGGCGCGACTTGGGCGTCCGTTGCACCCTCGCTGACATCGGCGCAACTATCGGCGCACTCTGGGGCGTGCAACCCCCCAACGGAGAACCCCTATGATTCAAAACGGTATCGACCGACTGGAGCAACACCTGAGCGAGCTAAAACGCATGCGCGTGGGTGTAATTACAAACCACACCGGACTGACCGCCGAACGCGAGCATCTGATTAACCAACTGCAACGGTTAGGCATGCCTATTGGTGCACTGTTTAGCCCCGAGCACGGAATTCGCGGACAGTTAGACGAGAACGTGCCCGACGGTGTCGACGAGCGTACCGGGTTGCCCATCTACAGCCTCTACGGCGAGCGCAGGAAGCCCACCCAGCAACAGTTAGCCAATCTCGACGCGCTGATTTTCGACATTCAGGACATCGGCGCGCGGTACTACACCTACATTTCCACGATGGGACTGGCGATGGAAGCCGCGGCCGAACGCAAGATTCCGATTTATGTGTTGGATCGAGTGAACCCCATCGGCGGGGCGGTGGAGGGTCCCTTAGCCGACGCCGACCGCCTTTCCTTCACCGCCTACCACACGATTGCCCTGCGACACGGCATGACCGTCGGCGAGCTAGCGCGCATGTTCAATCAGGAGCGCAACATCGGCGCGGATTTGAAAATCATTCCTTGCACAGGCTGGAGGCGCAGCATGACGCTCGACGAGTGCAACTTCTACTGGACGAATCCCTCGCCCAACATGCGCCGCCTACAGCAGGCATTCCTATACATCGGCGTTGGCGTGTGGGAAGCCACGAATATCTCCGTTGGGCGTGGCACAGATACACCGTTTGAAATCGTCGGCGCGCCATGGATCGACGGACGCAAACTTGCAGGGATGCTGAACGAGCTGCCCGTCAGTGTGGGCGCGCGGTTCGTACCGATGGTCTTCATGCCTACCAGCAGCGTTTACAAGGGTGTGGAGTGTCAGGGTGTCTCCATCTTTATCACCAATCGCGAGCGGTTGCAGCCGTTTTCGATGGGCGTGGGGCTGGCATACTGCTTACGCAAACTCTACCCGCGCGAGTGGGAAGCGCAGAAAGCGCTTGGGCTGCTTGCGAACCGCGAAGTCCACGCCATGCTGATGGACGGCGCGGAGCCGGAGCGAGTCCTCGCTCGCTGCGCCCGCGATGTGGAAGTGTTTACTCGAAGACGGGAGCCGTTTTTGCTGTACGGGTGAAACTTTTGCTCGAAATTCCGTATAATATAATATGGAAGCCCTGCGCACGGGACTTCGCAGTACCCCAGAAGGGTCTCAGCCGTCTAAGTAATCAGCAAAGTGATTATCCCGTATGCGTTGACAGCAATTATCACAAATTTGGATAGGAGGTATCCGAAAATGGCGACATTCAGTATGATGGAGGTTGAGGCGATTCTGAACCGCTTGGCGGGTGAGAAGGCGGAGAAGTTCCAGCACGAGGTCTTATATCCGCAGATGGCGCGCGCGATGCGCATTCAGCTGCCGAATAGCCAGGCGGTACGCGACGCGCTGGCGGATCCTTACTACGCATTCCGCGTGATGCTGGGCTACTATGCTTTCGCCAAACGCGGCAACGACCGCGCCGAGTATTCCGGCTACGCACTGCAAGCGTTGGACAAAGTGTTGCAAGGCGACAAAACGAACTTCAGCGCGTTCCTATCGTCGGGCAGTGCACCCGAGCAACTCTGGAATGCCTTCGTGGAAGTGTGTCGGGAGAACCAGCGTAAAGTTAACGAGCAGCTCAACCGTGGACTGATTGAAGGATTGGCGGGCTACGCCGCGCAACTCTACGCCGACGACGAAATCGGCAACATCTGGATGGACATCCAACAAGCGATTGTGCAGTCGGGGCGCGTGGAGGCAATCTACGAGAAAATCACGGGCATCAAGGGCATCGGTCCCAAAGTCGGTGCACTCGTGCTGCGTGATATGGTTGCCCTATACGACTTGGAAAGCCAAATCGAGCCGGGCGACTTCCACTACCTGCAGCCTGTGGACACTTGGATACGGCGCATCGGTCCCATGCTGACCGACGAGATTACCGACAAGACTGCCGATTGGGTGATTGCGGGCAAGTTGTCCAAACTCTGTCGTCGGAACCGTGTGAGTGGCGTGCGGTTCAATCAGGGTGTGCAGTTCCTAGCGATTGTGGAAGTGCGCGACCTGGAGCGTCTGAAGGGCTACTTGCGCACCCTCGCCGAAAACGCGCACCGTTCAGGCGGACGCACCACCGCAAGCGTTGGCGGGCGACCCGCCCCCACACGCTCGTTCAGCTGGCGCAGGTAAAATATTGCTGCGTGGAATCCACGAATGCTAAAGCGGTCTTCGCTCGGTTTGGAATACAGTAGCTTATTTTCGTGAAAACTATCTCACGCTTAGGTTCGTCGGCGAGATGCCGATGCTACGCGTGTTGTTCGTAGTGT
>CAYVKB010000017.1:11175-38096 GCA_964451985.1 uncultured Fimbriimonadales bacterium | reverse complement strand
GTATTTAGCGCAGCTAAGGGGTTGCGCCACCCCCCTGTAGACATTTGTTTTGAGTTCAAGGGGCAGGGGGGGGTGGCGCAACTATTTAGCGATGCTAAATAAAATGAAGCCACTGTTTCCGCAACTAAGGGGGTTGTAGGATGCGCTAAGCAGCTGAACAGCAGGAGCATCCGCCCACTGGCCGAATTCACTATTCCATGAGTGGGCAAAGCGGTTTTCCGTGGGTGGTTCCGTTTGGTGGTGGAGCGCAAGGTGCCACCGACTTTCGGTTTCTCAGTGACCACAAGCCCGCAGGTTCGCGTGGGCGCGTGCGCATCGGTGCAGATGGGCATTACTACATCGGTGGACAGCGAATCCGTTTCTGGGGTCTCAACATCACTGCCAATACGTGCTTTCCGACACAAGCCGACGCGGTGAAAATCGCCGACCAAGTGGCGCAGGCGGGCTTCAATATCGTACGCTTCCATCATATGGACGCCTTCTGGTCAACTCCCAGCGTGATTGACTATCAGCGGGGCAACTCGCGCCAGTTCAACCCCGAAGCCCTTGCGCGGTTTGACTATCTCTATGCTCAACTGCGTCAGCGAGGTGTGTATGCGAACATTAATTTGTTGGTGCATCGTCAGTTCCGCGCCGCTGACGGCTTGCCCTCCGAAACCGACCAAATCATGTGGGATGTGAAACGCCAGCATGCGCTGGGCTTCTTCTATCGCCCGATGATTGAACTGCAAAAAGAGTATGCCCGCCTGATGCTGACTCACCGTAACCCGCACACGGGGCTAACCTATGCGGAAGACCCCGCCGTCGCGATGGTGGAGATTAACAACGAGAACGGTCTACTGCAGGGCTGGATGTTGGGCTACCTCGATGACGCGCCTGCGCCCTACTTATCCGAGCTGCAACGGCAGTGGAACGACTGGCTACGGCGCAAATACACCACCACGAACGCCTTGCGCACGGCGTGGGGCGAGCGAATCGAGCCGCTGGGCAGCCAGATTCTGCGCAATCCGCGCTTCACACAGGGATTGCAGGAGTGGGAACTGGAGCAACACGGTGACGCCCGCGTGAACGCCATAACGCAACCCGGCGGACCGAACGGCTCGCACATCGTGTGCCTACAAATCACGCAGAGCAGCCCTGCTAACTGGCACGTGCAACTGAATCAGAGAGGGTTGCGCTTCGAGGCGAATCGGATTTATACCGTGCGCTTCCACGCTCGCGCGAGTCAGCGGCGCACACTCAGCGTGAATATCGGGCAAGCCTATGCACCGTGGGGCGAACTGGGCTTCAGCAGGGATTTTGAAGTGGATACCGACTGGCGCGAGTATCAGTTCACATTCCTGATGCCCGTGAGTGAATCGAACGCCCGCCTGAACTTCTACCGACTGAGCGAACAGACAGGTGAGGTGTGCTTTGCAAATCTGCTGGTGGCGACGGGAGGCGATTTGCGTGCCATACCCGAAGGCGACCTACTGGGCGAGGGGCGCGTGCCGATTATCCTCTACCGCGAGCGCGAACAGACCCTGCCCCAAGCCCTGCGCGACTGGCACGAGTTCCTGTGGGAAACCGAACGTGCCTACTGGCTGGAGATGGCAAACTATATCAAGCGCGAGCTGAGCTATCAGGGGATTGTGATTGGCACGATCATCGGCTGCAGCACGCCCCACCTAATGGCGCAATTGGACAGCGTCGATGGGCACGCCTACTGGATGCATCCGGAGTTTCCCGGTACGCCGTGGGATGGCAACAACTGGTTCGTGCGCAACGCGCCGATGGTCAACAGCGACGAGGCGACGGTCTTTCGGATGGCAGTGCAGCGCGTACTGGGCAAGCCGTTCACCGTGACCGAGTGCGACCATCCCGCGCCGAACCAGTACGCCGCAGAGGGCGCGCTGATGATGGCGGCGCACGGCGCACTGCAAGATTGGGATGGGCTGTTCCTGTTCTCCTACAGTTGGCAACCTGGGCATGGGCGCATTACCGACTATTTTGACCAGAATCATCACCCGGCGAAATGGACTTTAGCTCGCGCGTGCGCCGCGCTGTTCCGCCGTGCCGACGTACGCCCTGCGCAGCGACTGCTGTGCGCCGCGCTGACCCGCGAACAGGAGCTGGATGCGCTGCGTCGGGTCTGGGCTTGGGGCTTGCCCGACGGCAGATTCACGGGCATAGACAGCCGCGCCGCCACGATGCATCGGATTGCGATAACCTTAGACCCCAGCCAGATCCCCAGCGGCGCGCTCCGACCGCAGGATGTGACGGTCTCCAACACTCTGCGCGTCTCCGACACGGGCGAACTCACATGGAACCGTGCGCATGCAGTGCGGTGCTTTTTCACGATTGCCTCACGCCATTCCAAAGCGGCGATAGGCTTCCTCAGTGGGCGCAGGCTGGATTTGGGCGACAATTTTACACTGGAGGTCAAGGACGCGCCGCTGAACGGCTTCGGCGTGGTCGCGCTAACTGTATTGCAGGAGAAACCTGTGTGGCGAGCGCTGATAATTGCTATCAGCACGGCGGAGAATACGGGCTGGAGCCTGCGCAACTTGGGCGAGAACCGTATCACAGTGGGCAACCAGTGGGGCAGCCCCCCGACGCGCGTCAGCGTTCCTACCGCACTGCTGACCCTGCCCTACCCCGCCCAACGCATAAAAGCATGGGTGTTAGATGAGAACGGCGCACGCGCTCGCGAGATTAGCCCCGCCTCTCGAGGCAAAGACCGCGCCCTGCTGGAGCTGAGTCCGAAGTTCAGAACGGTGTGGTATGAGGTGGAGGTGAGCCGCTAAACGCCTTAGGTGCAGTCAATAAACCGATAGCGCCTCGTCGTTCTTCTCCTAACCTCGTGCGTTGCAGGGTCTGGAGAAGCGTATAACCCTTGAAAATCACCCAATCCTCACAAGCCGTTGAGGGGATTAGTTCATCACCGATGCTTGCGCGTGAGGGATGATACGCTGCACCATCGCCAGCAGGTCGGGCGTGGGCGCGACTCGCTGAGGCACCTCCACCACGCGCGAATGTCCATTGATAGGCACCTCGAATCGCACGACCGCCTCACCTGCATGACGCTCCAGAATCTGGCGCAGCTGGCGCAACTGCTCCGGGCGGCAGTAGGGCAGGCGGATGTAGACTTGCGGCGCGTCGCCTCCCTCTGTTGGCTCAGGGGCTAACTCGATATGCTCCGCGCGGAACTCCATCACGCCGCTGCCCTCGCCGTTGCGGTTGCCAAAATCGCTCGATTGTGGCTTGCCCCTAATTAGCACCACGCGGTCTTTCTGAATCGCGTCGCGGTACTGCTCATAAGTGTTGGCGAACACTGTGACGCGAATGGAGCCAGTCAGGTCTTCCACCTGCAGAATCGCCATTTTTGCGCCCGTTTTTTTAGACATGCGGGTCTGCATGCTGGCGATGATGCCGCCGATGGTCAGCGTTGCGCCTTCGCGCTCCATCGCCTGCGCAATCGGGGTCGTCTTGCCCGACAGCACGCGCATGTAGGGGCGTATCGGGTGATCCGAGAGGTACACGCCCAGTAGTTCGCGTTCTAAGGCGAGTTTTTCGGGCGTGCTGAGGTCGTCCACAATCGCAAGGGTGGGTTTTGCGACGGCGATGTCGTCTTGCCCGCCTCCTTCAAACAGCGAGTTCTGTCCCATCGCCTTCGCGCGGGCAAGCGACTGCGCATAGCTTAGAATCGCGTCCAGCCCGTTCAAGAGCTGTGCGCGGTTCGGATGCAGCGATTCGAACGCGCCCGCTTGGATAAGTGCCTCCAGCGTTGCGCGGTTCAGTGCGCCCGGCTCCTGCAAACGTGCTGCGAAGTCGAAAATGTCTTCAAATGCGCCGTTCGCCTCGCGCTCTTTGAGAATCGCCTCCACCGCCGCCTCGCCTACGCCCTTAATCGCGCCCAAGCCAAATCGGATCGCGTGGTCGAACTTAGAGTTCGTTTGGGCGGCGCGTCGGCGTGTGCGCCCTGCCGTCTCCGATTCGCGATACGGCTCCACCGTGAAGCCCGCATGGCTCTGATTGACATCGGGTGGTAGCACTCGAATGCCCATCGTCTGGCACTCGTCGATGAAGTTCGTAATCTTGTCGGTTTTGTCCTTGAACACCGCCATCAACGCCGCCATATACTCCACTGGGTAGTTCGCTTTCAGGTAGGCGGTCTGGTAGGCGACGTGGGCGTAGCACACGGCATGCGCCTTGTTGAAGGCGTAGCCTGCGAAGGGTTCAATCAAATCGAACAGACGGTTCGCTTCCTCTTCGTCGATGCCTTTGGTTTGCGCTCCAGCGACGAACTCGGCGCGCATGCGCTTCATCTCTTCGGGTTTCTTCTTGCCCATCGCGCGGCGCAGGATGTCCGCCTTGCCCAGTGAGAAACCTGCCAACGCCTGCACCGCCTTCAGCACCTGATCCTGATACACAATCACGCCGTAGGTCTCTTTCAGAATCGGCTCCAGCCACGGGTGGGGGTACTCGGTGCGCTCGCGCCCGTGCTTGCGGCTGATGTAGGTGGGGATGTGCTCCATTGGTCCGGGGCGATACAGGGCGACCATCGCGGCGAGTTCGCGCACATTTTGAGGGCGTAGCTCACGAATGTAGCGTCGCATGCCCGCACTTTCCAGCTGGAATACGCCGGTCGTGTCGCCGCGCCCCAGCATCTCGTAGGTTTTGGTGTCGTCTAACGGCAGGTTGTGCACGTCGATTTCGATGCCGCGCGTGCGCTTGATGTTTTCCACCGTTTGCGCCAACGCGGAGAGGTTCGACAGCCCCAGAAAGTCCATCTTCAGTAGCCCGATTTGCTCCAGCGCGCCCATAGGGTACTGCGTCACGGGTTCGCCATCGGCAGAGCGGGCAAGCGGCACCAGCTCGGTCAGTGGGTCTTTGGAGATTACTACGCCCGCTGCATGCACACTGGCGTTGCGCGTGATACCCTCCAGTTTGCGCGCCATATCGATCAATTTGCGGGCTTCGAGGTTGCGTTCGTATTCCTGTTTCACTTCGGGAATCGTGAGGGCTTTCTCGATGGTCATGCCCGGCTGCGTGGGGATGGCTTTCGCAAGGCGATCGACCAGCGCGGGTGAGATGTTCATCGCACGCGCCACATCGCGCAGTGCGGCTTTGGCTGCCAGCGTGCCGAAGGTGATAATCTGCGCCACGCGGTCTTGCCCGTACTTCTCGCGCACATATTTAATAACCAAATCGCGTCGTGCGTCTTCGAAGTCCATATCGATATCGGGCATCTGGATGCGCTCGGGGTTGAGGAACCGTTCGAAGGTCAGGTCGTACTCGATGGGGTCGATGTCCGTGATGCCGATGCAGTAGGACACGAAGCTGCCCGCCGCCGAGCCGCGCACGCCGAAGTAGACGCCTTCACGCCGTGCGAACTGCGCAAAGTCGCGCACAATCAGAAAGTACGGCGCAAAGCCGGTGGTCTCAATTACCGACAGCTCGTATTCCAATCGCTCGATGTGCGTCTCGTTGTAGCTCGGGATGAGTTGAGGCAGCGCGCTATAGCACAAATCGCGCAGGTGCTGCATGGCGGTCTTACCATCGGGCAAATCGGGCGCAGGGAGCTGCACGCGCCCAAACTCCAGCCGTAGGTTGCATCGCTCCGCCACTTCCAGCGTGTTGCATAGGGCTTCAGGGTGGTCGGGGAACAGCTGCGCCATCTCCTGCGCCGATTTCACATAAAACTCCTGCGTACCGAACTTGAGGCGGTCGGGCTTATCCAGCGTGGAGCCTGTTTGCACACACAGCAGCACATCGTGCATCTCGGCATCTTCGCGCGTCAGATAGTGCGCGTCGTTAGTCGCCAGTAGGGGCAAGCGGTACTGCTCGGCAAGTCGCAGCAGTCCCTCATTCACTTTGCGCTGTTCGGGCAGCCCGTGATCCTGAAGTTCGATGTAAAAGTTCTCGCGTCCGAAGATGTCCAGATACTCTTCCAGCAGGCGTCGGGCACGCTCGTAGTCGTCTTTGAGCAGCGCGTCGGGAATCTCACCTGCCAGGCAGGAGGAGGTGGCAATCAGCCCCTGTGCGTGCGCCCGCAGAATCTGCTTATCCACGCGCGGCTTGTAGTAAAAGCCCTCTAAGTTGGCGATGGTGCTGAGTTGAATCAGGTTTTTGTAGCCGATTTCGTCTTTCGCCAGCAGCAGCAGGTGATAGCTGGTCTGGTCTTGCTTGGTTTTATCTTTGATGCTACGCGGTGCGAGATACACCTCACAACCGATAATAGGCTTGACGCCCGCCCCTTGACAGGCGTTGTAGAAATCGATTGCGCCATAGAGCACGCCGTGGTCGGAAATCGCGACGGCGGGCATGCCGAACTCCGCCACTCGTTTGACCAGCCCTTTGATGCGAGTCGCCCCATCTAATAAGCTAAACTCTGTGTGCAGATGTAGATGAACAAAACCTGCTTCCATGCCAATCCTCCCAAGATGTTGTAGGTAGGATTCGCAAGGGACGGGCGGACTCCTGCCGATTCGAGGGGGAAGTGGGAGGGTATCCTCTTCTACTCCCCCTCAAAAACCTCGCGCACCCTGCCGATAATCATAACCACTCGGAGGGAACCGAATGTCATTCCTGCAAAAGATTTTGGGCGTCGGCAGGAGCCAGTCGTATGATTCTGGGATTAGATGCTACGACGACGGGCGTTTTGAGGACGCACTGAAGCTGTTTGAGCATGCGCTCACGGAGACGCGCGATGTGATGGTTCAGAAGCTGGCGCGTTTCTACATCGCCGAATCGCATGCGCAATTGGGGCAGTCTGCGCTGCGACGCGGGCAGTACGAGACTGCCGCAGAGCATTTTCAGCGTGCGCTGGAGATTCATCCGCATTATGCCGATTTGCACTTCTCGCTGGCTTTTGCAATGCGCAAGCTGCGCGATTATGACCGTGCTGCGCTCCACCTCAAGGAAGCGTTGCAGATTAACCCGCGCTTCGCCAAAGCGGTGCTATATCAGGGCATCGTATGGTACGAGACAGGCAGACGCGAGGACGGACTGCGACGCATTAGCGAGGCTATTCAGCTAGATTCCAGCTACGACCGCGCTCGCTACGAGCAGGCGTTAGAGCACGACCGTGCAGGGCGTTTCGATCAGGCGATTGCGCTGTTTGAGACACTGAGTTCCAACAGCACAGACGACGCGCTGTACCACGCGCAGCTGGGCGACGATTTGTATCGCAGGGGCAACTTCACGGCAGCAGTGGAAGAGTACCGCAAGGCGCTGGCGATTCGCCCGAACTTCGCCGATATTCGCAACCACTTAGGGATGGCACTATCAGCACTGGGGAACGAGGAAGAGGCGATTGAGGAGTTCCTACGTGCGCTGGAGATCAACCCGCGCTATTTAGAGGCGCGACTGAACCTTGCGATTATGCTGCGCGACTTGGGGCGCGACTCGGAAGCCCAGAAGCATTTTGAGGCGGCACTGGATATCGACCCTGAGAATGCCGTCGCCCGCAACGCCATGCGCAATTCAGCGGCATAACTATTTTGTGTGGCTGTAGGGGGATTCACGCAGGCGCAGTGTGGTGCGTGATGCGCCGCGCTGCGCCGTGATTTCGATGTCCTCCAGTTTCACGCCTTTGGGCAACTCGATGTGCCAGCGGTTGATGGATGGACGCACCACTTTCAAAGTCTGTCGCTTCGCTGTCGCGCGCATCGTTGCGTTCCCGGGGGAGACCTCGCCCACGATTGCCGTTGCGCCCCGCTCAGTCCACACCAGGAACGGTTCGTCCCGACTCACGGCGCGCATGTAGCCCATCATCACATCAATCTCCTCCGAGCGCATCCCAATTGCGCCGGGCATACTCTCCACAATCTCGCGCAGCTCGCTGGCAGAGGCGTACTTTTTCTCGAAACCCTTATCCAGCATCGAACCTTCCCTGCCGTGACAGGAGCTGCATTTGCGTTCATATACTTCCACAGCCCTTATGGGCGCAGGGCGCATGCTGGTTAAGCCAACGGCAGTGCCCACCAATACCGCCAACATAACCGTCGCGCTAATTATTCCTCGCATTGCGTTCTCCAGCCCAAGAGATTCGGTAAATCCGATTCGTCGTATCGCAGCTGAACAGCACACTGCCATCAGGTGCTTCCGCGCAGTCCACCGGGCGCGCCAGTACGCGATTATTGCTGACCAGTGTCTTGACAATCGTCAGGCTGCCATAGGGTCTGCCCGTTACTGGGTCGAACAGCACACGCTCCACTCGATAGCCATCAGGCTGAACACGATTCCAAGAACCTCGACACGCCACGAACATATCGCCCTTGTGTCCTGGGAAATGGTCTTTGGTCAGGAAAGTGAAGCTATTCGCCGCCCAGTGCGCCCCGAAGCTCCAGGCGGGGGGCACGGTCTTGTCGGCGAGCTCCACGATGTCCTTCCGATTCTGATATTCGATGCGCGGGAGTTTGTTGCCTGTAATAAACGGATGCCCGTAGAAGTTGCCCTCCTCGTAATGGTTCAGCTCGTCGGGCGGGTTGTAGTCGGTAATCGGCTGGAACTGCTGCGGGCGTTCGCCCAGCGTGCGTCCGAACCAGTCGCTGCCGTGGTCCACACCCCAGACTTCGTTCGTACCTGGACGCAGGCGTAGTTTCTCGGTGTTGCGGATACCGCTGGCAAACAGCGTTTTGCCCGTACCGTCTTTATTGAAACGCCAGATTTTCTGCCGTTCGGTCTCGGTTTCGTCGTTGATGTTGCCCGCATCGCCGATGCCCGTGTAGATGTATCGGTCGGTCACCAGAATCGGTCGCCACCAGTGCCCGCCGCCCTTTGGGAGCTTACCTTCGGGGATAACCGTTTGCACCTCGTCGGCTTTGCCGTCGCCGTTCCTATCACGGGCTTTGTGGATTGCGCCTGTCTGGGTGAACCAGAGCCAGCCATCGGCGAAGTGCATCCCGTGAACCGTTGGGTAGCCCTCCACGAAGGTATTTACAATTTCGTAGCGGTTGCCGCGCAGGCGCAGCGTGAGAATGTCGCCGCGATTAGGACGGCTGAGGTACAGATTGCCCTTATCATCGAACTCCATAAAGCGCGCGTTGCCCAGATTCTCGGCAACCAGATCCACGCGATAGCCCGGACGCACCCAGAATTGGGGCACCCCCTGCCCACGCTCGCCTTGAGTGGCAGCGAGCGCGGGAGTCGTTGCTTGAGGACGCGGGTTGGCAGGACGCTGCGCCGTGAGACAGCCAATAAGAACGCTGGTAATCAACATGCCCAAGCCTAAGCCGAGCGCAACCTGTCGGTTCATAGCGTGGGGATTATACCTTGCGCTGCACCTGTCCTATTCAAAAACGACGCGCATGGGCAGTTCAAACCCAGACAGCACAGGCTCGCCACGCGGGATGTCGTTTTCCGTCAGGAGTATCTCACGCATCTTCCCGCGCCACAACTCGGCGCGTTTGCCCATGTATTCGCGCTCGAACTCCTCCACGTGCAGGCGATGCTGAACTACCTTCGCCATATCTGCCTCGCCGTGCGGATTATACCGAACGAACCGCTCCACTCTGCCTGTGTGCTACAATATCGGGCGTGCAGAGAGCGAATGCGTGGTTGCTGACGGTTGGGCTGCTAATTTCGTCTGTCGCGGCGGGCGTAGTCGCCATCCAGAGGCTAAAGGTGGAGCAGGCGAATCGCGCCGTAGAGTTAGTATTAGATTACCCCGATGTGGCGCTGTGGGCGAGCGCGGACGGCAAAACGGTGTCGCAGTGGCTGAGCGGTTTCAACACACCCTTCAGCGTCGCGTTGACGGAAGGTTTATTACCCGATTGGGGTGCGCCACTGGCAGAGCCGATACCGACTTACTTACTGAACGAGGCGCGGTTTCAGCAGGCGAAGCGGATGCTCGCCCTCAAAGGGCAGGTGGTGCTGTCGCCTCCTGACCAGCCGCCGTATGTGACCGTGCGTTCCGAGCGTGGCGGCGTATTCTATGTGGTGGGCGAGCCGTCAGCGATTGAGCAAATCGGGCTGGGCTTAGACCCGTTGCAGGTTGCGCAGGCGCGCGCGGGGGGCAAGCCCATCGTGGCGCGGGTGCTCAACCCACAGGGCGTGTCGCCGCTGGCGTTGCGGGGCAGCCTGATGCTGGCACGAGAGCAGGGTGCAACGCTCATTATCTTCGCGGGCGACCAGGTGCTGGGCTATCGGCGCGGGCTGCAAGCGACTGCGCAGAATATGCAAGCGAACGCACTACGCTTCGGCGCGATCGAGTTCGCCCGACAGATGGGCGCGGGCAACCTGATGCAGGCGATCCCCGACCGCACCGTGCGCGTGCACAGCATCGGGCTTGCCGAATCACTGACCCTTTCACCGGGCGAGATCGTGGATCGGCTAGAACGCGCCGTGCAAGAGCGCAATATCCGCGTGTTATACCTGCGGGCAGCAGGAGCGGACACTGTGCTGCTACGCGAGATACTTCAGAATCTAAGCGAGCGGCTGAATCGTTCGGGCTATGTGATACGCGAGTCAGGAGCGCGCTCCTTCCAGCCGTTGCAGCCCGCGCTGTGGCTGTTCGCACTAACAGGTGCGGGTGTGGGGCTACTCGCGGGCTGGTTGCTGACGCAGTGGCGAGGTGTGGGGTTATGGGCATTTGCCCCCATCGCACTGGGCGTTGCCTTTGCGCTGGTTTGCCTGTTGCCTATCGGTCGCAAGCTCACCGCGCTTGCCGCCGCACTGCTGTTTCCGACGGTGGGGATGATTGCGCTGGCGGGGTTAGCAGGTCGCCCTCACCCCCAACCCGTACCTCCAGAGGTGGGAGAGGGGAGGCACGGCTCCCCCTCTTCAACGGCGTGGCAGAGGGATGAGAGCCTTCGACGCTTCGTCTCGCTACTGATTATCCCTTTCGCATGGAGCCTTCTGGGTGCACTACACATCGTGGGCTTACTGGGTGAGACACCATTTCTGATTAAAGCCGACCAGTTCACAGGTGTGAAAGCAGCACACGTACTGCCTTTGCTGTTCGTGTTGGCGTTCTATGCTGCGTACGCGGCGGGGCGTTGGGACTTTTGGCGCGACTGGCTGGCGCGCCCGGTGCTGTGGGGGCAGATAGCGTTAGCGTTAGTAATTCTGGGCGCAGTGGGCTTGATGCTGATTCGCACCGGTAACGAAGCGCCGGGCGCAGTGCCCGACTGGGAGCTGCGCTTACGCGCCCTGCTGGAAACCGTGATGAATGTGCGCCCCCGCACCAAAGAGTTTCTGGTCGGGCATCCTGCGCTGGTGGTTGGAATAGGGCTAATGCTCACGCGGCGCACGCAGTGGCTACCGCTGGCGATGTTTCTCGGCGCGATTGGGCAGGTGTCTATCGTGAACACCTTCTGTCATCTGCATAGTCCGCTAATGGTCTCCCTACAGCGCACGGCGTGGGGCATGCTGATTGGAATTGGAATAGGCGCAGTCGTTTGGGCGATGCTGGGGCGCGTGGCACACACGATGCGACGGTAATTAGTGGGTTTCAGAGGCTGTTATTTCGCCCTCACCACAGCTCCCCTCCCACTGCGTGGGAGAGGGGCATCGTGCGCGTGCGCAGGCAGTTCGTTCCCTCGCGCCGGCACTGTGGGGCAGGGGTAGGGAGTGAGGGCGGAAATAACTCCTGCACGCCCGCCCACTGAACTCAGCACTGTACCCTCATCTACCCTTAACCGCCCCTTAAAACTTAGCAGGGTATAAATAAAAATGGCTTGCTTCCGCGAGCCGAAAGGAGGCAACTATGACCCGACCTGTGATTGCTTTGGGCTTATTGAGTGTGCTTGTAGCGACGACCTACGCCCAGGTTGTGCTGGGCGATAACAAGGGTAAAGTGCGTAAAACCAACGCTTTAGCGGGCATCAGCCTTGCTGAACAGCCCCTCGAGTGGAGCCGCCGCGACTTCCAAGACGCCACCAACAACGAGACTTTCGGGTTCTGGCCGGCTTACACGATTCAAGTTGTGGGCGACCTGTTCGACTTTGATGGCAACCTAGTCGGCGCTGGTGCCAGTACAGATGCCGTAACGATTACCACCGTTGACTCCCTAACTGCCGCACCGTTCAACTGGCCCCAGACCTTCACCGTGCCCCGTTCGCTGTTCCGCCAGGGCGGCGCATACACCAACGAGAACGGCTTCCAAGGCAACCGCCAACTGTATGGACCTGTGTGGATTAAGTACGAGCTGGACGACAGCAACCCCAACGGCTGGAACGTCCAGAAGGTTCAGGTGTTTGCGTGGGATGTGCGTGACTTGGTGCACAAAGCCAGCGCGACCAAAGTTCGTCCCTTCTCTGACACCGCCGCGCCGCAGCGCATCGAGGTGTACGTGGCGCAGAACGACCCGAACCCCAGCAGCAACCCCGCCAGCGACCCGAACTGGACGCTGGTCGGCACACTGGACAAAGCCAATGGTACGCTGCCGAACGTATGTGCTTGGGATCCCAGCACGGGCAACACCTTCGGCGAGTGCCCTGCAGCCACGCTGAACTTCCTGAACGGCAGCAACTCGCAGAATCTGAAGTTCTATCAGGATCCCACCAACGAAATCTGGTACTCCACAGTGAACGTGTCGGGGCAAAGCGGCATCAAGTATGTCGCGCTGGTCATCCCGCAGGGCAACCAGTACAACAACGATCCTGACCTGCGCGCGTCGAACCGCGTGGCGAGCAGCCTGCGCTACACGAACATTACGGATGTGCGTGTTATTGCGGGTCCTGCAGGTCCTGAGGGCGATGTGAACGGCGACGGCTGCGTGGATGACGCCGACCTGCTCGAAGTGCTGTTCAACTTCGGCGCGACTGGCAACAACCGCGCGGATGTGAACCGTGACGGTGTGGTGGACGATGCTGACCTGCTGATTGTGCTGTTTAACTTCGGCACGGGCTGCTGAGGTTAACATACACGCAGAGACAACACAAAAGGCGCTGAGGTTCGCCTCCGCGCCTTTTGTCGTAGGAGTAGATTGTATCCGTGGAGTAGATTGTATCCGTGAACTTACACCATCTCAAGCTTAATCTACAGGGCTGAACTTCTCGTACAGTGTGCTGTTGATAGCAGTCAGTACCATACCCACAAACAGGTTCGCCGCGAACGCCAAGCCCGCCGAGAGCATCAGGTTCCACTGGAACACCACGCCCAAAACCCACACGCCCAGCCCCAGCGCGCCGCTGAAAAAAAGCGCAGGAACCATCAACACGCCCGTCAACAGGCGTTGGGTGTAGTCGGTGGGATCGGGGTTAACCAGCGCAATCCAGAGCATCGCCATCTGCAGTACAATCGCCCACGAGACCGCCACCAAACTGCCCCCCAGCCAGAACAGCCCATCCTGCGGGAACAGCGCGCTGGCAACGACCACCGTGAACAGCTGCGAGAGCGAGAACAGCACGACCGTCGGCAACGCCTCCACAATCACCACACTGCGCGGTGAGAAAGGCAACGGCTTTTGCCACTCCACGCGGCGTAGCATGTCAGTCATCCCGTAGTACGCGCCGAAGGCGATAAAGAAGACCGACAGCGACTGCGCCCCCACATACGCGACTCGCAACGCGTTGCGCAGGTCGCGTTCAGGGTTTACGCTGAGCTGGGTGATTAGCATCAGCGCAACGGGCAGTACGGCGAGAATCGCAATCACAATCAGGTTGCCCCAGCCACTGGCGCGCCAAGTAATCAGCAAGTCGCGCCACAGCAGGGCGAGTACACCGCGTGGTGTCCAGTGTTGCAGCCAGCGCAGGGTGTGCACGGGCTTGTTTGCCGCGCTTTCGGCTTTGCGCTCCAAAAACACGCGGTAAGGGTCGCGCTGCACGGCTTTCGCCTGTGCACCTTTACGCGCCAGCGACGCGCCCACTTCGTACAGGCGGTCCTGGTAGCGCTTCAGGGTAGCGTTCCCCAGCCACGCGCCGAAGAGCCAGAACGCGAACCCGAAGCCCATCGCAGGTGTGAAACCGTTATACAGTACCAGCGCAGCGTCCGCCAACGCACGCACAGGCAGCAACCACACATAGGCGGGTGTCCAGTCCACCGCCTGCCCCAGCAACTCGATGAATGTCCTGCCGCCACCCTGTGCCGAGGCATACCACATCCACCCACCCACCAACAACACGCTCGCAACTGCCCAGCCCATCAGCCCCCACGCCCACACCTTGCGCCGACTGCGCCCTGCGACTTCCATCGCCTCGATCGCTACACTGCCCAACAACGCCGCCGTGAACACCAGCAAATACAACAACGGGTACACCAGCATCGCCCATGAGCTCGCCGCTGGCTGTTGGGTCATCGCCATCATCCTTAGGTTCGCTCCGCCAAACATTAGGAGGTAAAGCACCAACAGTACCATAAAGAAGAGCGCGCCCAGCAAGCCTCGTATCAAGATAATTCCGCGAAAGAGCGTAATCGGCTTGAGCGGCGTCGTGAAAAGATAATGCACATCGCTCTCCTGAACCAGAATCTGCGCAGGGCGGAATACCGACGGAATCACCGTCAGCACCACATAGAGCCAGTGGACAATCAGCACAATTCCCAGTGAACGTGCCACGATTTGAGCAGACTGTAACTCAGTCGGCACAGGCGTCTCACGCGGCGGCTCAATCAGCGAGCCGAACAGCGCACCGCCCCAACCACACACCACAAAACCCACAATCGCCAGCGTCAAAATCGCACGCACAGGGTTGCCAAACGCGCGACGCAGACTGTTCACAAACACGCGAACTGTCTGAAACAAGAGGACTTGCAGGACTCTGCGGGTCATTTCGATAACGTCTCCATAGTCTCGGTGTGCGATTATACCTTGAAACAGGAACTCCAAACTGCCCAATCGGGTATTATATAATGCATAGCAAGCAACTTGATAGTACTATACTCAACTTGGAGGAAACGATGCGATTTGACAAACTGACAATCAAGGCGCAGGAAGCTGTGCAGGAGGCGCAACGGCTATCCGAGCAGTATCGCCACCCTGCTATTGATAACGAGCATCTGCTGCTGGCGTTGCTGAAACAGGAGGGGGGCGTAGTATCGTCGCTACTGCAAAAGTTAGGTGTTGTGCCTCGCACGATTGAGACGGCAATAGAGCAAGATTTGGCGCGCCGCCCGCAGGTTTCGGGCGCATCTACCGTCGGGGCGCAGATTACCCAGCGACTGAAGGCGACTTTTGACACCGCTTTCGATGAGGCGATGCGCCTAAAAGACGAGTATGTCAGCACTGAACACCTGCTGCTGGGCTTAGCCGCCGACACATCGGGCGAGGCGGGACGTGCGCTGCGCATGCAGGGCGTCTCGCGAGACGCGATTCTGAAGGCGTTGCAGGAGATTCGAGGGGGGCAACGCATCACCGACCAGAACCCCGAAGAGAAGTATCAGGCGTTGGAGAAATACGGGCGCGACCTGACGCTGCTCGCACGGCAGGGCAAACTTGACCCCGTGATTGGGCGCGACGAGGAGATCCGGCGCGTGATTCACGTGCTGTCGCGCCGCACCAAGAACAACCCTGTGCTGATTGGCGAGCCGGGCGTCGGTAAAACCGCCATCGTGGAGGGGCTGGCACAGCGCATCGCGACAGGCGATGTGCCTGACACCCTCAAAGACAAGCGTGTCGTGCAGCTCGATTTGGGGGCACTGATTGCAGGCGCGAAGTATCGCGGCGAGTTCGAGGAACGCCTGAAAGCCGTGCTGAAAGAGGTCACGGGCGCGGAGGGGCAGATTATCTTGTTCATCGACGAGATTCATACCCTTGTAGGCGCGGGCGCAGCCGAGGGCGCGATGGATGCCGCCAACATGCTCAAACCCCTGCTGGCGCGGGGTGAGCTGCGCACCATCGGCGCGACCACCCTCGACGAATACCGCAAGCACATCGAGAAAGACCCCGCACTGGAGCGACGCTTCCAACCCGTGTACGTGGGCGAGCCGAGTGTGGAAGACACCATTGCCATCCTACGCGGGCTTAAAGAGCGCTACGAGGTGCATCACGGCGTGCGCATCAGCGACAGCGCAATCTTGGCAGCCGCCAAACTCTCCTCCCGCTACATCACCGACCGATTCCTGCCCGATAAGGCGATTGACCTTATCGACGAGGCTGCAGCGAAACTGCGTATGGAGATCGACTCCATGCCCACCGAAATCGACGAGATTGACCGACGCATCCGCCAGCTGGAGATTGAGCGCGAAGCGTTGCGCCGCGAGGAAGAGAACCCGCAAGCCAAAGAGCAAATCGCCCGACTGGAGCGCGAACTGGCTACAATGAATGAGGAAAAAAGCCGACTCGTCGCTCACTGGCAGCGCGAGAAGGAGCTGATTACCCAGATTCGCGAGGCGAAAGAGCGCATCGAGCAGACCAAGTTCGAGGAACAACAGGCGGAACGGGCGGGCGACTTCGCACGCGCCGCTGAACTGCGCTACGGCGTACTGCTCGAACTCCAGAAACAACTCCAAGCACTGCAAGAGCAACTCGCCGAAGTGCAGAAGGAGATGCAGCTACTCAAAGAGGAGGTAGACGCAGACGACATCGCCGAGGTCGTGGCGAAGTGGACGGGCATTCCCGTGCAACGCCTGAAAGAGACCGAGAGTGAGAAGCTACTGCATATTGAAGAACGCCTGCACCAGCGGGTGGTCGGTCAGGACGAGGCGATTGTCGCGGTGGCGAATGCCATTCGCCGCTCGCGCGCGGGACTTTCTGACCCCAACCGCCCGATTGGTTCGTTCATCTTCCTTGGACCGACGGGCGTGGGCAAGACCGAGCTAGCGAAAGCCCTCGCCGAGTTCCTGTTCGATGATGAGCGCAACCTCGTGCGCATCGACATGAGTGAGTATATGGAGCGCCACTCGGTCGCGCGACTGATTGGCGCGCCACCCGGCTATGTCGGCTACGAGGAGGGCGGGCAGCTCACCGAAGCCATCCGCCGACGCCCCTACAGCGTCATCCTTTTTGACGAGATCGAGAAGGCGCACCCGGAAGTGTTCAACGTGCTGCTGCAACTGCTGGACGACGGACGCCTTACCGACGGGCAAGGGCGCACGGTCGACTTCCGCAACACGCTCGTGATTATGACCAGCAACATCGGCTCCATCCTCTACCAGGAGATGACCGAGTTCAACAAGGAGGAAATTCGCGAGCAGATTCTACAGGCGGTGCGAGCGCACTTCCGACCGGAGTTCCTGAACCGAATCGACGAGATTATTATGTTCAATCCGCTGGACATTCTGCAAATCAAGCGGATTGTCGACCTACAGTTGCGCTACATCCAGAAGCGTCTGGACGAGCGCAAGATTACGCTGGCGTTGAGCGAGGAAGCGAAGCAGGAGCTGGCGGTTCGAGGCTACGACCCGCAGCTCGGGGCGCGTCCTCTACGACGCACGATTGAGCGCGAGGTGCTGAACCCGCTGGCGCAAAAAATACTCGCTCGCGAGTTCACGGATGGCGACACCGTGCGCGTGGATTATCGCGACGGGCAGTTCATCTTCAAGCGCGTGGTAATTACGGAGGTGGTGTAGCACCTGGCTAGCCTTCACCCCATGCCCCTCTCTCATACGGTGGGAGAGGGGTATAGCGCGCTCAGACTTATGATTTGCCAAAGTTAAACCTTCTTTTACAAAAAACCTGACAACTCTCCTCTTTGGCACGAAAGTTGCTGTGGAGTGGTACAGGTACAGGGAAATTGTTTTCGTGCTGTCTAGGAGGAGAGAGTTGCCAGACATTATCGTGTTGTTAGTGGAAGATGAAAGGTTGTTAGACCGCGTGGTGACGGATGCACTGCGCACAATTGGGCTTGCTTGTCAGACGGTGCAAAGTGCGGAAGATGCGCTCCAGCAGTTAGAAGCGCAACGCTACGACCTGATGATTTTGGATTTGCGGTTGCAGCACGGTTCGGGAGTGACGGTTTTGGAGCAGGCGCGACGACGGTTCCCCGATTTGCCTGTGCTTCTGGTTACCGCCTACACGATGACCGACGACTTGCGCCGTGCGCTCGCGCTGGGCATCGATGCACTGCTATATAAGCCGTTTGATATCGACACGCTGTTGGCGACGACACGTGCATTGCTTCAGCGTCGGCGGCCGCTCACACCGACTCACGCAGTTGTCCAAATGGCTTCATCTCCCTCGTCCTCTGTGCCCAAGCGAGTGAGTGGTTTGGAGCAGGGTGTGCTGGCGTCGCTAAAACAGAACGCTTTCGCGCTGGCATGCCGCGTGCGTGGGATGGACGAGCAGTGGCTGAGCGTGGAATCCGAACGGATTGTGCCTCCTGAGAATACCCGCTGGCTGTTGGAATGGACGGGCAGTGATGCGCTCTATCAGTTCAACACGCGCGTCGTCGAGTATCTGCCGCGCGAGAGTTCCGCCCTGTGGCTGTTGCGACAGCCGACGCTGATACGCCGCCTGCAACGCCGTCGCCATCCGCGCGTGCCTCTGCAAGGGCGCGCATTCATCTCGCTGGCAGGGCGACTGCAGCGCGCTACGGAGGCGACTTTAGTGAATCTCAGCGAGACAGGCGCGTGTGTGATTCTTGCCGAGCCGCCCCACCGGGGCGCACAATTGCATCTCGAGGTGCAAGCGGAAACCGAAAGCGGAATCCTCGGTTTTCAGCGCGAGGGTGTTGTGCGCAGCGTGGTCGCCTTCGTTGAACACGGGCAGCCGCGCTACCGCGTGGGATTGCAGTTAGAGCGACTACCGAACGATGCGGTGAAGCTGCTGCGCCAGATTCGGATGACCCAACTAACGGGGATTGCTGAGAAGACACCCGAAGTTACTTTACTGCGCTCAGAATGACAAAGTTTACTGTGCCACAAGGCTGCCATTCTCTGCGCAGCCTCCAATCCCCGTATTCTGCACAGGATACCGGTACTTGTACGATATTTTATAGAACCTCGCAAATTTGCAGAGAGTGTTGGTTTAGGTTTTGCCGACAATCCGTCTTGACGCGCACGCCACGCCCGCGCCGACGGAACGGCAAGGGCAGGTGCGTCGGAAAGCACACGATCAGGGAGGATTGAACGATGAGTTTACGCATCAACACAAACATGTCAGCGCTGAACGCGCTGCGCAACGTAGAGCGCGCATCTGACGGCTTCGGACGCTCGATTGAGAAACTCGCTTCAGGTCTGCGTATCAACCGCAGTGCGGACGACCCTGCAGGCTTGATTCGCTCGGAAGACCTGCGTGCACAGATTACTGGCTTGGAACAAGCGATTGCCAACTCGCAAGACGCGACGAACCTCGTGAAGACCGCCGAGGGCGCACTGGAGGAAGTGCACAATCTGCTGCGCAGCATGCGCCAACTTGCCGTTGCCTCGGGAAACACAGGTACGAACGACCAGACCGCTCTGCAAGCCAACCAGAACCAGATTGCCTCGGCGATTGACAGTATCAACCGTATCGCGGCGCAAACCCAGTTCGGTACGAAGAAGCTGCTCAACGGAACTGCTGGCACGACGGCGGTTGTAACCGACTTCCAGCGTGTGGGTGGTGTGTTCTTCGGCGGTTCTGTGTTCGGCAGTGTGGCAGGCGCCGCTTCTCAGGACTACGCGATTGGCTCGGGGGTTATCACCATCGACGTCACCGCGGCTGCGACTCGCGCTCAGGTAGTGGGCGATCGCAACTACAACGCATCGACAGCGGTTATCGCGACCTCGGCTTCCGTTGTCATCAATGGCGTGAACTTCACCACTCAGGCAGGCACAACTACTCTGCAGAGCTTTGCCGACCAGATAAACGCACAAAGCAGTGTAACGGGCGTCGCCGCCGATCTCGTACAGTCAGGAACTAACTGGAACATCCGACTGCGCACACTGAACTACGGTGCGAACTTCTCGGTGACCGTGAACGACCAGCAGGCAATACTGTTCGATACAGCGACTTCCACATCGGCGACAGGTACAAATGCCGCAGCAACCGTCAGTGTGAGGAATATCGACGGCGGTGTCGTAACTGTGCTGTTCACAGGCGGGAAAGCCTCGGGCGATTCGGGACTGAAGTTGACCGACGTCAAAGGAAATACCATCCTATTGACCGAGTTCGGCAATCACACCACAAACGGCGACGGCGCTGTGGGGCGAACCTCGGCAGGTCAGCTCGAGTTCCAGATTGGCGCGAACGCCGGACAGATTGCACGGTTCTCCATCAATAACATGCGCGCTGACCAGCTCGGAACCTCTGTCGTCGCGGGTAAGAGCCTCAAGGACGTCGACGTCACCAAGTCCGGTGGCGCAGAGGAAGCGCTGAAAATCATCGACGCCGCTATCTTACAGGTCTCCAAGCTGCGCGGCGATATGGGCGCGTTCCAGAAAAACATCCTCGAAAGTAATATGCGCTCGCTGTCCGTTGCCAAAGAGAACCTGACGGCGACCGAGTCGGCTATTCGCGACACGAACTTCGCGGAAGAGATTAGCCGCTTCACGAAGTTCCAGATCCTGCAGCAGGCGGGTATGTCCGTGCTGGGTCAGGCGAACTTCGCGCCACAGGGCGTGCTGCAGCTCATCCGATAAAAAGAGCCGTAAAGGGCGAATCGGGTACAATAAGCGAGGGGGGGGCAACGCCCCCCTTTGTTTTGTAAACGAAGGAGGTAACTATGCAATTCAAATACGCCATTCTGGGAGCAGGCATGCAAGGTCCCGCCGTCGCCTATGACCTCGCACGGTTCGGCGACGCGGAAACAATTTATTTAGCGGATATTGACGAGCAACGCGCCATCCAGAAAGCCGAAATGGTCAATCAGTTGTTGCAGCGCGACCTAGTGAAACCCCAACGCGTGGACGCCAGTGACGAGGCGCAGGTGAAACGCTACTTCGAGCAAGCCGATGTAGTTATCAGTGCGGTACCGTGGCAGATGAATATGCGCCTGATTCAGCACGCGCTGGATGTGAAGCGCAGCTTCATCGATATGGGCAACGACCCCGAGTGGTTTTGGAACGAGTTCCGCAAGCGCGACGAAGAAGCAAAAAAAGCGCACATCGCGCTCGTGCCCGATTGCGGGCTGGCACCGGGCATGGTGAACCATCTGGGACTGTACTGTATGGAGCAGATGGACGAGTGCCACGAGATACGCCTGCGTTGCGGCGGCTTGCCCCAACGCCCCATCCCGCCGATTGGCTATAAGCTGGTCTTCAACATGATTGGCGTGATTTCGGAGTACATGGGCGAGGCGCTCACGCTGCACGAAGGCAAGCCACACTATGTGTCCACGATGGACGATGTGGAGTGCATCGAGATTGAGCCACTGGGCGAGCTGGAAGCCGCTCCCACTTCAGGCGGCACCTCCACTGCGCCCTACACCCTGCAAGGTAAAGTGAAAGAGTACGACTACAAGACGCTGCGCTATCCGGGACACTGGGACGCGATGCGCGCCCTGCGCGACTTGGGCTTCTTTGACGAGCAGCCTATCAACCTACGCGGGATACACATCACTCCGCGTGAGGTGGCGGCGACCATTATCCCACCGCATATCGACTTCCCAGAGGAGAAAGACCTCGTGGTCGTGTATGTGTACGGCGCAGGCGTGAAAAACGGCGCGCCCTACTCGATTCGCCTCGAGTTCGTGGAGTACCACGACGACGAGACGGGCTTGACGGCGATGGAGCGCTGCACGGGCTTCGCAGCGGGGATTATTGCGCACGGCGTGGCGACAGGCGTCGTGCCGCGAGGAACCGTGCCCTACGAGCAGTCGATGAGCGGAACTCATTTTGTGAAGGAATGGCTACGGCGCGGGATGATGCTCCGCGAAACCGTGAGCCAGCAGTTGAAGCCGTAAGAACACAGGTGCGGGTTGGGAGTGCCCCAACTCGCCCTTGTACTACACAGCGGGGCTGTCCCGCCTCCGATGCTGTCGCGCCTCCAGCATACTCGGTCACTACGAAAACCTCAAACAACGCCTCATATATGTCCTATTGAGGCGCGCACAGGGGCATGCCTCTAACAAGAACGCTGCACACAAGTCCATGCCAGTCCTCTTTGTGGGGGGACGGCTTAATTCCGTGAGAGGCTTGCTATGGAACAAACCCTTTGGGAACTTTTTGTATTCATCCGAAAATCTAAATAGGCAAGGAGTGCATGGTATGTTATGGCTCTATCGTTTTCTGTGGATAGGCTCCACAGTAGGGGTTGCTGCAATTCTGACTGTGGTGTCCAGCCCTCGTGCAAAGCAGTCTCCAATTCGCGACCAGTGGACGACCGTCCAACAGGGGCGGTTTACTGTGCAGGTTCCGTTCGGATTCCGTACTCACCGGGACGCACTGACTCAGATGGGGATGAACACCCCTAATAGCCCCGTGCAGATACAAGATGCCCTGCGCATCGAGCGGGGGGCACGCACAGGCGCGAAGGTGATACTGGTGACGATACGCAGCGACCTGATGGGGGGCGAGACATCCTCCGCTGCAACGCCCGAACAGCAAGCCGCACGCCTGTTGCAGCAAGTCCACCAAACTCAGCTGGAGGATCTGGGCAAGGCGTTTGCCAGACTGAAGCCGACACGGAACCGACGTGTGCGCGTGCAAGGTGTACTCGGATTGCGCACGGACTTCGAGTTCACACTCACGCACTTGGTACCGCTGTTCGAGCTGCCTGCGCAGGGCTATGTCGTCACTGTACCCGTGTCGCAGTCGGAGGCGTTGCACTTTGTCGCCTACAGCCCACCTCATCAGTTCAACGCCTACCAACCCGTGTACGAGCGCATTCTCAACACGATAAAACTGAACGCAGGCGAAACCAACACTGCAAGTGGAGGCTGGTAAAGATGCACAATAACCCCCTGTACGAAGTGGCGGAAGAGGCGAAGAAAATCAAAGTCCTCTACGAGGTCGACACAGGCTACACGCTGTCTGCTAAGCTGGAGCGGTTCTTCGGCGTGGCGATGTTGATTGCCGTGCTGGGGCTGATTGCAATTCTGTGGCGTCCGGAATGGACACTGTGGATCCAGCTGGCAGCGTCGACGCTGATTGGCTTGTGGCTGCCCAACTCGTATCTCAGCGAGAAGTTCGAGGACATAAGCGCGTATCGAGATGTGATGTTGTTGCTGCTGATGCACAGCGTGCTGTCGAACCCTGTAGCGACACTGGTCGGGTACGCGCTGCTGCTGGGGCTGTCGTGGGTGGTCACGCGCGGAGAGTTGAACGCGCCTGCGTTCATGGTCGCGCTGGTCTACACGGGCTTCCGCTGCCTGCTGGACGCGGCGGTGATTCTGATAGGCTATTGGGATATCGCCGACTGGCTGCGCGTGCATGTGAACTTCATGAACACGCTGCCGCTGCTGGGGATGGCGATTGGCTGGTTTATCGGTAGCCTATTCCGCAACGACTGAGCGATGTAGGGAAATCGCCCTGCCCGTCGAACCGATATGCCGTGCTACGGCTTGCGCACACGGCGGATGTGCATCTGGGCAGGGCGTTCGGCTACTTGGGGGAGGCAGCAGAGGCGCATCAGGAGCGACTGACGCGAGCATTTCGGCGCGTGTTTGCTCAAGCGCAAGACTGCCACGCCGTGCTGATTGCAGGCGACCTGTTCGATAGCTCTCGCGTGGCGCGCCGCTGGATCGAGCTCGCCCTGACTGTGATTGCCGAGTCGCGCCTGCCTGTCATCGTAATCCCAGGCAACCACGACCCCGCCGAGCGACATCCGTTCCGCGAGGTCAGCCTGCCCAGCAACCTCCACTTTCTGTCCGAAACGAAGCGCATCCGCTTAGATGAGCTGGACTTGGAGGTCGTCGCCTGCCCTGCAGGAGATTCTGCGCACTGGGAGGCGTCGCTGCGTCGAGACCCGCGCGGTGCGCCGTTTCAGGTCGCGGTGATGCATGGCTCGATGCCCAGTGCGGGTGGGCAAGGCGAGATTCAGCCCGAGTGGATTGCCCAGAGTGGGCTGGACTACATCGCGCTGGGCGACTGGCACTCGCCACAGGAGTGGAACGCGGGACGCACAGTGTGCTGGTACAGCGGTGCGCCCGAAATGATTATGCCCCGCCAGCAGCTGCCCGCCACGATGCTTATTATAGAACTCGTGCAGAGGCAGCCCGCCCGCGTGCAAAGTATCCCAGTGGGCGAGTCGCGCCCGCCCAGCAGCGCACCCAATGGCACGCTCGACTGGGACATTAGCGCGTACCGCAACATGCAGGCGTTGGTGCATGACCTGCGCGATCTACTAACGCCTGAAACCGTCGCCCGCATCCGCCTCACAGGACGCTGGGCAGGCGACGAGCCGCTAAATCTCCAACTGCTTACCGAGAGCCTGCAGCCCGCGTGCCTGTGGCTGGAGCTGGAGAGCGCGTTCCAGCCCGAACTGCTGCAGCCCCACACGCCCTTTGAAGCGATGCTGACCGAACTGGCGCAATCCAAAGCGGCGCAGGAACCAGACAAGGCAAGCCTCTACTATGAGGCGACGCAGACCGCACTGTACCTGCTGCGGGGAGGCAGGCTATGAGATTTCTCCAACTTGCCGTAGAGGGCTACGGAAGGTTCCGCGAGCGCACCACGTTCGAGTTCGATGTGGGGCTGAACATCTTCTACGGCGCGAACGAATCGGGCAAAAGCACACTGCTTGCTGCTTTGCTGGACGCCCTCTACACCCTGCCCACCTCCACCGCTCAGACCGCCCGCGAGCGCATCCACTGGGGACACCCGCACGGCTGGACACTGGAGCTGGAACTGGAACTGCGCGGCGAGCAGGTACGCCTCCGCAAGTTCCACCCCGTCGACGACCCGCGCAAACGCGCCGAGTTCACTCTGCAAATCGGCGAGGAGACCCTCAGCGGGGACGCCGCCCGCGCCCGCTGGGAGCAACTATGGCAAATCCCGCAGGAAGTCTATCTGGCGACCGCCTGCGTGCGTCAGCGCGAGCTTGCTCAGATTGCGAACCGCAATCTCAAATCGCTGCAGCAGCAACTGCGCATCAGCGCAGTCAGCACGGACCTGAACCGAATTCTCAGCACGCTTCAGCAGGAGCGGCGTCGGCTGCGCATGTCCATCGAGATGCAGGAACGGACTGTCCAGACGATAGAGGCGCGCCTGCGCGAATCGCGGAACGCAGAGCAACAACGCCAGAACCTGCGCGCGCAACTGCAACAGATTGAGTCCGAAGTCGGCCAGGTGCGCCCGCAACTGGAGATGCACGAGCAGCTGCTGCAGCGATGGCGCAGCTTGATGGCACAGCAGGAACAACTGGAACGCCTGCGCCGCGAGGCGGACACGAACCAACGCCATTTAGATAAACTGGAGCAGCTGGAACGACGCACCCGTGAGCTGGAAACCGAGCTAACCCAATTCGCCGACTGGGATGCCCTACCGAGCGATTTCAAGGAGCAGCTGGATGCTGCATACCTGCGCTATCAGGACGCGGCGCGCCGTTTGCACACGCTATCGGAGGGGGCGCGTCGACAACGGGCGGAGCATCAGCAGATGCGCGGGCGCACGCAGGCGCGAGTGGGCTTCGCGGTTCTGGGCGTGGCTCTGCTGGTCGCCAGCGCGCCACTGTGGGGTGTATCACCAGTGCTGGGGGGTGTTGCGCTCGCGCTGGGGCTGGCTGCGCTCGGCGTCGCGCTGCTGTGGCGCGGGCAAGGCAATCTTACGTCGCCCGAGGAGCCTCCTCTGCAGCAGGCCCAAGCAGAGGCGAAAACCCACTGGCTAACCCTTACCGAACTGCTACACACGGCGGGCTACACACTTGAAACGCCCCCCGCTAACGGTGCAGCAGAGGCACACGATGCGAACCTAACTGCCCTACTCCAGCGCGTGATGCAGCAGTTCAGCGAACGCTGGAACGCACTGCACGCCAAACGCGCCGAGCTGGACGCCACCCGCCGCCAAATCGACGCCCTGCACGCCATTCACGACCCCAAAGCCCTGCGCGAACGCCAACGTGAACTCGCAGTCGAGATTCTCGGCTTACAGGAGCAACTGCGACGCGATCCACTCATTCAGGAAGGGCTGTCAGCGGAAGGGCTGATGAGGTTGGAGGCGCAGGTGGAGCACGAACGCCGACGCCTCAACGAGCTGCAGGCGGAGCAACTACGCTGTGAGGGTGCGTTAGCGAACCTGCCCCATCCCGAACCTGCCGACGCCGTCGCTTTAGAATACGAACGCGCCCTGCAACGCCTGCAGCAACTCCAACATCGCCAACGCCTGCTGGAAACCACCGAGCAACTGCTCAGCGAGGCGAATGCGCAATACCTCAGCAACCTCAGCCCGCGTCTCAAGCCCCGCATCGAGGCGTACCTGCCCACCCTCACCCTCGGACGCTACACGCAAGCCAACTTAGACGAAACCCTCCGCCTGCAAGTCCACCATCCTAATCGAGCCGAACTCCTGCCTGTGGAAGATGGGCAACCCGCATGGAGCGCAGGCGTATTAGACCAACTATTTTTCGCCTGCCGACTGGGACTCTCGGACGCCTTATCTGACGATACACGCCTGCCCCTGCTGCTGGACGACCCATTCGTGCACTTCGACGCGGAACGCCTCCGCGCCGCACTCGACCTTCTGCATCGAGTCGCCATACAAACGCAGGTGCTGCTATTCACTTGTCGTGCGTTGCCGGAAGGCACACAGGCACGAGAGTTCCATCTATAGTGGTCATTCCGAGCACAGCCAGGGGTCTCTCGATCTAGAGCATCGCTTGAAGTTTTCGTAATAACTGAACTCGCGACATGAAAAACCCCTTAGGCTCACGAAACCGCTGGGACCTTCACAACGTACAGCATCCTCGTTTCATCAGCACCCGCCCTTAGGGGCGAATGCAACATAGACGTTTGTTTTGAGTTTACGGGCAGGGGGTGGTGCAACTGTTTGGCTATGCTAATAAAAACGTGCCTTACGCTAGTCCATCAAGTGCCTATCTGAACGGCTTGTGGCTTGTCAGGGGGACAAGGCGCGGCACAACAAAACAGCCAACTGGAGGGCGAGGCTCCTGCCGAGCCAGTTGCATCCCCCTGTTGGAGAGCGAGGCTCCCGCCGAGCCGTCCTCTGCTCAGAGCGTGTGCTTGGAGGGCGAGGCTCCCGCCGAG